>JBLINZ010000007.1:0-36521 GCA_047639375.1 Mariniblastus sp. | reverse complement strand
CGGACGTCAACGGAAATGTATTCCGATTCGCGTGAACACTAATCGTTTGGATTTTGGTTGATGACAACTTCGGATGCGGCACTTTTCCCACCTGAAATCGAATCGTTTCGAGCTCAAATTGATGAACAGCTTGACCGCTACTCGTTGCTAGACGACGACTGTCCGGATCATCTACGTGAAGCGATCCGGTATTGTCTGCTCGCGCCAGGAAAACGCATTCGTCCTTTGATGGTATTGACGGCTGCCAAGATGTGCGGTGGAGAGATTTCCAACGCAATGCCGGCGGCTTGTGCTGTCGAGATGATTCATAATTATTCGTTGATCCATGACGATTTGCCGGCGATGGATGATGACGAGCTTCGCCGGGGACTGCCGACTTGTCACATCAAGTTTGACGAAGCCACGGCAATTTTGGCGGGCGATGCTATGGTTCCGTTGGCGTTTGAAATCATGTCACGGGACATTCGTCCGGCAGATATTGCCAATCAATGCGTCTTGGCTTTGGCTAAGGCAGCGGGTCCTTGCCAATTGGTGGGCGGTCAGGCTGACGATCTCAACCTGCAATTCGCTCCCGCGGATTTAAAAGCGTTGGAGCGGATTCACCGCCGCAAGACCGGCGCTTTGTTGACTGTTTCACTCGAAATGGGGGCTTTGACTGCAGGTGCGAGTGACGAATACCGGGATTGTCTGGTAAATTATGGAAAACACTTGGGTTTAGCGTTCCAAATCGTAGATGATCTGTTGGATTTACGAGGTTCCCAAGCCAAAATGGGTAAGCGAACGGGTAAGGATGCAGAGCTCGGCAAGCAGACTTACCCAGCCGTAATCGGAGAAGAAGCAAGCGAGGCCCGTGCGGAAGAAATGGTCGACGCCGCCATCGATTCGCTCAAGCCGTTCAAAGATGCCGCAACACCTTTGGAGTTACTTGCAAGATTCGTCGTTAATAGGACACAGTAATCATGACCAAATTGTTGCCAACCATTCAATCTCCTCTTCAGCTGCACGAGATGTCGTTGCCGCAGCTTAATCAAGTTGCTGACGAGATTCGCGAAACGCTATGTAATCTGGTCAGCTTCCGAGCTGCGCATTTTGCCTCGAATTTAGGTGTCGTCGAGTTAACGCTCGCGCTGCATAGCACGTACGACTTTCTCAATGACCACTTGATTTGGGACACCGGTCATCAGATTTATCCCCAAAAATTGATCACTGGACGCTACGACGAATTTCATACGATCCGCACCAAGGGCGGATTGATGGGGTATCCGAATCCAGCGGAAAGTGATTACGACTTGTTCATGACCGGGCACGCCGGTTGTAGCGTTTCCACGGCCGTCGGTTTGCGAAGTGGCTCAGACATTTTGGGCCAAGACAACTATTCGGTGGCGGTGATCGGTGACGGGGCGTTTCCTTCGGGGATCGTGATGGAGGCGATCAACAATGCTTCGGAACTAAATAGCAAAATGCTGGTTGTTTTGAACGACAATGAAATGTCGATTTGCCCACGCGTGGGAGGCATCGCCAGTTACCTTGATCGACTCCGCTCGAACAAGTTTTATACTGGCGTGAAGAACGAAGTCGTCAACATGTTGAACAAGGTCCCAGTGCTAGGGGATCCGACGGAACGACTGTTGTTTCAAATCAAAGAAGGCGTCAAGGCTGGCCTGCACGGCGGCATGATGTTTGAAGAGTTTGGATTCAAGTACTTTGGTCCGATCGACGGTCACGACATTGGCCTCGTCAAGAAGTACCTCAAGATGGTCCGCGAGATCGATGGTCCGGTGTTGCTGCACGTGATCACGAAAAAAGGTCACGGGTTTCAGCCCGCGGCTGAAGATCCGGTTTACTTTCATACGCCTGCCCCGTTTGACACTGCCGAAGACGGTCAAGCTATCCCCAACTCAAAATCGGGTGGGTTGTCGTACACCGATCATGCCCGCGATGCAATTGCGGATCAGATGCGCAACAATGAGCGTGTCACGGTGATCACCGCGGCGATGTGTCAAGGAAATAAGCTCGAGCCGGTTCGGGCAGAGTTTCCGAAGCGATTTTTCGATGTGGGAATTTGCGAGTCGCATGCCGTCGCGTTTGCGGCTGGCCAAGCCAAAATGGGCTTGCGCCCGATCGTAGATATTTACAGCACGTTTCTTCAACGAAGTTTTGATCAGATTTTCCAGGAAGTGTGTCTGCAGAAATTGCCGGTGACTTTCATGCTGGATCGCGGCGGTTTGACCGCGAACGATGGTCCGACACACCATGGTACGTTTGACTATGGATACATGCGGTTGTTTCCCAATATGGTGGTGATGGCTCCGGGCGATGCCAACGACATCGGCGCGATGCTGGACTTTTCGCTTAGCCAAGACGTCGCTTGTTCGATTCGTTATCCAAAAACGTCAGCGACGGAGATCAAGCGTGAGCTCCAGCCGATTGAGTTGGGGAAATCTGAAACGATTAGCGAAGGCGTTGACGGAACGATTATAGCTTGTGGAATCACGCTCCAGGCCGCTGTCGACGCAGCTGAGCAATTGAAGTCCGAAGGACTTGATGTGGGCGTGGTGAATGCTCGTTTCGTCAAACCGATGGATACGGAGATGGTTCGTCGGGCGCTGACTGAAACTGGTTTCGTGGTGACTGTTGAAGAGGCCAATTTGATGGGCGGTTTCGGAAGCGCTCTGCTTGAGTCGGCCAATGAAATGCGAATTGACGCGAGCCATGTTTTCCGGATTGGAGTTCCGGACGAATTCGTCGAGCATCAAGATCGTCACGAGGTTTTGGCAGAATTGAAATTGGACGCCGCGGGAATTGCGGAGACTTGTCGGGAAGCCGCCAAGCAAGTCAAATTGAATTCACAAGTAGCCAATTGAGCTAGGATAACTCCGCGATTGGCAAGTTAGTGAAATTGACTGGACGCCATTCAAGCGGAATCGTGGAACATCGATGACTCAGCAAATCAGTAAAACTCTCAAAGCGATTCTTCTTGGTTCAGGAGATCGGCGTCCGAAAATTTTGGCTCAGGTTGAGCAACTGCGCGAGCAGATTGAGTCTGTGGTCGAGATTGTGCTCGAAGATTTTGCTTATCAAGAGGATCTTTCCAATGTCGAAGCCGATCTGGCGATCGTGTTTGGTGGTGACGGTTCCATCTTGCGAGCGGCCAAGCAAATGGGCCAAAAGCAGATACCCGTGTTGGGTGTCAATCTCGGCAAGCTAGGTTTTTTGGCCGATATCCATCCTGAAGAGTTGCTGGATTCGCTGAAGTGCATTGTTAACGGTGAATCCAATTTGATTGATCACTTGATGATTCGCTGCCAGGTGTTTCGAGATGGTGAATTGGTCTCCGATGAAATAGGGCTCAACGAAGTTGCGATTTTGGGTGGCCCTCCGTTTGATATTCAGCAAATTGAACTGTTCGTAGATGAAGAGCATGCGACGTCGTATTTATGTGATGGCTTGATCATCAGTACGCCGGTTGGATCGACGGCTCATAATCTTTCGGCGGGCGGACCGATCCTGCGGAAGAATCTGCAAGCGTTTGTGATTTCGCCGATCAGTCCCCATACGCTGACCGTCCGTTCGGTGGTGGACACGGCGGACCGGACCTACGAGATTGTGGTGAGTAAGCCGAACGAGTCCACGTGCGTTGTGTTTGATGGCCAAGTCTTGTCGAAATTGTCGTCCGAGGACCGAGTGCGTATCACGAGGGCAGATTCGGTGTTTCAGATGATCCAAATTGCCGGGAATACTTATTACAGCACGCTCCGAGAGAAACTTGGCTGGAGCGGGCAATTCTATAAATCCCAGTAGCGGGCGTTTTGATTGGGTGATCACCGGTCAACCCATTGCCTGACTGTCTGCCAATTTGGTCCATTGGGCAACTTGGGTGATCCGCCGTGCATAAGCGGCCGGGCCCCCGCGAATTGCCCGGTGTCTGGAAGGCTGTTGAGTCTGAATGGTTGCTCGCGTCCGCTAGTATTTCGTTAACGACGTTGGGGCACGAGCAATCAACATTGCTTTCAACCGTCGATTCCCGGTAATATCCCTTCTGCTATCTGACCATTCGTAGGAGACATGTCGTGATTCGCTTACTGATCGCCCTTGTTGCTTTGCCGATTTCATTTTTGTTGATTGGGTCCACCGGGGCGCAAGCTGTTCAAACGGAGCGACCCAAAGTCTCGGTTGATGACCAGATTGCGCGAGCGACCAACAGGATCGCCAAGCAACAGCTCTACACTTTGGAGTACAAGCTCAAAAAAGGCGATGAGTTGCGATGGGATTTTGAACAAGTCGTCGAGACCAAGTTCCAAATGGCTGGGTTCACTGAAGAGTCGTCGTCGCGAAGTGAAAATCGACGGCTTTGGAAAGTCGCCAACGTCGACCAGCTGGGTAATATGACATTCGTCTGCAGCGTTGAGTCGATCAAGATGTGGCAGAAGACGGGCGAGGCAGATCCTGTGTCGTACGACAGCAAGATAGACAAAGAAGTCCCTGATGAGTATGCGGTTTCTGCGGAGAGTGTCGGCAAGCCACAGGCAATTTTCTTCATCACACCAAGCGGACGAATTAAAGATCGTCGTTCGATGCAGAAGGAATACGATTTTGGAGCGGGGCAAGTCACGGTTCCACTTCCCGAAAAACCTGTCGCAATCGGTTATCAATGGAGCATCCCGACTGTGCTTTCAGCGACCGACGACAATGATCGGCCAGTCAAACTCAAGGCCAGGATCTTGTACACGTTGGCTAAGGTTGTCGATCGAAATGCGTTTATCAGTTTTCGTACTGAAGTGTTGACGCCGGTGACGAGTGAAAAAATCAAGTCCGTGATCATGCAGAAAATGAATAAGGGCACAATTGTGTTCGACATAGTTCGCGGCTATCCGGTTCTCAAACGAGTTTTGTGGGACGAAAAAGCCCAGGGTTTCGAGGGACCTGATAGCTATTTGAAATACGTTGGCAGCATGTCCGAGAAATTTGTGATTCAAACCAAAGCCGAAAAAGCCAACGGTTTGTCGGCATTGTCGCCGGTCGCGTCTGAGGTGGCTCGCAAGCAGGTCGAAGTTAAAACAAGCGAGTCAAAGCCCGTCTTGCGGAAATAGTCTGACTGATTGCAGCCGACCTGCCGCTCGATTTGAATTGGCTGTTTTGGTTAGCTGCCTTGGTTGGCTGGCAAGTACGTTGCTCAGGTTAGCGCGTGCAGAGTCATTCGCTCAGCTGTAATGCAAGCTTGGAGGGGCGCCGAATTGCAGGGGCCACGGGGTGTAGGATTCAGCCGAGTCACTGTTTAAACTTGCAGCATGAATACAGGGAAATTGCCAACTCGTTTCGCGATTGCCGTAGCGATTTGGTTTGTGTTCTCTATCGTTTCGGGCGTGATTTTCGTCAATGGTTCAACGGAAAACGAATGGGCTGTGGCCCTCCGAACCATTGGGCTGGGCGCATCGGCTGCCTTGATCGCGATCCCGATAGGCGGCCTGATCGCTTGGGGCTGTTTAGCGGCGGGCGTTTGGTCCCGAGCATTGTTGGTGTGCACGTTGGCGATGTTGCTGGTCCCGATGTTCATTCACGTCAGCAGTTGGGATGCGGCGTTTGGAAAACTTGGTTGGCTGACGTCTGTTCAAGGCCAAATACTGACGCCCTTGATTTCTGGCTGGTCGGCTGCGGTTTGGATTCATGGAATCGCGGCGGCCCCTCAAGTTGCGTTGATCTTGATGATCGGAATTGGCAGCGGCAGGCGAGAGTTTGAGGAGCAAGCTTTGCTCGACACGAGCGCTGCAGGCGTTTTTTTCACCGTGACATTACGTCGACTGTTACCGTTGGTTTTGCTTTCATTCTTGTGGATTGTGATCAGCTGTGCTCGTGAAATTGGCGTAACGGATCTTTACCAAATCGGCACGCTCGCTGAGCAGATATACCTTGGGTTCTCGCTAGGCATCAATTCGATCGCCGGTACGTGGACCCCGGAACAGCTCGCCGAGGCCAATTCGATCAGCCATCGTTTGACATTGGCGATGCTGGTTTGGTTTGCCGCGACTTCGTTTCTGTTCTTTTTCTTGATCACCGATTTGGAAACGGAGTCGAATGCAATTCGACCCGTTGCGTTTAACAAGCCCAGTCGTTCGCGCTCGTGGACAGCCGCTGTGTTGCTGTTGTTGATGGTGTTAGTGCCGGCGGGAAACGTCGTGGTGAGAGCCTGTTTCTTTGTCAGGCCCATCAACGGGGTCCCGACTCAAGGCTACTCACTGTCACAGATGGTTCTCTCGGTCCGACGAGCGGTGTTCGACTATCAAGATGAGTTTGTCTGGTCGACTTTGATCGCCCTCGCGTCAGCATCCATCATCATCGTGTTGGCGACCGCGATCGCCGTGAGGGCCAGGAAATCTCGGCTAATACAGATCGCATTTGCGATGACTTTAGCTGTTTGTTGTGCGATTCCGGGCCCCTATATTGGGACGGCGCTGTCTGGGTGGTTGGCGGGGATTCAAAATGAAACATTGGCTTGGTTTTACAACTACACGATTGCCGCACCGGTACTGGCGAATCTGATTTTTTGCTGGCCACTTGGGGCGGTCCTGGTTTGGTTCGTTGTCCGAAAAATCCCAGAAGATGCATTGGAAAGCGCCGTGCTTGAGGGCGCGGGTGCTTCGACACGGTTTGTGCAAATCGGTCTGAAGGGAAATTGGGCCGCGATGCTGGGCTGTTGGTTTTTAACGTTTGCGTTTTGTTTTGGCGAATTGTCGGCTTCGCAGATTGTCCGGCCTGCTGGGATCGACACGGTTCCCCGAAAGATGTTGGGAGATTTACATGCCGGCGTCAATGAATTGACGGCTGGGATCACAATCGTCACGGCCTTTACGATCGTGGCGGTTTCTTTGGTCGGTTGGTGGTTTATTCGGTTGAATCGAGCTGCGATTGGCCGACAATAGATTGGGGTGCCAGTAAATCCGGAGTTTCAATGCGAGTACATTCGACCTTTCATATTTCGATTGCCATGGCGATTTTATTCGCGTGCCTGATGTTTCCGTTTGGGGTTCAAGCCGATCATCTGACGCTTCAGATCGGTGGCAAAACCATTGAGCTTGATGGCGAGATATTGATCGAAGCTCAAGACGAAAGTTTGTACTTTCGAGACGTTGATGGGAAGCTCTGGCTGGTGGAAGCCAGCCAGATCAAGGGCAAGATTGATGACGATTTGGAAGTCGTGCCGGCAACCAAAAAAGAGATTGGCCAACGGCTATTGCAAGAGTTGCCGGCTGGATTTCGAATCTTCGAAACCAAGCACTATGTGATCGCTTATCAGAATGAGGTTGCGTTCGCGCGTTGGATTGGCGGTCTGTATGAAAGCCGGCTGTACCATGCGTTTGATAAATTCTGGTCAAAAAATAAGTTTGAGCTTAATGACCCAGCGTATCCGCTGGTTGCGATTGTGTTTGGTTCTAGGCTGCAGTATCAACAGTATGTGGATCGTGAATTAGGCCCCGGTCAGGAAATGATTGCCTACTACAATATCCAGTCCAATCGGATCGCGATGTTTGATTTAACGGGCGATCAGCGGAATCCTAACCAAGGGATGAACGATCGTAGGATTGATCAGGTGTTGCAGAACCCGGCTGCGATTGCGATGGTGGCAACGATCATTCATGAAGCGACTCACCAGCTGATGTTTAACCGCGGCGTGCAAACTCGATTTGCCGAGTCGCCGCTGTGGCTCAATGAAGGGCTCGCGATGTATTTTGAGGCCCCGGATCTTCGAAGTCGACGTGGCTGGCAAACACCAGGGTTGATATTTCAGCGACGGTTGCTCCAGTTTCGACATTACTTAGGATCGCGGCCTGCAAATTCATTGGCGACTATGATCATGTCGGATGAGCGTTTGCGGAATCAAGAAACGGTTGCCAATGGTTATTCCGAAGCGTGGGCTTTCAATCATTTTCTGATGAAGAGAAAGGCCAAAGAATATGTGGCCTACATTACGCACATGTCCAAAAAGAAAGCGCTTCGAGAAGATACTCCGGAAGTCCGCTTGGCTGAATTCCAAGAGTTTTTCGAAGACGACTTGATTTCCCTTGATAAAGAATTCCTCGCATACGTGAGGCGACTGAAATAGCCTCTTTTGATTCCAAATTCATATGGAAGGCTTTCTCGCGTTCTCTATTCAGCCGATCTATCACCATTTGTAAGGATCCTGTTCGTGCTTCGGAGGGCAGTTAGATGGGTGTTCGGAAAATGGTTGGAGTGTGATCGACGTTTTTCGAGCAAGCAGCTTGGGCAGTCCAGACAGTGTGATTTTTTGCTTGGAATGTGATAGGCTAATTCTTCGGCACCGAAATTTGCGCTGGTTATTTCGATGGCGATCAGTTTACCTAACCCTTCCCTCATTTAAGTGAGAACCAATGATAGTCAGGACACTGTTGAACCGCTCGGGTTTGATTGCAGCGGCATTCGCATGCATGTTTCTGTCCCACGCGAACGCGCAAGAAGGCTCGCCCATCAAGATCGGGGCTGAGCTGAGTCAGTCTGCGAACGCCGAGGGTGAGTTTGTGCTCACTATTGATATGGCAATCAAATCCGGCTGGCATACATACGACGTTGTCCCGCCAGGAAACCCATCGCCTTCGACTCAAGTTACGTTGGATGTTCCAGATGGAGTCAGCGAGCTTGGCGAGTGGGATCGACCGGCGTCTTTTCGTTATGAGAACGAAGGGCTTACCGTATTCACGGATGATGTTAAGTTTTCGCGCAACTTGAAAATCAAGCCCAGTGAGAAGGATCGTGAGATCGGCGTTTCGGTCAAGTATCAGGTTTGCACAGCCAAAATGTGCCAGCCTCCGAAGACGTTTAAAACCAAAGTAGTATTGGCCGGGGTTAAATCCGTGAAGCCATCCGGTCCGCCGGAATTCAAGAACGAGTTCTTTTCAGCTCCAGAAATGTTGCACGTTGGGGACAAGCCGCTTAATCAAGACGCCCGTCAAATGTACCCTTCCCCGGCAATGTACGACGTTGACGGCGACGGCGTGGTTGAGTTGGTGGTCGGTGATATCTTTGGCTCGCTCAACGTTTACGAGAATAAGAACGCCGGAGGCAGCAGCCAGTCGGCGGATCCGGTTTGGGAGAAGTTCAGGCCCTTGTTGGCTGCCGATGGTGACAAAATCAAAGTTTCCAATTGGTGATGTGTCGGTATGAGTTCACAGTTTGTGGACATCAATGCTGACGGCCATCAAGATATTCTTACTGGAAGTTTCAGTGGAACGCCTCAGATCGTGATGGGCGGAGAAGACGGGTATGCACCCGCCGCTCCGATCCTCGATGGGGAAGGCGAAATCGTTTTGATTGCTGCATTTTGGAATGACGAAGATGACCAATGGGACGATACCGATCGCTGTGAATCCAAAGGGCACTGTACTTCTTCTGCGGCCGTTGATTGGGACGCTGATGGTGACTTAGATTTGATTCTGGGCGACTACTACGGTGGAAAGCTATTTCTCCGGTTGAATGAAGGTACCGCTCAGGAACCGAAATTTGCTTCGACCAATGTGGCCATCGAAGCCGGTGGGAAGCCAATGATAATTGAGAAGGGACTGGCTGCGCCCGTGGTCATTGATTGGAATCAGGATGGCAAGTTTGACCTTCTGTGTGGTGGATCCAAAGGAGGAATCTACTATTACCAAAACACGGGCAAGGCATCGGCGCCCGAGTTCGCGGCGGCAAAATCGTTGCTGGAGCCCGTCGATAAGGCCGGATCGTTTATTGGCAAGGTACCCTCGTTTAAGAATCAACCGACACAGCCAGGGTCTTCGCTTCACATCGAGCCCTTTGATTACGATGGCGATGGCGACTTGGATTTGCTGGTTGGCGGGCGAAGTTCGTGGTTGGCCGGTGACGTCGTTGAATTGACGGACGAAGAAAAAGAGCGTTTAAAAGAGTTGCGTGCATCCCAATCCGAGATCAGCCAGGAGATGAGTGCATTGCTTACTGAGGTTGATGCTGATGAGCGGAAAGAGCTAATGAAGTCAGATGAATTCAAGGCCTTGTCAAAACGCAATTCGACAATTTATCAGGAGCTTGCTCCACTGATGAAGAAGTCGGATCCCTCAAAATCGGGCGATTTCGTATGGTTGCTTCGTCGCAAATAGGCTAGCTAAGAGACCGGATTCTCAAATGGAGTTGCCGTTTTCGTTGAATTCGGCAACTCATTTTTTTTGCCAGTTAGTTTTTGCGTTCTGTTTTCCAAACGGGGTCTTGGTGCGAATCGGTTGGTGAACTGAACCAACGTGTAAGCGTCATTTTTTGTTGGGTGTAAAACTGGACGCTCTCGGTTCCTTGGATGTGCAGGTCACCAAAAAACGATTGATTCCAGCCTGTGAAGGGAAACCAAGGCATCGGCGCTGGAACTCCAACATTGATCCCGATCATTCCGGCATTGAAATTGTGTTTGAAGTGTCTGGCGGCAAATCCGTCTCTTGTAAAAATCGAAGCTCCATTGCCAAAGGGACAGGCCTTGCCAATCGCGATGACTTCGTCCAGATCGCTTGCTCTAATGACGGAGAGCACGGGTCCAAAGATCTCTTCTTGGGCGACCCTCATCGGCGTTTTGACTTGGTCGATCACACTGGGACCTATCAAAAATCCATCGCCCGCGAAATCTTGGCGGCCGTCAAGAGCGACCGTGGCTCCTTCACCGCTGGCGACGTCCATGAATCCAGCGACTCGATCCACGTGATCTCGGCGGATCAGGGGACCCATGTCAATGTTCTCGTTGCCATCTGAGGGGCCGACTTTCATTTGACTGGCATACTCGCGAAGTCCGTCAACCAGCGGGTCTCCAATATCCCCGATCGCAACGGCGATGCTTCCAGCCATGCACCGCTGACCGCCGCAGCCAAACGCCGACGCCGCGAGTGCTTTGACCGACAGATCCAGATCCGCATCCGGCATGATCACGAGGTGGTTTTTTGCTCCGCCCGCCGCCTGGACTCGTTTGCCGTTCTTCGTTCCCGTTTCGTAGATGTATTTAGCGATTGGGGTCGAGCCCACGAATGAAATAGCAGCGACATCCGCGTGAACGAGGAGCGCGTCGACACATTCCTTATCGCCATGGACGATGTTGAAAACGCCTGCCGGAACGCCCGCTTCGATTAGTAATTCACCGATCAGGTTAGCAGAAAGAGGTGTTTTCTCTGATGGTTTGAGAACGAATGTATTTCCGCAGACAAGGGCCACAGGAATCATCCACATGGGCACCATTGACGGGAAGTTATAGGGTGTGATTCCAACGCAGACGCCCAGCGGATGGCGGACGGTTTCGGCGTCAACGTCGCGGGCGATATTGGGCATCGTTTCGCCCACAATCAGGCTAGGAATTCCACAGGCGAATTCGACCATTTCAACGGCCCGCTGGACTTCCGCTCGCGACTCTGCCAGCGTCTTGCCATGTTCGCGTGTCAGGAGCGCGGCAATTTCTTCGAAACGGGCTTCCATCAATTGTCGAAACTTGAACATCAACCTGGCCCGTTCGACGACTGGCGTTTCGTTCCACTCGTCAAAAGCTTCGGCCGCTGATTCGACCACGGCGTTGGTTTGAGAAGTCGAGCACAACGGGACGTTGGCGATAACTTGTCCGGTGGAAGGGTTGAAGACCTCGCCGGATCGTTCGGTGTCCGGCGCGGTCCATTTTCCGCCGGTCAAGATAGGAACACGCAGTTGAGCAGGGATGGGCGTTGGGTCTGACATGTTTGACTTCATCTAAATGGTGGAACACGGAAGTTGTTTTGACTGATTCCGTGGCGTTTGTGACTCAGCGATGCTAGGACGTCTAGTCTATCAAGGTAGGACGTCATGATGCGGTATGTTAACATAATCTTGATTGGAAACGGAAACTCGAAATCAAGGGGCGTAGAGTTATGTCGCGAATTGTTAAGGGCGCATTGATTCAAGCGACGTTGTGCGAGCCTGCAACGTCGTCGGTTGCGAAGATCAGCAAGGCGATGATTGACAAGCATGTGGGTATGATCGAATCTGCGGCCCGGCAAGGCGCCCAGTTTGTGTGCTTACAAGAGTTGTTCAATGGGCCGTATTTTTGTGCCGAGCAACAAACCAAATGGTACGAATTAACGGAAAAAGTTCCGGATGGGCCCACGATCAAGTTGATGCAGGAACTGGCTAAGAAGCACGAGATCGTGATTGTCGTGCCGGTTTACGAAGAAGACATGCCAGGCGTGTATTACAATACGGCTGCTGTGATTGACGCGGACGGTTCGTACCTTGGTAAGTTTCGCAAAATGCATATTCCGCATTGCGAGCCGGGATTTTGGGAAAAGTTTTATTTCCGACCGGGGAATTTGGGTTATCCAGTGTTCGATACTCGGGTTGGGAAAATTGGTGTCTATATTTGCTACGATCGACACTTTCCCGAAGGAGCCCGCTGCTTGGGGCTTAATGGAGCAGAGATTGTGCTCAATCCATCTGCGACGGTAGCAGGTTTGAGTGAGTACCTTTGGAAGCTTGAGCAGCCGGCCCATGCGGTTGCCAATCAGTATTTCGTGGGTGCAATCAATCGGCCCGGTGTTGAGGCCCCCTGGAATATTGGCGAATTCTACGGCCAAAGTTATTTTTGCGATCCGCGTGGACAGATCATTGCCGAAGGCAGTCGTAGTTCCGATGATATTGTGATCGCTGAGTTGGATCTTGATTTGATTCGCGAAGTTAGAAACACGTGGCAGTTTTTCCGTGATCGTCGTCCGGAGAGCTATGGAGGGATTGTCGAGCCATGAACGAAATCGAGTCGGAATCTGAACTTCCAGCCATCATTCATGGCTTAGACGATCGACCGCCTCTGGGGCGATCGTTTGTGCTTGCGATTCAGCACGTGCTAACGATGTTCGGAGCGACGGTTGCGGTTCCATTGATGTTGGGGCCGGCGGGCGCTGATGGTTCTGGGATGGGAATGAGCCTCGAACAGGTTGCGGTGTTGATTAGTTCGGTGATGGTTTGCAGTGGAATCGCCACGTTCATTCAAGCGACGTTTGGGTCGCGGTTGCCAATCATTCAAGGCGTATCGTTTAGTTTTCTCGCAGCTTTCCTTGGGGTCATCGCAACGATCAAGGGCGAAGGCGGCAGTCCGGCCGAAATGATGCAGTATATTGCCGGTGCAATTTTGGTCGGTGCCGTGCTGGAGATGACCATCGGGTTTTCAGGGCTAATTGGAATTGTCCGCAAGTTCCTGTCGCCGGTGGTGATTGGCCCGGTGATCATGCTGATTGGATTAGCCTTGTACAAGGCCGGTGCGCCAATGGCGGGTGAAAGCTGGCCAATCTCGATTTTAACGATCGTGCTCGTGATATTGTTTTCCTATGTCTTGGCTAAAAAGCATTCGTTGTTCCGGTTGTTTCCGATTCTGTTGGCGATTTTGATTAGTGTTGGGGTCTGTGGGCTCCTGACGATGACGGGAGTCGTGGACGCGACTTCTGCCGTTTATATCAAAACCGAACATGTAGGGGCGGCGAACTGGTTACGCGTTCAGCCGACCGAATTGTTCTTGCCGTGGGGCGTTCCCAAATTTCGTGCCGGGTTTATCTTGGCTGTATTGGCAGGATATCTTGCTTCCATGATTGAGTCGTACGGCGACTATCACGCTTGCAGCCAGATGTCGGGCGGCGGCGATCCAACGCCGCAGCAACTATCGCGTGGGATCGGATGTGAAGGTCTCGGATGCGCCATCACCGGATTGTTGGGCGGGTTCAGCTCGACGTCGTACTCTGAAAACATTGGCTTGATTGGAATCACGAAAGTCGGCAGTCGATTTGTAGTTCAGATTTCGGCTGTGATTTTGATTTTACTTGGCTTGCTCGGGAAGTTTGGTGCGATTGCTGCTTCGATTCCTAAGCCGATCGTAGGCGGATTGTATTGCACTCTATTTGGTTTAATTAGTGCGGTCGGGATCAAGGAGTTGACAAAAGCGGACTTGAATGTCGACCGGAATTTGTTCGTAGCCGGATTCGCATTATTCATGGGGCTGAGCGTGCCGCACTATTTCAGTTCTCCTGCTGGCTTGGCTGCGATGGGGCAATTGGCTGAAGTGTCGGTTGGGCTAAAGGATATTGTGTCGGCGATTGGGAATACAGGAATGGCGGTAGCGGCCATCATTGGGTTGGTTTTGGACAACCTATTACCGGCAACCGCCAAAGAACGTGGGCTGGTGAATTGATTCATTTTGATTTGTCGTAATGGTTTGAAGAGTTATCCAGGGCGTGTTGCTTTGTTTGATCGGCAAGCGTCCCCAATGCTGTGGAAAAGAATTTCCACTAGAAATTTTAGGATCCGAAAAATGGCTGATCTATCAACGACCGTGAATGGGCTCAAAATGCCGAATCCTTTTGTGATTGGATCTGGCCCGCCTGGAACCAATGCCAATGTGATTGGCAAAGCGTTTGATGAGGGGTGGGGCGCTGTGGTGGCTAAGACAATCAGTCTGGAAGCTGAGAAGGTGGTCAATGTCCAGCCGCGATACGCGCGTCTTCGTAGTCGTGAGTCCAATGAGATTTTCGGGTGGGAGAATATTGAGCTCATTAGTGATCGAAGCTTCGACGTTTGGATGGATGAGTTCAAGTCGATCAAAGACAAATATCCCGATCGAATTTTGATTGCTTCGATCATGGAAGAATATAGAAAAGACGCTTGGTGTGAGATTGTCGAGCGTTGCCAAGACGCTGGAGTTGACGCGTTTGAGTTAAATTTGTCTTGTCCGCATGGATTGCCCGAACGCAAAATGGGTTCGGCGATGGGAGTGAACCCCGACTTGGTCAACGAAGTCACGGGTTGGGCGATGAGCGTTGCCAAGGTTCCCGTGTGGGCCAAAATGACGCCCAACGTGACTGAGATTGAAGACCCTACGGCGGCAGCCATGCGAGCGGGCGCCGATGGGATTGCCGCGATCAATACGATTCGCAGTGTGCTTGGAGTGGACTTGAAATCGCTTCGCCCCGAGCCCTGTGTCGAAGGGTATACGACGCCGGGAGGTTATTCATGCCAAGCGATCAAGCCGATTGCGCTGCGAAACTGCATGGAGATCGCGACCTTGATTCGAGATGAATTTCCAGGCAAGACGCTAAGCGGGATTGGTGGGATTGAAACGGGGTATGACGCGGCAGAATTCATACTGCTTGGTTCCGATTGCGTGCAAGTTTGCACTGGCGTGATGAAGAGGGGTTACAAAATGGTCAAGCCGATGATCGAAGAGCTTTCGAATTTCATGGATGAACACGGGTTCAAGTCGATCGATGAATTCAAAGGGCACAGTCTGCAGTTTTTCCGAACGCATGCGGAATTGGTTGAGATTCAGGCGGCAGCCCGACTTAAAAAGAAAGCAGAGCATGACGCTAAGCAAATGATTCGTGAGGATGCCCAATGGACTGGTGACGATTTCGTTGATCAAAGCGATGCGCTATCGCGTGGCTAATCGATGGCATGCCAACGGTCGTGCACAGCTTCCGATTGAAACAAAACCCTAAGTGTCCGATGAAACGCATGACTCGGTTTTTCTAGTTCAGCGAGTATTCGCTCATTCGAGAGATGATCGGTGGTTCTTGATTGAAGGTAGATGCGGTGAGGTCAAACAAATCGCCGATTTCGCAATAGTCTGGCTGGATCTTGAACGAAACAAACTGGTGAGTGGGGAGCCCGTTCAAAAGTAATTCAAAACTTGCGTTAACTATTTCGCTGTTAGAGATGGTTTGGATCTGGATACATTCAAGTTGAAACATTTTTTTTCCTCGATTGAAAAGTTGTACCGAAGGGAAGCGGGGATGGCTTGAATCGATTGATCGAGTTGGAGCAAGATATAGAATCCTGAAAAAGCACAAGTCATTGATGGCCATTTAGATTTTGTTGACTGTCAAAATTCCAGATTCGATTTATATCGGACGCATTGGAGCAACCGCAAAACGATCTCGTTAGGCAACCTAAGAAGCTTACTTTTGGATTTTAGATATGGCCGAGAATTGGGCTAACGGAAAGCCGCAAAATTTAAACTTCACAGGTTTGAATGGGGAAGAGTGGGGAAGCAAAGAGTGGGGAAGCAACTTGCCTGTCAGGAGGGGAAACCTCCCCAGTTTCGGTGGTCCATGCAAGTTGAGCTTCTGTCCAGTGGGACATCGCGTGGGATTTTAGAGCTGGTCGAGCCTCGTCTATGTGGATTCGACGAGCGATATTCAACGGGACGAGCTGGTGCTTATTGGCCCGTTGAAAAGGTTTTTATGGAGGTTAGAAATGATTTGGTTTGCGGGCCAAGAAACGGCCTCGGCCTAGCGTTCCGATAAACTCCCCGTTTCTCACTTGGATCTGTCCACGAACGGTCACAAGTTCGGGGCGTCCTTGGATCGCCCAGCCTTCGAAAGCGCTATAGTCGACGTTCATGTGTTGGGTTGCGGCCGAAATAGTTCCGCGATATTCCGGGTCGTAGATTACCAAGTCGGCATCACTACCAAGTTGGATGGCACCTTTTTGAGGGTACAATCCAAACAGTTTTGCAGCTTGTGTGCTGCCTGCATCGACAAACGTATTTAAGTCGATGCGCCCCGTTGCAACGCCATGTGTGTAGAGCAAGTTGATTCGATCTTCGACAGAAGGAATGCCATTGGGGATGCGGGTGAAATCGTCTTTTCCCATCGTTTTTTGATCCGCGAAATCAAAGGGGGCATGATCGGTGGCGACGGTGCTGATCAAGCGATTGCGCACGGCGTCCCACAGGACGTCTTGGTTTCGGATGTCACGAATGGGCGGCGACATGACATATTTCGCGCCTTCAAAATTTGGTTGCTCGGCATACGATTTGTCGAGAACCAGATACGGAATCACGGTTTCGATCCAGGCGTTTACCCCTCGGTGGCGGGCGGCTTGAATGGCCTGGACGGCGGGCTCGCAAGACGTGTGAACGACATACACGTGGGCCCCAGTGATTTCCGCAAATGTCATCAAGTGTTGAACGCCGAGTGTTTCGATTGATTCAGGGCGCGAGGGTTCGTGATATTCCGGGCCAGTTTTTCCGGCGGCCAATAATTCCGATTGAAGTTGGGATACGGCGATCGCGTTCTCGCAGTGTGCGGTCACGATCACGCCTAGTTCTTTGGCGAGGGAGAGAGTTTTAAACAACTCTTCATCATTAATGCCGAAGGCTCCCTCATAAGCCAGGAAGATCTTAAACGAGGCCAAACCGCGTTGGACGAGTTCCCGAAGTTCGGATTCTGTTTGAGCGTCAAATTTGGTTACGCCCATGTGGAAAGAGTAGTCCAGCGCTGACCGTCCTTGGGCCTTTGAGTTCCACGATTCAAAAGCCTCTAGCGGTGATTCTGCTCGGCTGGGACAACACATTTCGATCAGAGTTGTTGTACCGCCAACCAACGCGGCTTGGCTTGCCGTCTCATAATTGTCTTTGGCGTGCGTCCCCATGAACGGAAGGTAGATGTGCACGTGGGGGTCGATGAAGCCTGGGAAAACGAATTTCCCGGTCGCGTCGACGACTTGGGTTTCGGTTGAGCCAGAGAGCTCGTGCCCGATTGCTGTGATCGTTTCGTCTTCAATGAAAATGTCAGCGACGTAATCGTCGGTGGCAGTGATGATTCGTCCATTTTTAATTAGTAAGGACATGCGGTCGGCTCCCGTGCAATTTTCGCGTTAAATTATAGCTGTTCAATCCTTGCGATTGAAAGCGCAGCAGTCTGATTCAGGATTGACGTTAGTCTTGTGCGGTTGTTCCGATGTCTTCAAACCAAATGTCTGGATGTCGCTCAATATAAGATCTTAGCGTTTCGCGTATTCCATTATCTTCGAGATTGATGACTTCGACTCCGTGTTGAACAAGAAGTCTTTCGGCGCCTTGGAAATTTGAATTTTCGCCGATGACAACTCGCGGGATTTTGTACAACAAGATTGTACCGGTGCACATGATGCACGGCGAGAGCGTCGTATAGAGGGTGGCCTGACGGTATTCCAGCGGTGTTCGCCGGCCGGCGTTTTGTAAGCAGTCGGTTTCTCCGTGCAGGATTGGGCTGCCGGATTGGATCCGGCGATTGTGCCCCAAGCCGACCAGGGTGTCATCGATTACCAGGGCAGCGCCAATTGGAATACCGCCTTCGTGCAGGCTCTTGTCAGCCTGGGCGATGGCAGCCCGCATGTAAATCAGGTCAGTATTCAAAAGCGTCTCCGATGTTTGGGCTCAATTTGCGGTGTCGGGCGAAGTCAGTGGCAATACTCATCTGCGATTGCGATTGCTTGGGAGATGATTTCGAGCCCTTCGTCAATTTCTGATTGAGAAATGTTGAGTGGCGGGGCAACGAAGATCCAGTTCCAGCGAACGAACGTAAACATTCCGAGCTCTCGAATTTTGGCGGCCATCCGATGGGTCGCTTCCATCTCTGTTGGTTTGGCATTCCATGGCGTGGTGGGTTCCTTGGTATTGCGATTTTTGACCAATTCGAAGCAGCCGAGCAAACCCGTGTTTCTGAAGTCGCCGATGGAGGGGTGTTCAGCCATCATCGATTTGGCTTTTGATTCTATGTACGCACCGGACTCGGCGGCTTTGGCGACCAGTCCATCTTGCTCGTAAACTTCGATGGTGGCGAGAGCAGCGGCACAGCAGACGGGATGGGCCGAATAGGTTAGCCCCAGCGGCAGAGCTTGTTTGTCGTAGCGTTTGGCAATGGCTTCGGAGACGACCAGTCCCCCGAGCGGCAGGTAGCCCGACGTCAGGCCTTTGGCGAGGCACATCATGTCAGGTTCGACTCCGTGGTTTTCCACCGCAAACATTTTTCCGGTTCGCCCAAACCCGCTCATGACTTCATCGTCGATCAAGAGGATTCCGTGTCGGTCGCAAATTTCTCGGACGAGTTTCCAGTAGTTGGGTGGGTACTTGATGCAGCCGGACGAGCCGTTTTCGCCTTCAAGGAGTACCGCCGCGACGCTGGCAGGGTTTTCAAATTCGATTGCACGTTCCAGTGCAGCAGCAGCTCGTTCGCCACACTCTTCGAACGTTGAGCTATTCCATGGACAGCGATAAAAATACGGATTCTCAACGTGCACGTGATTCGGAACGGCTTGAGAGTCCATCCCGAATCGTCGAGGATCCCCTCCAGCGGACATGGCCGCGTAAGTCGCTCCGTGATACGAGCGATAGAGCGACACGATTTTGGGTCTTCCGGTGACGGATCGAGCAAGCTTAATCGCGTTTTCAACGGCTTCGGCACCACCCAGTGTGAAGAAAGTTCGGTTCAGTGTGCCAGGCGTGATCTCTGCGAGTTTCTTGGCCAAACGTGCTCGGGGTTCCGTGGCCATGCCAGGATAGACGTAGCTCAGTTTGTCCATTTGGGCGAGCACTGCGGCTTTAATTCGGTCGTCACCGTGTCCGATATTAACATTCATCAATTGGGATGAGAAATCTAAATATCGTTTGCCGTCCCGGTCGTAGATGTAGGCTCCTGCCGCGCGTTCGACGTTGATAGGGTTGAGTCCTGCCTGCGGGGACCAAGAAAATAGCGAGTGGGCCAAGCAGTCGTCGACAATACGTTGTGGCGTGAGTGGTGAGCGGTTCATGGGAATCCAAGTCCTGACCAAAGGGTGGAAAATAGATCGCTTCGTCGCATTCAAATGTACCACAACGACGGACTTGGTAAGAAAGCCAGTTATTGATCTACTTCCAGAATTCTCGATCCGACTTAGAATGAGGGCTCAATGTGAATCCACGATGACGCCCGGGGTTGGAGACGACCCGCGATTACCCTTTTTGTTAAATGAATCTGTACCATGAATTCCGGAATATATTACGGGGACTATCTGCAACTAGACAAATTGCTTGGCGCACAGGAGCGTGAAAGTGCGAAGTTGGGGCGTCCGGCGCACGACGAGATGCTGTTTATCATTACGCATCAAGCCTATGAACTGTGGTTCAAGCAGATTCTGTTTGAGCTGGAGTCGGTCATAGACGTTTTCAGTGACCCCAATGTTCCCGACAAGAAGATGGGGCAAGTCATTCATCGGCTTGCTCGAATCAAAGCCATCCAAACCGTTCTGATTCAACAGATCGATGTCATTGAAACGATGACGCCGTTGGATTTCTTGGAGTTTCGTGACTTGCTCGTGCCTGCTTCAGGATTCCAAAGCGTGCAGTTCAAGCAAATCGAAATCATGCTTGGGATCAAGCGAAATTATCGAATCAACGCTGACAAGGAGTTTTTTCATTCTCGTTTGTCGAAGCCGGACTTGGGCTTTTTGACTGAGCTTGAAGACCAGCAGAGTCTGTTGCAATTGACCGATCGCTGGTTGAATCGAATGCCGTTCTTGGAATTCAATGAATTTGATTTTTGGAAGGCGTATGACCGATCCGTCAATAAAATGTTGGCCTCCGATGAGAAGATTATCAAAGAAAATTCCACGCTATCTGATCGTGAGAAGCAGTTTCAATTGAACGACTTGTTGATGACACGCACTCGATTTGAGTCGCTATTAGACAAAGATAAATTCGAAGATTTGCGTTCGAAAGGCGAGTTCAGGTTTTCGCATGATGGTTTGTTGGCGGCTTTGTTCATCAATCTCTATCGCGACGAGCCGATGCTATATTCGCCCTTCCGGTATTTGACATTGCTGTTGGATATCGACAAGGGATTCACGACCTGGAGGCAACGGCACGTGATGATGGTTCAGGGTATGCTGGGTACCAAGATTGGAACGGGCGGATCGTCCGGGCACGACTACTTGTCAGCCACAACCCGACAGAATCAAGTCTTTATCGATTTATTTAATCTCTCCACGTTCTTGATTCCCCGAGGTGACTTGCCAGAGTTACCACCCGAGTTGATTCGCGGGTTGGGATTCTTTTTTGAAGGCAAACAAGATTCCGCCTAAACGTCGTTGCGCGAAGCCGAGTAAAGAAAAACGGCAGGCCCATGGTGGGACCTGCCGTTGATCATGTTGCGTTGTTTGGGTCGCCAGTCGAGGCGACGGTTCCTGGTTCCATTGAACGGAAAGTTTTCGGCTCGGCAGCTGATTAGAGGTCTTTGAGGACTTTAAACCAAAGATCCTTGTAGAGGACTTGGCTGCCAGGGTCGTGGGCTTGGAGTGCAAACGTGCCGCTTGAAAGCTGTCTTGCGGGACGATCCAGATCATTCGGCTCGGTGTAATCTGAGATTGTCTTGCCGTTGATCTTGATCACGATGTGTTTTCCTTGGACGATGATTTCGTAGTCAAACCACTCGTTGTCTTTAACGGGTGCCTCGAAATTATCTTGGACGTTGTAGAGGCCACCTGTCTTCTTTTTATCCTGTTGTGTGTTGTTGACCTGAGCTTCGTAGCCTCGATCTGGCCAGCCGGTGGCGAGGAATTGGGTATGGAAATAGATTCCCGAATTGGCACCCGGCTTAGTCATGACCTTGGCCTTGAAGTGGAAATTCTTGACGTTGGTGTGGCCTGTTTTGCCGATGAAAAAAGCATGTCCGCGATCGCCGTGCACGACCAAGCAGCCTTTGTCGACTGAAAAAGAATCTGGGTTTTCGTTGATGCGCCAGCCAGTAAGGTCTTGGCCGTTGAACATTTTAGTCCATTCGTTGTTGTCCTGCGCGCGTAAGCACGGGGACGCGATCAGGGTGAAAAGTGCAGCAAACAGTAGACGTTTCATAATTCAGACCTCAAAGAAGGAAGCGTTGGTTGGGCGTGAACAACGATTGCAGCCAAAACAACGTGTACAGGTTGACGGCGAGGGGGTATTTTAGCGTAACAAAATCGGCTCGCAATGTAGTTTGTAGGTTCAGTCCAGCAACAAAACTCGAGAAGGAGCATTCGTTGTTAACAAGAGAGCAATGCCAGCAGGCGGATCAAGCGGCAATCCATCGTTTTTGCATTCCAAGTTTGGTCTTGATGGAGAACGCGGGTCGCACTTGCGCTGAGCATTTGATTTTGCAAAGTCATTGCCAATCGAGGAATCGACAGGCAGTGGTGATTTTGTGTGGTCCAGGAAACAATGGTGGAGATGGGTTCGTAATTGCGCGGCATCTTTACAATGCAGGGATCACCACCAAGGTCGTTCTGTTTCAGCGGGTGGAAAAATATGCCGGGGACGCGAAGCTTAATCTTGATTCGATTTCGCATCTACGAATGCCAGTTGTGGAGGCTGATATTGATTGGACGGATGAGAAGCTGTTGCGTGTCCTTGGGCGGGTAAAGCGATTGGCGACTACGTGGGTTGTCGACGGATTATTGGGGACGGGAGCCAGCGGCGAACCTCGTGGGATGATGTGGAAGGCAATTGATTCCGCGAACCGGATGGAGGTTCGGCGATTTGCGGTCGACATTCCAACGGGTTTGGATTGCAACACGGGCCAGCCAGCCAATTCAACGTTTAAAGCAGATCTCACGTGCACGTTCATCGCCAACAAGATTGGATTTGGAGTGTCTGAGGCTCGGAAATATCTTGGGCAAGTGTTGGTTGCCGGAATTGGAGCGCCAGACGAGATCATGCAAGGATAATTCAAAGCTTCACGTACGGTTCTTGGAAAATCCATTGAACGGCGTGGCAGTGCGAGTGGACCTTCAAACTCGGAGTGACGCCAGCGAACAAACGTGCGAACAGGTTTGGGCTGATCAGTCTTGAGGTGGGTTTTCGCCTTCAAGGTCTTTCCACTTCATCGCCCGTTGCAGTGGTTCGATTCTCAGAACGACTTCGCCGTTTTGAAAAATTCTCACAGTGCCACTGGATTGGCTGACGATCACGGCGATCGCCTTGGTGTTCTTGCTGATTGCAGCACCCGAGAAATGGCGCGAGCCTAGTCCTTTGGTCATCGTCAATTCGACGGGTGACGTGTCGATAATCCGAGCGCAGCCTTCGACGGTTCCATCGGATGCGATAATGAACATCCCGTCCAGCTGGGCGAGTTCTTTGATGCCTTCGCGGACCTTGTAGTCAAAGATGTTTCGTTCTTTTCGGGCGTAGCCTTTGACGAGATCGAATCCGCCGGGTCGGCTTTCGTCAACGACCTGTCTGTGGTCACCGACGACAAACATGGTTCCAATCGGTTTACCTTCACGGCCCTCTCGTCCGATCGCAACGGCCAAATCGACAACGGTTTTAAGCGTGTCTAACGGGACTTTAGTCTTGAGTTTTCGCAAATCGCGGGCAGTCAGTCGGCCGAGGCGTTCAGTCAGTTTGAACACACTGACCGTGTCAATGTTCTCGGTGTCAAATCCGCTGTAGAGCGCGACAATGGTCGAACCTGGCTTGATGATCTCAGCTGCAACGCTTGCCAAGACGGATTGCGTCAACTGGTTTTGGACTGAGGCTTCGGGAGTTTCCAGTAGAATCGAGTGGAATTCTATTTCCTTGGCTTTCTCGTGGATCGTCTCATCGTGGGTTGCCACGACGAACACCCGGGCTCCAGCTTTTTTCTTCAGCCGTTTCCAATCGGTGGTTTTTTCCAGCAAGACCAACAGCCCATCGGCTTCCGACGCCGTAGCGAGTTTGATGCCAGCGTCAACAAACGAAAAAAAGGCTTTGGTGTTGTTCCTGGGTGGCGTCATAGAAAACGGCTTTCGGCGACTCAGACACTGTCAATCAGGATTCCTGATCAGATCCACGATTGAGGGATGGTTTGCAGAGCCTTGAATTTAAGGTGCAAGTCGGAATTTCGCAAGGATGGTTGCGGTGCGTTTTATAGATTGATTGCCATTCTGAGCCATCTCGTTTTGTGAGAGGCATCTCGCGATACGGTTTTGATAGGCACTCGAAGAATGGTGCGAGCGGATAGCGCTTTTCGAGTTATTCGTATCTAGCGATTGGCGTCGAAAATTGGTCAGCGGAACTACTTGAAAATTGAATCGATCGCTTCGTTCGCTACGCTGTTGAATCCGTTGGTCGGTGCCATCGCGGTGGGCGGGGCCGGATCGGGCTGGGTAGTTTGCATATCAGGGACCGTGTTCTTGACGAATTGTTGCCAAGCTGCGATGTCGGGACCAAGTTGCTCACCGGTTACATTCTGAAGCGACTCGGCGGCTCTCAACTGAAGTGCTGGATCACGGTCGTCCAAGGCCAGTGAGATCGCAGCGATCGCTTTCCGGCCGGAGAAACTCCCAAGTGCGCGGGTGGCGGCAAGCCGCACGTCGATGTCGGTGTCGCTGCCAATCATTTTTTGTAAATGCGGGATCGCGATGTCGGCTGTTAGATTCTCAATCGCTTTGATGGACTCGATCCGAATGTCGGACGTATGGTCTTGCGAAGCGTCGACGAGGGCCTCGACTGCGGCTGGGCAATTAAGTTTGCCGAGCATTCTAACGGAGTAAAGGCGGAGCATCAGAATCTGGTCTCGATGAAGCACTTCTGCGAGGTCGAGTGCGACTCGTTGCTGGTCTTCGACTGGAGCGTTGATGACGGCTTCGACTGATTCGGTCATTTTACGTTTACGGGATGCGTAGGTGTCAGCCACAAGCTCTTCGGCGGCCCATTTGTTCTGCGCCCATGGAGATAATTTCCCAGTCCGCCAGAATGGACCCTCTGCGCATCCGACACAACACAGGCCTAAAATAATTAGGGCTAGTGTTGAAAACGCTTGGTGTTGGCAGCGCGAAACTGAAGTGGTTCCACTCGGCATCATGGTCTTTTCCCGATTCGGTACGAGGCGAATTTCGGGAAGATTAGCAAACCAAGTTTCGTCGTTACAGGTCAGCTTGGGGTTGCTAGCGTCGTTTCACTGACGAAAGTTATGTGAATGGAAGTAAATTGTGGCCTCGACAGCTCGCGTTTTGGCGACAGCATGACTTGGTCAAAATCTACAGGTGCAACAGCGTTAAAAAAAAGCGTTCCGTGGGAGGCCCAAGGAACGCTTTTTGGTAGTTTTGACCTGCATCACGGTTTGTAGAGCAGGCAGTCAGGAGTTAATACAAACCGCTAATCGATTTGGCTTGTTTCGATATGACTTGCGTCAAACTGAGCGGATTCGATTTTGGGAGTCGGTTGAATGCTTCTCCCTTTTTTGTCGTCATCGTAATACTTGCCGCCACCTGTGCCATAGCCGTAGCCATAGCCGTAGCCGTTGTAGGAGTAGCCGGCTCGATAAGCACCGTAAGTGTATTGGCTGCCGTAGCCAGACTGGGCGCCCACACCGTTAACAACGAGTCCGATACATTTCGAACCAAGGCTGGCCAACATTTCGATTGAACGTTCAGCACTGACGCGAACGTTTTTCTTGATTCGAAGGCAAAGGATTACGCCATCGACTCGTGCCGCGATTGGGCAAGGGTCGGTTACCGCTAGGAGCGGAGGAGTGTCAATGATGACAAAATCAAATTCGGCTCGCATTTCTTCGATCAAGACTTTGACCTGAGGGGACGAGCTCAATTCGGCTGGATTATTCGGCTTGGCTCCACATGGCATGATTGTCAGGCCTTCAATCTCCTCACATTCGTACATCACATCCCGCCATTGCGATTGTCCACTCAACACGGTGGCAAATCCTTCTTTGGACGAGATGCCGAATGTGCTGTGTTGTCGCGGTCGACGCATATCGGCATCGACAAGCAAGATACGTTTGCCAGACTGAGCGATCGAAACGGCCAAATTGGAAGCCAGTGTCGACTTGCCGTCACCCGGCGTCGGGCTGGTAATTTGAATCACCGAGTGATTCTTGCCTTGGGTGTTGAAGTAGAGCGCTGTTCGCACCGCTCGGAACGCTTCGGAGACCTGTGACTTGGGCCTGTGGTAGGTGCAAATGATTGGTTCGATCAGAGAGTTTTCGATCAAGTAGCGTTTGCTTTGCCCGATCACGGGGACGTGACCGATCAGCGGAACATTCAGCTGCTTCATGATTTCATCTGGATTATGAAACGTCTTGTCTGCCAGCTCGACTAGGCATCCAAGTCCAAATCCGATGACGGATCCAAGGAGTCCTCCAATTCCAAGAATGATTGGAAGGATTGGCCAGACAACTTCACCGACCGTTGCATCCTGAAGTTTTTGAAATCGGAAACCTTCTTGGCGTTGGTTGGGGTCTCCTGAGTCGGCTTCGATTAGGTTTTTCGCAGTGACGAGAATATACTCACGAACATCTTGCATTTGAAGTTTGATGTCATCGATTCGGCGTTCGATGTCTGCGATCCGGGAAGCTTCCTTCAGGTGGGCGGAAAATGCTTGCTGTTCTTTGTTGATGGTTAGTCTTAGGTCACTGATTTGCTGTCTCGTTTTGGAGACGAACCAATTCAAGACCTCATGAGGCTCGAGGCCGGAATCTGAGCTTTCGTCAAGTCCAGCTTGGAGTTTTTCAAGATAAGATGTCTCATCGGCTATCGCTGCATCGAGGCTTTTAACCAATCGATGCCCCGAGCCAAGATTCTGAGCGTCAATCAGAGATAGACGCTGCATCTTGAGTTGCCGGATGTTGCCTTCGATTTGGAATACGTCCCTAGGATTTTGTTCGTCCTTTTTACCATCATCTATTATTTTGAGTTGTTCCTTAAAACTCCAGACCGATTTAGCAATCTCTTCCGGGGTGGATTGAAGTGCCAGAGTAGCGCGTTCTAGGTCGAGCGAGAGATCGCCAATCTTGGCCTGGTTGGTTTGGAGAGATTCGCTGAGTTGTCGAATCTGGACTTGATGTTGGTTCAGTTGGCCAACCGCGACAACAATTGAATTGTTTTCACTGTGCGTTTTGTCAAGATTAAACTGAAGTTGCTTATACTCGGTTTCGAATTTTTTCTCGAGTGAGCGGAGAAGTGTGGTGACTTCTCGGGTTTTCGTTTTGTAATGCTCTTCCAGGTTTTCCTCATAAGTTGCGATCATGTTGTTGAGGATAATTTGAGCATCGTCGGCATCGGTACTTCGATACGTCAGCTCGTACAGAATCGCTTCTTCGCGGTTTTGTTCAACTTCGAGATTACTCAAGACAGTGGGGATGATTTTAGATTCGGGGAGGTTTTCGAATGAACGGGACCCCATCAGTTCGTACTTGTTTAAGCATTGGTTAACGATGTTATACTGCCCAATCAATTGATCGTGACGGATCATGGCATCATTTGACGCGCCCTGGATCATTCCTCCCTGAGCCATTGGGATAAACAATGGATCCTTTGGCTCGATTTTTATCTTGGCGACGCTCTCGTAAATCGTGTCACATTGGGCGTCGTACAAAGCCCCTAGTCCCATTCCTGAGACGAGGCCAAGAAAGACCAGCCACTTTCTACGGTTAAGAACTCCCCAGAAATCGAAGCTCGATTCTGATTCTTCGCCAGTGGGGGCGAGTACATATGGCGAGGGATGGCCAGGTTGTTGGGGTAGCGAGTCCACGGATAATCCTCCGAAGTGCAGCGGCGGGGTAAGTTTAGAGCAGTAAGATAGCTCCAAACTCTGATTTTAGTCGATCAAAAATAATCAAAATCAGAATCAAAGTAGGGTTCGGAAGTTGGCGGGCAATTGCCACCGGTTCCGGGTTCCACTATATCAAGATCTTCGTCAATCTCAAGTAACTAGTTATGGTTCAATACGCTTTTTGCCTAGGCAAACGTGTTTTATTCTTCACGTTATATGACTTGAACGAGTTGTGTATGAGTAGATTCCACAGGGATTGAAGCTTGGGGGTTCACGTTTGTACGCAATCTCCCGTGTTCGGCCCGTTATTCACAAACCTACCACTGAATATTGCTTTTTAGTGAACATTCAAGGGAGACAGTTGCGCAAGCCCTGTCAGTCCTACCGAATCTATGGATTGTGCGTCGAAGAGCTTGCTCCGGTTCTGATTTTGTCGGTTCGCTGGCACTCGAAAGTGGTCTCGCAGCTTGCTACATTTTGAGGATGACCAAAACACCAATGATGCGACAATATGATGAGGCGAAAGCCGCTTGTGGCGATGCGCTTCTCTTTTTTCGAATGGGCGATTTTTACGAATTGTTCCATGACGACGCGAAAGTCGCTGCAAAAATCCTAGGGTTGAATCTTACCAGCCGTGATAAGTCGAATGCGGTTCCGATGGCTGGGTTCCCCCACCATCAACTTGATGCCTATCTGGGGAAATTGATCAAGCAAGGCTATCGAGCGGCCGTGTGTGATCAAGTTGAGGATCCGAAAACGGCCAAAGGGTTGGTGAAACGTGAAGTCTCTCAAATCGTTTCTCCGGGCACGATCACAGATCAGGCACTCCTGGACCCGGCCTTAAGTAACTACCTAGTTGCCGTCTTACCAGAAGTCACGAAAAAGAAAAAGTCTGCCGCTGAGTCCCCGCCGACTTCGCAGCGTTTTGGAGTCGCTTGGGCAGAAATTTCAACCGGCCGATTCTACGTCACGGTGGTGGGTGACAAGCAGCTGACGGACTTGTTGGCCCGTTTACAAGCCAGTGAAATTCTTGTCCCCGATCAGTTTGTTGAGTTTGAGCCAGAACAGTTCCCAGGAGCCATGACCACGCGTCGTCCCAATTGGAGTTTCGGTGTTCAAACGTCGGACGAATTGTTGAAAAAACAATTTGGCGTAGGCTCACTCGAGGGATTTGGGATCACTAGTTTTGGGGATGTCGCGATCGGTGCGGCTGGCGCGATTCTCGATTACATTCGCGAAACGCAAAAAGCATCGCTGGAGCATTTCGATCGAATTCAAGCCTATCGTCAGTCTAACTTTGTTGAGATCGACTCGGCGACTTGGCGGAGTTTGGAAATCAGCCAAACCATTCGGTCCGGACAGCGCGAAGGATCTTTGTTTGGTGTGATCGATCGAAACAAGACACCCATGGGAAGCCGCCTGCTTGGCGAGTGGTTAACCAATCCCTTGACCAGTCTAGACGAGGTCAACCATCGCCATGATGCCGTTGAAGAGTTTTGTGAGCAGCAGTCGCTTCGAAATGAAATCCGGGAGTATCTCAAAGATGTTTTCGATCTTCAACGCCTCTTGGCTCGAGTCGCCGCCGGTCGATCGTCACCGCGTGATCTGAGCTGCATCGCTCGGACGTTGGCAGCCTTGCCGGCGGTCAAAGCAAAAATGGCTGGACGGAAAAGCCGTTGGTTACAGCAGCTTGAGGCTGACTTGGATCTTTGTGTCGATCTTCGAGCCGAGCTTGAGAACGCCCTCGCGGACCCCTGCCCTGCCCAGCTCAAAGACGGCGGATTCATTCGGGAAGGGTTTGATGCCAAGCTGGATGAATTGCGGAAACTCGCGGCTGGCGGTAAGCAGTGGATCGCCAACTACCAGCAGCGGATTTGCGAAGAAACCGGCATCCCTAGTCTCAAAGTTGGGTTCAACAGAGTTTTTGGTTACTACCTTGAATGTACTCATGCCCATCGCGACAAAGTCCCCCCGGAATTCATTCGTAAACAGACGCTCAAGAACGCCGAGCGGTTTATTACGCCCGAATTGAAAGAGTACGAAGAGAAGGTGCTGTCGGCTGACTCCAAAGCAGACGAGCTCGAATTGAAGCTATTCGAAGAATTGCGGCACTTGGTGCGAGCCCAAACCGCCCGACTGAAGTCTAATGCTGAGATCATTGCGACACTGGATGCCGTCGCGGGATTGGCTCAATTGGCCACGGAGCAAAATTACATTCGGCCGAAAATGGTTGAAGGCAGCACGACCAACGTGGTGGACGGTCGGCATCCTGTGCTCGACATTATCCAACCATTGGGCGCGTTTGTTCCCAACGATACTCACATTGATGAAGAGCATGGTTTCTTGCATTTGATCACCGGCCCCAACATGGCTGGTAAAAGTACTTACATTCGACAGGTTGCTTTGATTAGCCTGCTCGGGCAAATCGGAAGTTTCGTGCCGGCCAAGCAAGCGACGTTGGGAATGGTCGACAAGATATTTGCCCGCGTTGGTGCCAGCGATGAGCTTTCTCGCGGCCAGTCGACGTTCATGGTCGAAATGACTGAGACCGCAAGAATTCTCAATACCGCAACTTCGCGAAGCTTAGTGATTCTTGACGAGATCGGTCGCGGAACCAGTACCTACGATGGCGTTTCGTTGGCTTGGGCGATCGTTGAGTACTTGCATGATCAGATAGGTTGCCGAACGCTGTTTGCTACCCACTATCATGAGTTGACGGAGCTGGAAAGAGACTTCAAAGGCGTTTCCAATTTCAATGTGGCCGTTCGAGAGTGGGACGAAAAGATCGTGTTCTTGCACAAGATCGTGCGAGGGGGAGCCGACAAGAGCTATGGAATTCATGTTGCTCGATTGGCAGGTGTGCCTAGCTGGGTGAATCGTCGAGCCGAACAGATCTTGGAGAAACTTGAATCCCAAGGCGATATTGAGGCCAACAAGCAGGCGATCAAATCATCCGGCAGAAGCGGTTCCGGTGGCGAAATTCAAATGACGTTGTTTGGCCCAACCCAACATCCATTGGTCGACAAAATCAAAGCTCTGGATGCCAATCAAGTCACGCCGATCAAAGCGTTGCAGCTGCTCCACGACTGGCAGCATGAGTTAGTTGACGACGGCGAGCTGTCGGAAGCTGGGGAGTCGCAGGAACACGCCTCTTAGCTTGATTTGCAACTCAGGAGTCGTCTTAGTGTCCAGGAGTCAATTTTTAAGTTGCCCGTGCCAGTCAAAAACCCGACATTGCTGTGACTTTTTGGGTAACCCGACACGTAATCGCGTAATCGCGTAATCGCGTAAGCAAGGACGAACAACCATTGCTGGCGAGGCACCAACGTGGGCTCTCCTTGCTAACGGGCTTGTTGATTTTGTGGTCGTTAAGCGGGGGCAATCATGGCCCGAATGCGTAAACGAGGGAGAGCCCTCGTTAGTGACCTGCCTGCGATTGAACTGCATCCTCGCTCACGCGTCGGGCTACCATTTTCGCCTTCGGCTCAGTCGGGTTACCATTCAGTCGGGTGACCATTCAGTCGGGTCACCATTTTGCCTTCGGCTAATTAACGCAACAAGCCTTAACGGTTCGGATTACCATTGTTGGTGCCCATTCCACCTGGAATCGCCAAGTTTTATTCGGAATTGCTGGGCAGATTTCAAGTGAGCGGTTACTTATCATTGAGCAACGATGTCGCGTGGCGAGTTTGCATTGATTGAAAAGTTGACAACAACGAGGGGCTTGGCTTGGGAGTACGATTTTGACGAATCCAATCGACCCCCGAGAGCTGGGCAGACTGTTGGACGAAAACGCTAAATCGCTTTCGTTGTATGCAGCTCAATGGACCACAGCTCCCGACGACTGTGTGCAAGAAGCCTTCGTCGCGTTGGCAGCGATGACTGAACGGCCAGAGTCCGCGAAGGCCTGGCTATTTCGTGCTGTCCGGAATCTTGCTTTGAATGAACTGCGATCCAGTCAGCGACGGGTGACGCGAGAAAGTCAAGCGGCTGAATCGCACAGGTTGGCAACTGATCCGGCACTGATAACGGACGCCAATGAGCAACGCGAGGCGTTGCTTAAAAAATTAGACGGACTGGAAGCATGTGATCGTGAAGTGATCCTGCTTCGAATTTGGAGCGAGTTGACGTGGCAGGAAATCGCTGAGCTTACCGAAACCTCGTCAAGCTCAGCCCAGCGACGTTACGCGGCGGCCCTAGAGAAATTGAGAATAGAGTTGGAGAAGAAATGTCTGACGAAATGAAACTGAATCCGGCGTCAAAAGAATTCGAGTCGTCGCTGAAGTCGACGGTTCTTCCGCCCGTTGGGTTCAATCGAGATGAGCTGATGTATCAAGCCGGTTGGGCAGCTGCTGTTGCGGATGGTGCGACAGTTTCGATTGAAAGGCTAGATCGATCGGCAACTCCCCTGCCCCAACCGTCAATCGCTTGGGCTTGGCCAACGGCCGCGCTGTTTTCCTCGGCTGCAGCGATCTTGCTGGCGAGCATGCTCATGTTTCCCAGTGACAGTCCGACGAATTCGGACGGAGTCGCAGAGCGAGCCGCGGAAATTCTGCTCCAAATCGGAACAAATTCGAACGTAGAAATCGTCGATACGGAAACGCCCTCTGGCGATTCCGAGCGTTCTCAAGTTGATGAATCATATGTATTCCAGAGAGGAGCATTCTCTCGCCAGCGGAATGTTGTTGCCTTGGTCATGAGTATGAAGCCCGGACAGATCCTGACGTCCGGCTTGGGGATTCAAGGATCGCCCGTTAGTTTCGAGCTTGCCCCAGGTTCTGTTGGCTCTGGGAGTGAAAATCAAGCGAGTGGACTCAACCAAAGGCAAATGTTGAATGAGTTGTTGGCACCGGCCGAACCGTTCGAGAACACTCGCCTGTAGCTCTCGACCACTCAGATTTTCTCTGCAATTTATGCGAATCCCCTACGCGGTCGACATTTGGTATTGTCGGCGCATTTTATTGAACCTTAGGTGTACTATGTCTAGATTTATCTCAACCACACTGCTGGTGTGTCTGTGTTTTAGTTTGACGGCTTGCCCGACGACCTCGGCGGATGTTTTGGAGGTTCAGGCTGTCGATGCTCTAGGCGGTCGAACGGGAGGTGTGGTTTACAAACTTTCAATCACGCCAGCCAAGGAGGCCGTGCCCGCGTTCAAATATCGTTTGACGGTCGAGCCTCACAAGACAATTCCTGGGAATGCGATCACGCATTACTTGCGTTCGCTCGGCGAAAATTCGTTGAGGGGCCTTTGGGAATGGGCTCGGCTGGAATTTGGTCAGGACGTTCATGATTGGTATAGCTTGAAAACGCCGGCGAAGGACATCCCTCTTGAGAGCTTGCGAAAAGTCTCAGCGAAGTTTGAAGGTTATGTTGAAAATCATCTCCGTCGAGCGACCCTCTGTCGAGAAAGCGATTGGGGATTGGCGATGGAGGACTTGCGTGGGCGGGAGGCACTTGCGTTCTTGTTGCCTAGCGTTCAGCAGACTCGATCCATGTCGAGAATTTTGGCTCTCAAGAATCGTTTGGCGGTGATTGAGGGGCGGTACGACGATTCTGTGGACTATTTGAGGATGAACTATCAGCTTGGGCAAAATGTCAGCCAGATGAACGTACTGGTAACCAATTTGGTGGGACTCGCGGAAGTCGGTATCGCTAATGCCGGGATGTTGGATTTGATTGCAGCGAAGGACTCCCCGAACATGTACTGGGCCCTGATGGAATTGCCGACGCCGATTATTAGTATTCGGAATGCCGTTCGATTGGAATCTAGTTTTGGGACGCGTTATTTTCCAGAACTCCTCGATGTTGAGAACGCCAAACACTCGCCGGGGCAATGGGGTGAAATTCTTGCCGAGATGGTCGGTTCGCTCACCGAAGTACATGGCTTGACTGGGGGGCGTAGCTCGATGGACGGAGCAGGACAGGCTGTGGCCGGGCTGCCGTTAGCACTAGCTTTGTCTGGTTATTCCGCTGCCAAGCAGAGATTGATTGAAGGTGGTGATGATGAAGCTGAAGTCAATCAAATGTCGGCTGCTCAAGTCTTGCTGATTGATGCGGCTAGAGATTATGAGCTGATGGCGAACGAAGTTGAAAAAGAATATTACGTGCCTTTTCAGGTAGTCGAAAAGTTCTCGTATCGCCTGCGCGACCGGAAATTTAAAGGCAATTCTTTGCGTCTGGGCATGATCTTGGGCGATGCCATTTTGCCTGCCGTACAACAAGTTCGCCAAGCCGAAGTTCGCGTGCAAACCAACATCAATGTCTTGATTGCGATCGAAGCGATTCGGCATCACGTGGCGACGAAGGGTGAATTCCCTACATCGTTGGAAGAGATGGATTTGCCTGTTCGAAACAGTGGATTTACCGACAAGCCATTCGAGTACAGAGTCGAAGGGAGGACCGCCGTATTGGTGATCCCCAAGAGCCGCTTGAGTGGGCAAAAGCAACGTTATGAAATCTCGATCGCTCCCAAGTCATGAAGTGTATCGGAGAGTTGTCCGCTTGGCGATCTGGTTGCAATCAAGCAACCCACAGCTCGGACTCTCCTTGAACCATTTTTCTATCAACCCCTACAAGCTAAGTGAACCCAAATGAAAATGTTTCTTGATAGCTCCCCGTTGGCGCTTTTGATTTGCCTGGCCTTCAGCTCCTTGTTGGCTGGGTCCGCTGTCGCTCAGAATCCGCATGCGGCCGCTGTGGCCAAATACATGACCCCCGATGTTGTTGGCGTGGTCTATGTCGATCTTGCTCGGCTTGATGTTGATGCGACTCTTGCAAACGCTGCAAAATTAGGATTCCAAGAGCAGGGCGAAGTTCGTGATCTTGCCCCCCTATTGCCCGTAATCAAGTCCGAGATTGTAAAATTGAATCAAGTCGGAATCTCCCGCGCCTACATGTTGTTACGGACCTCGGATATTCAATCGGGTGGTGTCTCGATGGTTGTGCCCCTGGGAGGAGGCGATTCCAAAGCGGCGAAGGGCGTGTTGTCGGAACTGATCGGCAAACTTCAGCCCAAGATTGCGAAAATTGAATTCAAGGATGGAGCCCTGTTGGCATCGACGTCAGTGGACCTGATGGAAAGGTTGAAAGTTCCAGGCGAGCTTGCCAAAGGGCCACGAACTGAAATGTGGGATGCGGTAGGCGACGGAGCAATGGGAGTTGTTTTGTTTGGCGACAACGACTCTCGTAAGGTCATTCGAGAGTTGATGCCAAAACTTCCCGCGCCGTTTGACGGCTTGACCGGAGAATTGGTTGCCGATGGGATCGCTTGGATTGGGCTGGAGCTTAAATTGGGCCAGACGCCGAATCTGAAAATTGCCTGTGAGTCGACCAGCGAAGGGGCCGCACAAAAGATTGCGGAAATCACTAAAAACGGATTCGAAGTACTCAAAAGTCTGCCTGTGCTGGGGCCGTTTTGGCCGACAGAGGAACCTGAGTTTGTGTTGGATGCTCTCCAACCTGTTCGAACTGGAAATCGCGTTTCGATCTCGACTCAAAAACTCACGGCCGACATGGAACGGCTGGCAAAAATCCTGGCGCCTCAAGTCTTGATGACACGGCAAACGATCGCTAAAGATGCACGACTCAATAAAATGCGTCAGATTGTGCTGGCGATGCACAATTGGGAGTCAGCGTATAAAAGCTTTCCGTTCCAGGGTGTTGTTGAACCGGGTAGCAAACAGCAGTTGAGTTGGCGGGTCATGATTTTGCCATTTGTGGAAGAGGGCAAGTTATACAACCAGTTTCGACTCGATGAGCCCTGGAACAGCGAGCACAACCTGAAGCTTGCCCAGCAGATGCCCAAGGCCTTCCAGGATCCCGATCCGAAATCGTATCAAAACAATCAAGACGGAAAAACGATTTACTTGGGAGTCGCCGGAGAAGGCATGATGTTCGACGGAATGAAGAAGACCAGTTTCGGTGACATTACTGACGGATCGAGCAACACGATTGTGATATCTGAGGTAGACCAAAAACACGCTGTTGTGTGGACGAAACCCAGCGATTGGCAGGTAGATCTCAGCGATCCCACCGCTTGGTTGCACGGCGAAGGGCGAACGCAGGTCACGGTTGGGCTTGGAGACGGTTCCGTACAGCGGATTCCATTGGAAACGCCCAACAAGACCTGGAGAGCGCTGCTTCAAATCGCTGACGGTGAAGTCGTTGGGTTTTGATGTGGTAGTTTGTGATCAATGATTTTGTTGCCCCTCATCCCCAACCCTTCTCTTCACGAATTCGGAGTGAGTTGGATCAAATGGCAACTTTATCTCGTCCGAATTTGCGGTGAGAAGGGAGCTCGATCTTTGCAATCTAGATGCCATTGGGGCTCGAGCCTCTGAGCGGGGGGGAGAAAACTCAATCCATTATTTCTCGGATGCCAAGTCGACTTCGGCGGGGCGATTATTCTGGCATCCCCTCAGGATGCAAATCGCGTGCATCGCATAATCCGGCGGTGTCGCAGCCGCTCAACCACGGGCGACCATCCGACTCGCTTACGCGTCGGATTACCAATGAACTCACAGCCTCTGAGGGAGATTTCCAATCTGGAGATCGACACCACTAGAGTTCACCTGTGAAGCTGTCCTAGAAGTCTAGGCGTTCGGAAATGAATCAGAAAATAATCAGAAAAGAAAAAAAGCGAGTTGGTCGTAAGCCGGGTCTTGTTACCGATTTGCATCGGTGACGATCATTTATCTAGGCGAGCCATTGCTGGAACGCTCAAGCAGCCTACCCGAAAGTCATAGCGCGACGGACCGTCACTGCTTTCTGTTTGGCCTTGCTCCGGATGGGGTTTACCAAGCCACCTGAGTCACCCCAGGTGCTGGTGGGCTCTTACCCCACCTTTTCACCCTTACCTGAATCGCAGCAAGCCACGATCCTGGCGGTTTGTTTTCTGTTGCACTTTCCCTGATCTCACGACCGGTCGGCGTTACCGACCATCCTGTCCTCTGGAGCCCGGACTTTCCTCTCGTGAATCAAATTCACCAGCGATCGCCTGACCAACTCGCTTCTGATTCTAATGACATCTGGAACCGGTGAATAGTTCGCTTGGCCTCGTTGGGCCAGAAATTACCGCCAGCAGCCAATCACGATGCTAGAAGGATTTCGTGGGGTTGAGAGAATCGAACAGTTTATCCAATGGACTCACGCTGGCCTCGACAACGATTCGATCGTTGGGACGAAGTGCATAGTCTTGTGA
>JBLINZ010000006.1:0-37465 GCA_047639375.1 Mariniblastus sp. | reverse complement strand
ACAATCGTCAGCGTCAGCGAATCGCCGTTGGTCGCAGGGTTGATCTACGTTGGAACCGATGACGGGATGGTTCAAGTCACCGAAGACGGTGGCGAAAACTGGCGTGCCGTCAGTGAATTTGGGTCGTTGGCGATTCCTGAATATGGTTACATCAACGACATCGAAGCCGACCTGCACGACGAAGATACGGTTTACGTTGCGGTTAACAACCATAAACGGGGTGACTTCAAGCCCTACGTTGTTAAGTCAACAGACCGGGGAAAAACCTGGATCGACATCACCAACGATCTTCCTGAACGAGGCAGCGTTTACACCCTCAAGCAGGACCACGTGAATGCGGATTTACTGTTCTGCGGAACTGAATTCGGATGTTTCACTTCAATCGATGGCGGGCAGAAATGGATCAAACTTGGCTCTGGACTGCCAACCGTTGGAATCCGCGACATCGAAATTCAACGTGAAGAAAACGATCTAATTCTCGGATCGTTCGGTCGAGGATTCTATGTCCTCGATGATTACACACCGCTCCGACACGTGGACGCGAAGTTATTGAAAACCGATGCGATCATGCCGATTCGCAAAGGACTGATTTATCGCATGGCCGCTCCCTTGGCTGGTGGTGGTCGGGCGTTCCAGGGTGCAAATTTTTACACCGCGCCCAACCCAAGCTATGGCGTCACGATTACTTACCACCTTCAGGACTCCTTGAAGAGTAAGCAATCGGAACGGATTTCCAAAGAACGCAAGCTCGCAGCAGCCGGAAAAGACATCACTTATCCGAGCTGGGAAGAGTTCAAGGCAGAGGACCGAGCCGTCGCCTCTAGCGTCAGCTTGAACATTCGCGATTCCGAGGGCAGCCTTGTCCAACGAGTCAACGGTAGCACGTCGAAGGGCATGCACCGCGCGAATTGGAATCTCCGTCATGGTGGAGCACTTCGCGGTGCGGCTGCCATTCCGGGCACGTACACGGTTGATATCACCAAAACGGTGGATGGCGAAACGACTGAACTCGTTGCCGCTACGGAATTTGAAATCGAACCGATTACCTACAGCCAAACGAGTGAGGAAGATCGGCAAGAGATCATGGAGTTTGTCCAACAAGCCCAAGAGCTTTCCAAATCGATCCAAGGTGCGACCCAGGTCGCAAGCCAAGCTCAAACGACGTTGACGGCTATCAAATCGCTCGTCAGCCGTTCAACCGAGCTGGATCAAGAACTTGGCAACGAAGCCCGGGCTTTGGAGCTGAAGTTGATGGATATCCTTGAGGCCTTCAACGGTGACCCCACGAAACCGAAACGCAATGAGCCGGCCATGCCTGGAATCAACGGGCGGATTCGGAACATGATGTCGGGAGCCATGGGCAGCACCGAGGGACCAACGGGCACCCATCGTCGCCAATACGAGATTGCTCTCGAGCAATACGAAGCGGTCTTGGAGAGCCTTGAAACGCTCGTCGACGATGAGATCCCGGCCTTGAACGAAAAACTCGATGAAGCCAACGCTCCCTGGACACCAGGCCGAGCAATCCCAGCGGTTAAGTGAGGCGTTGAGATCGAGGATTAGAATCAGGTGAAGCAAGAATTGAAACGTGACTTGCGTTTCGATTGAGCAAGCCAAGGGCGAAGGCATCCGTGTCTTCGCCCTTTTTTATGGTCAGTTTTGCTTTAAGAGTGGATCGAATTCCAGCGATTCAAATCAGTATTTTTCGTAGCAAAGCGGGGCAGGCGACAGTGCCAAACGCAGAGCGTTTGCAGGCGTGGGTAATTCCCCTTGACGGCAAGCCACCAACGAGGGTTCGGCCTCGCCAACGCGTCGGGTTTCCATTGTCACCGCCAAAACCGACATTCAATCAACAAGCCCGTAAGCGATTGACTTGGTCGCCTTTCGCTCCGTCCAAAGAGTGTCGATTGATATCCCTTGTCGCTGGTAAAACTTCCTAATTATCGCGTCGACAACCAGCATTCAAGGTACCGGTCACCAAACATAACGCTTTAACGTGTCAGATCATCAATCGAGTCGCAAGCGTTGATCGGTCACGATCAGTCAAGTTATTTGTACCGGCGAGATACAACGCCGGTTGGCACTCTTTCGACGGAGCGAAAGGCGACCATCGATCCTGAAAGGATCACAGACGGTGGCCGATTACGCGAAATCTCGGATAGTAAGTTGTCAGCCTCGGAGCGAAAGGCGACGACTCCCCTCGCTAATGCATTCGGGCTACCATTGTTGACGCTTAATTCGAGCTTAATTCGGGCCTAATCGGGCATTAAACCAACCGGCCTAACGCGTCAGGTGGCATTTGCTGACACGCCAAGCTAGGCATTCCGCTCGCCTATCACCTTATTCAAGCCGAATCTTTTGCAATGTCGTTCCACTAGGCATTGAACTCGATCGGCCAACCATGCGAAAATGGCGTTTTCAAATCGAAAGGATCCGATGTCGACCGCTCAGCAAAAAACACTTGAGGATTACATTCAGTTGCAGAACCGCAATGCGTTGGCCCATGCCATCCGAGCCGGTGTTGAACTGGGAGTCATCAGCGAACTAAAGAATGGCCAACGGACCGTTGAGCAGTTGGCAACGACGCTCAAGGTCTACCCGGAAGCACTTCGGCGATTAATGGACGTTCTGGTGAGTTCTGAACTGATCGAACAGTATGGAGAAGATTTCGCGTTATCGCCGATTGCCCGATTGATCCCGGATCGGTTCTACGACCTCGGCGACGAACACTGGCAGCATTTGGCATTCCATGTCCGGACCGGTGCACCTTTACCGGTCTGCGAAGAAGTCCCACTGAACGATGTCGATTACTTTACCAACAAATCCAGCGAAGAGTGGACGCTGACTCCCACGGCATTGATGGCAGCCCAAGTCCTGGACATGGGTACGTCCCGTCGTGGCACGAGAATTCTCGAAATCGGTTGTGGTTCGGCGGTATTTGGGGCGACACTTGCTCACCTAGACGCCGACAGTGTGATCACGTTGGTCGACGATAAAATTGGTTTGGAAAGAGCCAAACAAACCATCAAGAGTGTTGAACTTGAACAGAAAACAACTTACCTCGAATGTGAGTCACTCGAGCAACTTGAACTAGTTGAAGCACTCAAGGGCCAGACCTTTAATCTCGTTTTGATCGCCGGCCTCATTCATCGCATGACTTCGGACGCCTGCCAGCGACTGTTTACCAAGCTTCAACCGCTGGTCAAACCCGGTGGAGAACTTGCGATCGTCGATATCTTTCCCGGGCAGGACAAAGGGAGTCTACAGCGTTCAATTTTCGAACTGGAGCTGGGCCTGCGGACTTCACAGGGCAAACTTCACGATCCCCACGTGTTGGAAGAGAACCTCAAGGAAGCCGGGTTTGGTCAGGTCCAATTTGCCCACCTACCTGCGGCCCCCAACTATTGGGGCTTGATCTTGGCTCAGCGATAAATCCAACACTGCGGCCAAGTGTTTACTCTGCGGCAGTGAAACCGCGTCCAGCATCAACAATCGTTGATCAGCGTTTGATGCGGACCATTCCCGAGTTCCCGTTCTCGGCTTGGGTCTCAAATTCCGCTAATTGATCGATGAGCAACTGCGTATCGTTCTGGGACTTTTCCAGCCAGACCATCCGAGAGGATTTCGGCAAGCCATTAGAATCAAACCGGTCAGATGGGAAACATCCCAATACACCGGCGGCAACTTCACGGTTGAGATCTGGGTTCGCACTGTAGGGAATTTGATTCCGCATCAGATCAACCGAAAACGAAGCAACCAACACTTTCTGACGAGTCTGATTTTCAGCGCCCGCGGACTCAGCTTGCTCCCGCCCGAAATCTTTGACTCGATTGCGATCGAACCCAAACTTGGAAGCGATGTCAGCGTTGGGAAGTTGACCAAGAAACATATCGGTCCAGCGTTCGATTCGCCGACGCAAGGCGTTCATTCGATCGAAGGCCTGTTCGTCAGCCGCTTGGCCTCGCAACATGATTCGGATCGCCCGATTCTTGGCTTCGATATGGCTAATCTGAACGGAATGAGCCAAGCCATGCATTTCGTCTTGTTGGTGGTGCCAATCGTGAGTCATGACGGTGGCACACCAAACGCGTGTCAACAGTTCTGACATGAGGATTTCTTGCACGACGATTTCAAGTGCCGGCCAGGGATTGTGATCCTCACGTGGATGATCAAAGTCGTTTTCGAACATTTTGAGAGATGCGATCCACCGCTGCAATCGAACCTTCGAAGCTTTCCAGTAGGTGGTTGCGACCAGCATCGGCTGCTCTTGCTCACCATAAACAAGAATTTCAGAATTGGTGGCGACCCAGCTCCCAAGCTCAGCTAGTTGACTCGAATGCATTTTCGTTTTCTCTTTGGACCTTCTAGTCGTCGTTGACGCTTATCAACTTGAGACGATACTTGGACCAAATGCAAACTGGGTGCCAACCTGGCGAACGAGTCCAAACAGCGTTTTTTCCTTGGTTTTCTCGATTTTCCCGAGTGTTTTTGTGTTGCGAATCTGCAACATGTCGTGAATTTGAAACTTTTAAGTTCAGATTTCGCCTCATTACCGAGGGCCACGTCGAGCGCTGAATCGAGCCGACGTCTTCAATATTTTGATGTGATATTTTCACATCGACTAGATTCGGTACGATATTCTTTCGATCGCGTAACGCGGCCAAACCTGACCATCGAGAAACCATCTCTGGAAAAACCAGCATGTCTGAATCACCCATCACCGATTTCATGAACCAGCAGTTCCTGCACTTCAATGCCCGAGAAACGGTAGATGCCGCGAAGGCTTACCGGAATCATCTGGAAGCAGGTGGAAAGATGCTTGTCAGTTTGGCGGGCGCAATGAGCACTGCTGAATTGGGGATCTCGCTGGCTCAGATGATCCGTGAGGACAAAGTACACGCTATCTCGTGCACGGGAGCGAACCTGGAAGAAGATGTTTTCAACCTCATTGCCCACAACGATTATCGCCTCGTCCCCAACTATCGCGATCTATCACCCGCGGACGAGGTGGCGTTGCTAGAACAAGGCTTAAATCGGGTTACCGATACGTGTATCCCTGAAACGGTGATGCGTCACATTGAGGACAACTTCATGGCCGTCTGCTCAGAACTGGCTGATGCGGGACAAGGATTGTTTCCTTATCAAGTATTTTATCGGTTGTTTGAGAAAGGTGTACTTGAGCCACATTTCCAGATCCCTCCGGAGAATTCCTGGCTCCTAGCCGCATACGAAAAAGGTATTCCGGTTTACTCACCTGGTTTCGAAGACTCGACGCTGGGCAATATTTTCGCCGCCCGATGCATCGAAAAGAAGATCTCCTCGCACAGCGCCCTTCGTTCGGGGACCGAACAAATGGCGGCACTGGTCGATTGGTACCTTGAAACCGATGCTTCTGCACCGATTGGGTTCTTTCAAATCGCCGGAGGTATCGCTGGCGATTTCGCAATTTGCGCCGTGCCGCTGATAATCCAAGATCTCAAGAAAGACATCCGCCTGTGGCAGTACTTCGCCCAGATTTCGGATTCAACCACTTCGTATGGATCCTATTCGGGGGCCGTCCCCAACGAGAAAATTACTTGGAGTAAACTAGAATCCAATACACCTCGGTTCATGATCAACTCCGACGCCTCGATTGTGGCGCCGTTGATTTTTGCATATGTGCTGGGGCACTAGTGGGGGCTTCCCAGAATGGGCGCGTTGCCCGTCGTCCGCTCAGGCATGCGTCGGAGCGAAAGCTATTGGCATCGACTTGCTCGGCAAATACGCCCTAGCTAGGCGGTAGAGCTCCACTACGAAACGTTACAACAAATCGTCGAGCGTTGTCCAATCGACATCATTGCGCGTATGGATCCGCTTAACCAGTTCGATCGCATCGGGTCGGGCAGCCAACAACTGGTACGCGACATTGGCCAACGTGACGTCCTCGCCCTCGAAACAGACAACGAAGTTACCCTGCGTCCCCTTGAGCGTGCAGGCCTTCAAATTAAATTGCTGCTCTATCAATTCAGGCAAAACCGTATCCCTTGACAACGCAGGAAGACCAATCAACATCCGTGACGCGCCGCCGCAGTCCTTGACCTGGGGGCGAGCATCACATATTCGTTCTCTCAACCAATTGACCAATTGCTCCAGGCCAATATTGTTGTCCTTAATAACGTTTTCGAGCGAGACTTTCTTGTGCGCATCCGCGAGCACTTGCTGAGCAGCCAATCTTATTCCTGCCTGCAGTTGATTCATCATCACAGTAGGTTCGCACAACACGTTGAAATAACCGCCACGTTCTTTGATGACCGATTCGTAGACTTGGGTTTCCGTCTTTTGGATATGCTGGCAGATTTGCTGATCAATGCTTTCACTCAACAGTAGATCCATCCTCAATTCATTCTCAATCTTGCTGGGCTCAAGCTCTTCAAACCCGACAAACCCTTCAAACTGGGATCCCAGCTGGCTCAGCTGATCTCGAAATCGCTTGAGCATTCCCTGCATGGATTCGACGGCATGGGACACAGCTCGGTAATACCCTTTGGCGTGCCGCATCGCAAATTCTTGGAATCGAAGCTGACAATAGTTTTCTAGCATTGCTTCAAACCGCTGAAGCTCAGCCGATTTGGCACGCGACACATCAGTCGTCGTTGCCGCAATTTCCTGCATTTGCTCAGCCAATTGTTGCTCACACTGCGACGTTGCACGATCCAGCTGTTGCCGCAATCCATCGAGGATCGTCGCACAAGCGGTGGCTGTCCGTTCGCAATCGTGAAGCCTCATTTTGTTTCCGCTAACCATTTCCAACAGGGAAGACACCAATGCATCGCCTACCACGTGGGCGGTGTTGCCAACGAGCTCTTCCAGTTCTAGACACGACTCCGGTTCAACATGACTCGCGTCTCGCCGATAACGCGGACACCCAAGAATCCCATCCAAGTACGCGGCCAAGGCCGCTTGACGGTCAGAAGACCGCCGGGATGCAACGTTTTTGGCCCCCTTAGCGATCGCTTCGAACTGACCATCGAGCATCGCATTCGCAAGATTCGTCACGGCTTCGATAACATCACTCTGATTCAACTGGCTTTTAGCGAATTCGTGCTCGGCCACGACAGTTGGCGCGAATTCCGTCCCTGGATCGCCCTGGCTCCAACGATTGATCAAACCATGAGCCACGCGATTGACGGCGAAGTCGCCCTTATTGAGGCTCCCGGGCCCCGTGGCACAAATCCCAAATGTTCGAAGCGAGAAATGCTCAATGTTCGATTCGAGCTTCCGACACTCATCAAAAAACACCGAACACTTCGAAACCGTCGAGAGGTAAACATAATCCGCCACGCGGTCGAGTCGTTCTTCAAATTCGGATTGACGAAGGTCGTCGCCAAGATGATTAAAATAGATCGAATCAAATGGCGGCTCATCTTCAAAATCTGGCATCCCGATCGAGCTGTCGCCCGGATATCCATGCTCGACAAAGTGACGGAGTTCCGTCAAAAACGCAAACGCATTGGCGGACGAGAGCCCGGGGTCCCGCGTACGTTGATAAGTCGAATGCAGCATCAATCCGCAAACGGAATTCGACTTCATACCGTTTTCGTGCAGCAGCAGCTTGATCGTGTAGGCTAGATCCAACGCCATCCCGCTGCCGGTTCCGCCACTGATCGAAGTCAGCAGATAGATTCTCGGCTGAAGATCTCCTGGATCGACATCCAGCGTATCCGCCGATTTTGCCAGATTCTCAACGGCGGTGATTTTCTTGATCTCTATTTGGACACGATCACAAATCGCTTCAAAATGATCGGCAAACGCTAAGCGTCCTAATGGACGGAGGCCTTCGGTTTTGAGTGAACGTGGGACGTTGTAGATCCAACGATGACTCAGCCATGAGAGATGTGCCTTGCTTCGCTCACGGTAGTCCTCGGGTTTGCGTAGTGGAATATCTAGGATTTCATCGCTAGTCAATGCGCCCGGACCTGTCTCCATCCGCAGCTCGTTGAGGGCCTTCCGATCGGTATCAATACATAGCAAGCTCACGGAGGGCACGTTATCGGTCGAGCCATGTCGACTAACGATGCAATTTTTAATTTTCTTCGCGACCCGATTGGCGGTTTCGCCCAGCGTGATAATCAGCGTGGGACGAAGCTTTGCATCGGAGGCGGTACAAACAGGAGGGTCAAGCGACTTGTGCTCGGCGGCTTGAAACGGCATCGCGACTTCAGAGAGGACCGAAGTGCCATCCTGGTTGCTTGCATTAAAAATCAGTGTGTTAGGATCGCTGTCTTGTCGTTCCCGTGCCGGCTGTGTACGACGGATCGCTTTCTTGACCAAACGTTTTTTGTTGAGCAAATCCTCAACCATCTCTTGGCAACTTCCGTACCGGACGTTGGGGTCTTTGGCAAGCGCTTTGGCGATGATCGGCTGGTCACCTGGGGAAAGGGGCCGCAAGTTAGGCTTGCCATGCATGTGCTGCGCGGCAAGCTGTGCCGGTGTGTTGCCCGGAAATGGCCGAATCCCGGTCAGCATTTCCTGATAAACGATCGCTAACGAATACTGATCGCTCTTGGTCCCGGGCCGCCCATCGAATAACTCAGGAGCTGCGTAGGCGGGTGTCATTCCCGACATCAACGACTGCGACGCATTCTGCACATCCTTGATCAAGCCAAAGTCCGCGACTTTCACATGGCCGCTAACCATCAACAAGTTCTCAGGCTTCACATCCAGATGCTGCAAGCTGTGTTCGTCGCTTAAATAATCAAGTGCATCAGCGGCGCACTTGATGTACTTTAACAGCTTCTCTCGCGGAATGCCGAGCTCGCCTTTGCCGACAAACTCATTGAACACGTCTGTCAAACTGTTGTCTGCTAACTCGGTGACGACCACCAACTGGCCTTCAAAGATCTCAATTCGTTCCAGCGACAGCAAAAATGGATGTCGCAATGTTTTGACTCGATCCAACGCCTTCATTTCGGCTTGGGCACGTTTTTCGTCATGAAAGCCATAGACAATCTTGATGGCTTTAAGCAAACCGCCAGGAGCGATCGCCGACCAGACTTCGCCAAAACCGCCAGAACCGATACGCTGTTTCAGTGTGTAGCCCAGAATATTCTTCTGTGCTTCGATCGGAGGAGATGTCATAGAAATTGCCTCGAACTCGCGATGAAAATAATCTGGGAGGGATCTGGAAAGGGCCGGCCCCATCCTTAATCTAGGTTTCAACCTGGGCCATTGTTGGATTCAGCGACAAACTGCGAATCTGTTTTTTTGTATCTCGCAACCCTAGTCCAAACAATCGCGTTCATCGGTTCAACTAGAGGACGCGACGCTTCGTTCCGCCGTGATCACTCTGGCACTTGGGATCAACTGTCCGACGGAACTTCGAAACGCCTTCTTCCTCGACAGGCAGCTTTTGCTGGGGCCGCATCGGTTTGTCCCTTAGGCGATGCCTTTGCCCATCGTTTTCGAGGCCTCCACTTTTTTCAACATGCCCGTGAAATAGCTCTTCACCACGCGATCGAAATAGTCGGTTCGCATCTCCAGCGGGAGCTCGTTGTAGACACAAAAACTCCGAATCTGGTTGAGCAAGTCTCGTGGATGACAACGACGCAAGCGGCGCTTGGCTTGAATAAAGTGCGTATTAAGCAAGTAGTCGACAATTTCGGGCCGATATTCGCAGTTGAATTTCTCAGCGTAAATTTGAAACAAGACATGAAATTCTTTGGGAGACGGATCGCTGATTTCGATCTTGTAGGGGATGCGTCGCAGAAAGGCTTCATCAACCAAATCGCTTGGCTCAAGATTTGTTGAGAAAATAATCAGCTGCTCAAAAGGAACCTTAATCTTCTTACCTGACGCGAGTGTCAGAAAATCGACACGGCTTTCCAAGGGAACGATCCACCGGTTGAGCAACTCTTGGGGCTCGATTCGCTGACGGCCAAAATCGTCGATCAGCAGACAGCCACAGTTGCTTTTCATCTGCAATGAAGCTTCACTTACATTGCTATTGGAATCGTGACGGATTTCGAGCGAGTCCATCGTCAACTCCCCACCAACAACGACTGTAGGACGACGAATTTTGACCCAACGCTTGTCGAACGTGGCTCCTTGCATCAATGAATCTGTGTCATTTTGTGTGGGATGGTGATAGGCAGCATCGAAAAACTTGATGATCTGGCCGTCTTCAAAGATCGCATGCGGCACCCAGATTTCATTGCCAAAACACTTGGTAATTCGCTGAGCCAATGTCGATTTACCATTGCCTGGCGCGCCATAAAGGAACAATCCTGCGCCTGAGTTAATCGCAGGCCCGAGGCTTTCAAAAAGCGTTTCATTGATCGAGATGTCTTTGAATGCGTTTCGAAGCTGATCGCGTTTCGGAGACTCGGCCCGAATCGTTTGTGCTTCCGCGCTGAGCACGTAGTCCATCAATGGCACAGGCGCCGGCCCTACATAGGCAGAGGTTTGGCGGGCAGTTGCCACCCGATCACGACCATTTTCTGTTAACGCGTAACAGTAGTCATTGAGTGGAGCCGAGCCCTTGTGAACGATCAGCTGGCGAGAACGAAGCTGTTGATACAGTTGCTCAAGGGCGACAAACGGCAAGCACAAATCGTTTGCCAATTGACGCCCACTCGTCACACCCACGACGCCCAAACGTTTAATGACCAGACTTTCCACCAACGATACCGGTAAACCGGTCTCCTGCAACGACAACGGCTCCGAAGGACGAAACGACTCGTCCGCTAAGATAGTTGCCAGCAAACCACTGCTGCTATAGGTCAAATTGGATGTGTTGATTGACATGATTGAAGGTTCGGCATTCGAGGAGAATCGTTTCTAACCGGGAATTGACGACTCCGTCCGTTGACTCCCTGCTTCTCTTTTTCACAATATCGACGCCCTCCTCCTCACAAATTAACGGAACGAAATAGGTTGCTCTGTGAGGACAATCAAGTCACTTGATTGTTAATTTTCTGACAAAATGATTTCAAACCAAACAACCGTCATAACCTGCGCAGTCAGGTTGGACATTGCATCCTCCTGCTTTCTACGGGTGGGATCTGAAGAAACCCGTCGAATACCAGCTTTCTCGCACCCCGAACCAAATCTGAAACCTATTAATTCATAACGGAAGCAAATTGCCGAGTTAACGCCAACTCTTTCATCGAAATAGTCTTTGATTCCCATGCACGAACAAATAGCCGCCATCGGGGCGATCGCAGAAACCCACGCCGACTGCACGGGTCAGTGGTTCTTGACGGGCCAAATTGACGAATTACGCCCCAACCGTCACTACTCCGTGCACACGTTGCCGTTTACCATTGGTCGACGATCCGATTCATCACTCCACTTGCCAGTGGGATGCATTTCGAAGAACCACGCCGAAATCCTCGAAGGAGAAAAAGGAACCCTCATTCTTCGTGAGCTTGGCAGCACCAACGGTACGTTCGTCAACGGAGTGCAAGTCCATGGCGACATCCCGCTTCGTAATAACGACCTGGTCCATTTTGCGTCGCTTGTTTTCCGAGTCGGACTCAAGCAAGAAAAAATCATGGCAACCCACACCATCCACGCGGACGTCTGTGATCAGGCATTGGCCATGATTCAATTCGAACGTCTGATTAGTGACGGTGGGTTGTACCCTCATTTCCAACCCATCGTTCGCTTGGAAGACCAATCTCGCATCGGATACGAAGTCCTTGGCCGCAGCCGGCTACCTGGACTTCAGTCGCCCCATGAGATGTTCCACGCTGCCTCGCAGCTCAACATGGAGGCTCAGTTGAGTGAAGCGTTTCGTTTTCGGGGTGTCGAAATTGGTGTCGCATTTGGGTCCGATTCTAACATCTTCGTCAATACGCATCCCAAGGAACTTGACCGCCCGGAATTCTATGATTCGCTCAAACATGTCCGCGAGGCCGTTCCCGAACAAATGATCACGCTGGAAATTCACGAAGGCGCGTCAACCAATTTGACGATGATGCGTGAACTGTGTGCTGTGTTGGCTGACCTCGAAATCAAACTCGCCTTCGACGATTTTGGCGTTGGACAAGCTAGACTGGTGGAGCTCGGTGAGGTTCGACCCGACTTTCTCAAGTTCGACATGGAGCTCACGAAAAATATCGAACAAGCCCCTTCGAAACGACAGGAGCTGGTCGCTTTGTTCGCCACCCTGGTCAACAATCTGGGAATCCAGACGCTGGCCGAAGGAGTCGAAACTCGCGAATGCCATGAGATCCTGGTCCAAATGGGATTCCAGCTAGGGCAAGGTTTCTACTACGGCCGGCCGTCTCCAATCTCGAAATACACGACCGACGAAAATGGAGACCAAGATCCTGACACCCAGCCTGCCTAGCCGAGCCAAGCTACTCAACCCGTTTTAACCTCTTCATGAATTGGTTTTTTGATGGGATCAATGAGCCAAGGTCAATTTCGTGAGCGGCAACCTCCGATGCTCACTGTGAAGAATCATGGAGAAACCACGGTGTTTTACGTCCCAAATCGCAACTGGTGATGATTTCTGATTGGGCAGATTCGTCCAAATTATGCCTTACGAAGCCAGCTTGATTCTGCTATATTTCGAAGCTGAATTTAACTCAAAGATCAGGTGCCCTCGAGGTTTCCCAAATGGCCAAAAGCAAGAAAAAACTAGAAATCGTCCACCTCGTTTGCGAGGAAACAGGCGACTACAATTACACCATTCGAAAAAAGGGTGGTGGCGAAAAGCTCAAGCTCAAGAAGTATTCGGCTCGGTTGCGCAAACACACTGTGCACGTCGAAAAGAAAAAGTAGTTCGAGCTGTGGCCGCTTGATCCGGCCTTGCCCACAATAAAATCAAATGGCCACGTAACGTTTTTGCGTGGTCGTTTTTTTTATGCGCGGTTCTTCAATACCGATCTTGGCCAATTCAAAAACACACCCACAAATCGCGTCCAACCACGACCGCATCGCGCCAAGAAGTAACGATGCTGGCGGCAGATTGAAATGCGATTATCCAGTGGCGGAATCCCCCCTGCCCGCCAATCGTTCACAGTTCGAAATTGCTTTCATTGAGCCCTCAAACCTGGACCGATTCTTGTTCGTCCTTCTTCAAACACTTACGATAACAAGCTCAACAATCCTTGCTTGATCGAAAGAAGAAGATCCATGGCCATGCGCTGGACATTACGTGCACACGACGCACAACTGGTTGAATCCATCGAGCGACATTCCAGTGTCTCTCCCGTGGTCGCTCAGATTCTGGCACTCCGCGGCATCACGCGCCCCGATCAAGTCGCTTCGTTTTTCGATTTAAAGATGACGGGCCTCCGGGATCCCCACGAACTTCCCGGGGTCTTGCAAGCGGTCGAGATCATTTACGCGGCCGTCACCGACGGTCGCAAGATTTTTATCTATGGCGACTACGACGCGGATGGCATGACTTCCACGGCGATCCTGTACCGCTGCCTCAAACTGCTCGGCGGCGACGTTTCCTATTTCGTCCCCAATCGACTCGACGATGGGTACGGACTAAATATCGATTCGCTCAAGAAACTTCAGGAGCGTGGTGCCGAGCTCATTGTCTCAGTTGATTGTGGGATCACGAGCGTGGACGAAGTCAAATTCGCGAAGGACGCGGGCCTGCAAATCGTCGTCACGGATCACCACCTCCCCGGCCCATTCCTTCCGGAAGCCGACGCCTTGGTCCACCCTGCCCTGCCGGGACATGACTATCCGTTTGACGGGCTGTGCGGCGCTGGCGTCGCCTTCAAACTAGCCTGGGCGCTGTGCCAACGCCATTGTGGCTCGCCCAAACTCCCGGAAAAGTATCGTAACTTCTTGTTCGCCGCCGTTTCTTTGGCGGCGATTGGAACGGTTTGCGATGTCGTCCCCTTGCTTGATGAAAATCGAATCATCGTGCATCACGGACTCAATTGCATGCGTCAGTTTGCCAACCCGGGCCTCAATCATTTGATGGCCCTGGCCAAGTGCATCGATAAACCTAAACTCGCCGCAGAAGACATTGGATTTGGCCTGGGTCCTCGCCTCAACGCTGCCGGCCGGCTTGGACAAGCTCAGCTTGGCGTTGAATTGTTGACTTGTGAATCTGAAGAACGAGCCAAAGCACTTGCCGATTACATCGACAATCTTAACCAAGACCGAGACAAGCTCGATCGTAAAGTACTGCGTGCCGCCAACCAGCTAATCAAAGAAAATCATGATCCCGAAAACGAATCTGCCTTGGTGTTGACCGAACCCGATTGGCATTTAGGCGTCATCGGAATCGCGGCCGGACGAATCGCAGAAGCCCATCATCGCCCGACTGTCATGATTTCAACCGACCCGCTCAACAAACGCCCCGGCGTGGGATCTTGTCGAACCTCGTGTGGCGTCAATCTTTATGAGGCACTCGCAGGCTGCAAACAGCATTTGATCAAATTTGGTGGCCATGCGGCCGCCGCGGGATTATCAATCGCACCCGAAAACATCGACGCGTTCCGCGAAGATTTTTGCGAGCAAGTGAGCCTCCAAGTCAGCGTCTCAGAACTCGTACCGGATCTCGATATCGATGCCGAAGCACTGATCGGACATATTACGATCGGGATGATGAACGACCTTGAGAAGCTTGCCCCGTTTGGCCAATCGAATCCTCGACCAGTGCTTTGCGCCTCCGGAGTCAGCTTATCCGTTCCAGCAAAAACGATGGGGGCCGAAGGGCGGCATCTGGACTTGAGACTGAAGCAACATGATTCCGTCATCCGGGCCGTGGCGTTTGGCAAAGGCGACTGGATGAGCGATTTGACGGATCCCGACGCGTTATACGATTTCGCTTTTCGACCCGTGATCAACGATTTCCGCGGTCGCCGTAACGTTGAATTGCAACTCATCGATTTCCGGCTCAGCAAAACGACGGTGACTGCCTAATGAGCCAAACCACGCCTCCCAGCTGGCCGCCAAATTGTGACTGGACGCCCCTGCTGACTCCCCATTTTCAATCGCCTAGCTTTCAAACGCTGATCGAGTTTGTGAACTCCGAACGCGCATCGCAAGTCATCTACCCCCAGCCTGAGAACGTATTCAACGCCTTCAAACTGACTTCATTCAAGAACACCAAGGTCGTGATTCTTGGACAGGACCCTTATCATGGTCCAAGCCAAGCACATGGCTTGAGTTTTTCTGTCGAGGACGAAATGAAGCTCCCCCCGTCCCTGAGAAATATTTACAAAGAACTTGCGACTGATCTGCAATGCGAGCTCCCCACTTCAGGGAACTTGACCGCCTGGGCCCAACAGGGCGTCTTCCTGCTCAACACCGTGTTGACCGTTCGGAAGGGCGAAGCGAATTCGCATCGCAAACAAGGCTGGGAAAAATTCACGGACGAAGTCATCTCGCAAATGAACCAGCATCCAGCGGGGATCGTGTTCATCCTCTGGGGCAAACCGGCTGAGAAAAAATTGAAACTGATTGATCAAGATCGACATGGTGTCCTAATCGCACCGCACCCTTCGCCACTCTCGGCTCATCGTGGTTTTTTCGGAAGCCGGCCTTTTTCCCAAGCCAACCTAGAGTTAAAAAAACTCGGACGAACTCCCCTTAAGTGGCTTGCCTAAGATCGCGTGAACGAAGTCAATGGTCACAGACTCATTCGGCACTGTCCCGACAAGCAGGGATGAGCCAGCACACTGATCAATGCGTGCCAGCACAAAAATACTTTGATCCTTTCATATTTGCCGGTGTCGTTTTCGTGCGCTTGATGGCTTGGAGATTCTCAATGTCAAGCTCAGTTTCTACCCACTCGTGAACGCAAATATCAACGTTGGACGGCTTCCATAAAACAGCTACGATCACCCCCGAATCACAGAAGTAGTTCAGGGCCTGTCAGATGGACACCAACACCAATCGAAAGCATATCGGCGAGCGAGGTCGAGACAATCGGCAAAACGCTGGACGTGCGCGACGGCGGAAGCCAGGGTTTTGGGAATCGATAATCCAACCGAACCGTGACTCGCAACCACGTCCTCGAAGAAGAAAAACTCGATCCAGATTTGACGTCTTGGATAGACCACCCACAAGCGAGGCTTCACAACCGGTTCTTCCAAACGAACTCTCACTTGCAAAGGGATTTTCCGACGATCGCGAGGCCTACCCAGATAGTGAGATCTGCCCAGATAGTGAGATCTGCCCAGATAGTGAGATCTGCCCGGTAACGAAATCCATCGAGGCAGTCTTAGAATCAAAATCACAAGCTCGCCAAAAGCGAGTACGTGAGATACGAAAAACAGGAAGCTACTCAAGCGAATCACGGCGACCACTCGTTTGCTTGGCCTTCATTTTCCCGCTGCTAATGTTTTACGAAGTCGGCTCGATTCTGCTTGGTCATCAAGCCCTCCGCAGCGGAATCGACCAGTGGTTCCATCAGCCCCTCCATCAACTTGGATTCGGCAGCATCGTGATTTTGCCACTCGTCACGATCGCGGCTTTGTTAGGCAGCCACCACCTTAACGACGATCATTGGAAAATCCCTTGGGGACATGTATTTGGCATGTGCGTGGAAGCCATTGGCCTGGGCCTAATCCTCTTCTGGGCTGCCAACGCCATCCATCAGCTCGTCGTTGGAACCCCAGTCGCTCCCATGCTAGGAACAGTCTCCTCACCGCAATGGTGGCCCGGCATCGTGGCTTCGGTGGGAAGTGGCATCTACGAGGAGCTGATTTTCAGAATTGGAATCTTGACGATAGCCATCGTCTGGATCAGCAAACTCGTTCCCGCCCGGCAGTTCGCGACCACCTTCAGCGTCATTGCCGTTAGTCTTTTGTTTGCCGCCTTACATTACAACATCGTCAATCCTTCCGGCAACGTGTTCGACGTGCCGACCTTCATTTTTCGAGCGTTCGCAAGTGTCGTGTTCTGCGTCCTATTTCTGTATCGTGGTTTTGGAATTGCTGCAGGCGCCCATGTCGCCTACGACGTCCTCACTCAAGTCTGATAAGTTTCCCCATCACTCACCAACCTCACGCGCCAACGTTGTCAATGTTAAACTTTATGATTCATAGATAAATCCGGAGGTCGAATTCATGATTCCGAATGCATTTTAGGAATTGAATTCCGGACTTTAGGTTAATGCAGCTTTACAATAGAACAGCATCTATCGTTTTCATCCGTGGCCAAATCACCTCCCCAACCAGCTTCCATTTCCTGAAAGATCATTGTGTTATCCGCGCGTCCGAAAATCACTGAATTGAACTTCCACTTGTTTGCAAGGAATTTGCATCCAGAATTATTCGACGTCTGCGCCAGCCGGACCATCGTTCGCGAGAACTATTCACTTCAGCTGAACATTACCACGGATGGTCACTTTATTTCGTTTCTTCACGATGACATTGTCTTGACCGAAGTCAGTGGCGGTGCCCACCATCCCTTGCCGGAACAGCGAGTGTTAATTTCGCATTCCATTCAAAAACATTCGTTTGATGAGACGGTCTACCAAGACAAAGTTGACTATCAGTCGAATGTCCAACTGGAATGCGTTCCCGCCAAGACATTTGTCACGATCAAACAGCAGCTGAGCCAGAAAATGGAATGCGAAGGCCTCGTGCACCGGTTTGAATCCAATGGCCGTTTGGCGTTCGGGGCGATTAGCTACATCAATGTTCAAGCGTTTCGAAACCACGTCAAAGTTCGCACGTTTCACACGTTTCCAGATACCTGTGCCGTCGTCAAATCCGACACCCGTTTCTCACTTGACCTCGACTAAAAGACTTCAGAACGTCCCTCGGCCACGGCGCCACACGGGCACTCGATTTGACGAGACACCCGGTCGCGAAACTCGTCAAGAGTTTCGGCATTTCAGGCCGCCGAAACTCTTAACGTCTTTTGCGACGACAAAGCCGAAGGACTCCAAGGATCAGCGGCCCCGTGGTCAGACAAGAGGCTTGGTTTTCCCCGAGCGAGTCGGCCGAGGCAAACGGGCAACCTGAACTCAACTCATCCCCTCAACGCGTTCATTCGCGGCTTGAACTTGCCGGCCGAGCCGGTCGTTTCCCTGGACAATAGCTACAGCAGTCCTTCACACAAACGGCTGGATTGACGGGCAAATTCCCCACGACCTTTTCTTCAGCCGACGCGGTTCGCTCTTGGACAAGCTCGCGGATCATCGAGACAAAGCTTGGATGAGTCCCAACCGATTTCGCTCGAGCCATATTGATTCCAAGCTCATCACAAACTTCCTGTGCCTCGGTATCTAGATCAAACAAGACTTCCATGTGATCGGAAACGAAACCAACCGGCATCACCACAATATCGTTGACATCCGCTTTTTGCTTAAGCTCCGCAATGTAGTCGCAAACATCAGGCTCCAGCCAAGGTTGAGACGGCGGTCCTGAACGACTTTGATAAACCAAGTCCCACGGGTAGTCGCCGACGGTCTCCATGATTAAGCGGCACGTCTCATTCAATTGCGATGCGTAGTTGGAGCCATCTGCCATCGACATCGGAATGCTATGCGAAGTAAACACGAATCGAGTTTCCGCTCGACGTTCCTCCGGTATTTGATCGAACGCATCTTGAACTCGGCTGGCAGATGCTTCAATGAACGAAGGGTGATTGTGGCCTAATCGCATTCGATGCACGTTCGGAGCATCCGCTCCCATGGCGGCTTGGGCGTCCGTAATATTCTCACGGTACTGTCGGCAGCCGGAATAGCAACTGAACATGGAAGTAAAAAATGCCAACGGATTGCTAATGCCATCCTCTTGCATTTGACGCAAGCTGTCGGGAATCATCGGATGCCAATTCCTGTTGCCCCAGTAGATTGGCAAATCGATTTCATGCTCCGCAAGCTCGTTCTTGACGGCGGCGATCAAGGCCCGGTTCTGATCGTTGATCGGACTGACGCCGCCAAAATGACTGTAATGCTCGGCGACTTCCAGCATGCGTTCGCGCGGTACATTTTTCCCTCGGAGCACATTCTCCAGAAAGGGCATGACATCGTCCGGCCCTTCAGGTCCACCGAACGAGACAATAAAAAGAGCGTCATAGTTAGAATCAGATTGCATGATTGGTGTGGGGTTCGGACGAACAAATGATTTGAAACGGACAATACACGAATAGAAAATTCAAAGGGCCGAGCCAGAATAATGGCCACGTCTCGTTTATTTTGAAATTCCCATCAAGGCTTCTTCAATGAACTCGGGGATCAAAATCGCATAGGGTGAATCACGGCCTGGGAAACGGCAGCAAGCGACCCGGAATTGGCCTTCCACCGCGATGGCTTGATTCGCTTGAACTAGCTCGAAAGCGTATGTGATTTGCTTGCCATCGATCTCCACCATCCTCAATCGAACCTCGACAGAATCATCAAAAACCAACGGCTCGTGGACAACGATGGAGACGTTCAAGCGAGGAAATCCCATTGTGCCGCGCTCGTCGTACAACACAACACACAATCCACGGCTCCGTAAAAATGCGTACTCGGTTTCCTCCATCATTCGAACGTAGCTCGAAAAATGTGCGAACCCGCTGGCATCGGTGTCCGCCTGACGAACGACGCGAGCCATCGAAAACTGAGCGATCGGTTGAGATGAAATAGACAAAATGCTTGGCAACGTATTAAAGTCAGCGGCGATCGACGTAAAATGGTGGGATCAAAATCGATTGAATCGAACAAACATCAATTGAATCAGACAATCCGAGCTTGAGCTAGACTCTATGAAACCGTTAGAAGACCATTGGCACAACCGTGCAGCCTGGGATCGGCTGGCAAAAAAGCAAGATCGACTGGCCAAGCCCGCCCGTGACGTAGATTTTGCCAACCCCTTGCGCTCCGTAGACGGCCCGGGGTGGCTGGGAGGTGACATCAGAGGCAAACGCGTCCTTTGTCTAGCCGCAGGCGGTGGTCGCCAAGGGCCGATTTACGCCGCAGCGGGAGCCATCGTGACCGTAGTCGACATCAGCCCCGCCATGCTGGAACTCGATCGCGCCGTTGCCGCCGAGCGAAACATCCAATTGACGACCGTCGAAGCGTCAATGGACAACCTCGAAGCCCTCGGCGAAAACCAATTTGACATTGTGATCCACCCCGTCAGTACCTGCTACGTCCCCGACGTTGGCCCGGTTTATACGGAAGTTGCCCGGGTCCTCGTCCCCGACGGAATCTACATCAGTCAGCATAAACAACCGACGAGCCTGCAGACCACACTGGACGCCGAACAGACGGGCTACCGCCTCGAGCATCCCTATTATTTGAACGCTCCCCTGCCTCCTTGTTCCAAACCTAATTTGATTCGAGAAGACGGCACGCTTGAATACATCCACCGCTGGGAGCAGCTATTGGGCGCGATGTGCCGCGCCGGATTGGTGATCGAAGACATGACAGAACCGATGCATGCCAAGCCCGATGCGGAAGCCAATAGCTTTGGCCACCGCAGTCAATTTGTCGCCCCCTACATTCGAGTCAAGGCACGCCGAATCGGCAAGTCATCGCCCACCTTACTCGTCTGAGCATTCAATCCCATCGACCTAGATAAGCCAACGGCCAAGTCAAAGCGGCCCACAGTGGCAAGAACTGGGAAGGAACCGGCGTTACGCCTGACGTCGACTCAAAAGGCGAGGACGCATTGCCGATCGCGCACATATTGGCTCTCAAAACTTTGATCCAAACGAACCCGGAAGAAAACTATCGAAAGAAACTGAAGACGCTCCTCAAATCCTTGGACAAGGACCAGTGAAATTGCCAACCGGCGTCGCACAAACTATCGAACTTTTGGCTGCTGCTGGGTGAGGCAATGAAACGACCCTAATCCGACCGAAAGATTTTTTGAAGCTAAACCAATCAATTTGCGATTGGGGAAAAGTGGAGCCAAAGTCGCAAGTGCGACTCCGTCTTCGGGCACGTCAAATTGAGGCACGATAACCGATTGATTGGTGATCAGGAAATTGCAATAGCTCGCCGGTACACGTCGACCGCAGAGCTGCTGAGGACTGGGGATCCGCAACGGGATCAAGCAGTAGTGCCCTAGCCCATTTGCATCCAACTGCGTCCGAAGATCGTCCCGGTTCTGCTTCAAGGCCGCGAGTTGGCTATCGGATTCGTCGTCCGTCCAAGCATAAACAATCGTTTTGCGATCGGTAAAACGGGCCAACTGATCAATGTGGCCATCCGTATCGTCGCCTTCGATTGCGTCACCTGTTAGCCAGATGATTTTTTTCGCGCCAAGACTCGATTTCAAAATCGACTCAGCGTCTTGCAATCCCAAGCCAGGGTTCCGGTTCGGATCCAACGCACAAGATTTGGTACATAGCAAGATACCTTCATCGTTGACTTCGATCGCCCCACCTTCAAAGCAAAACTTGGGCGACACGCATTCAATTCCCAACCAGGCAGCAACTCGTTTCGCGACTTGCTGATCGTCCTCAAACGGAGGATACTTGCCACCCCAAGCGTTGTAGTGCCAATCAATCGCCACCAACTGACCCGCTGAATCGATGACGAACGAGGGAGCGTAGTCTCGGGCCCAAGCGTCGTTGGTGGAGATCTCGACAAGCGAAACATTGTCGACTGAGCCCAGTGCACGTTGCGCGGAATCGTGTGCTTCCCCGCTGACCATGACCATCACAGGCTGGGAACAGGCAATCGAGACCACCAACTTTACGAATTCCGCACGGGCCGCTTCCAAATTCTCCGGCCAAGTTTCAAGGTTGTGCGGCCAGCTTAACCAGCTTGCCGATTGGGGTTCCCACTCGGCGGGAAACCGGAAGTGGCGATTGAGCAAGTTCGTTTCGGTGGGTTGATTCATTATCAGTTCACAAACTTCGCGGTCCAAACCGGTTTAGCCTCAGCCGAGTGTGTGTTGGCAACCCAGCCAAATGCGGTACTTCCAGCTGCCAAGCCCACTAGGACGCAGACCAGCGTTTTGTCAAATCTCCATAAGCATCAATCCGGCGATCTCTGAAAAAAGGCCAATGGGTCCGAGCCGTTTCGACGAGTGACAAATCACAATCGACGATCAGCGTCTCCGGCCGCTCGCTCGATGCGACGGTTAGAAGATTTCCGTAAGGATCGGCGGCGAACGACGAGCCCCAGAACTCGATATTGTCTTCGACCCCGACGCGATTAGGAGCCACGAGAAAAACCCCGTTGGCTATCGCATGAGACCGCATCATCGTCTGCCAAGCGTCCAGCTGACTCGCGCCGAATTCGGATTTCTCAGGAGCCTGCCATCCAATCGCCGTGGGATAAATCAAGACTTCCGCGCCTTGCATCGCCGTCAACCTCGCCGCCTCCGGGAACCATTGGTCCCAACAAATACAGACGCCAATCTTTCCGACCGAGGTCTCGAACGCCTGAAAACCCAAGTCCCCAGGGGTGAAGTAAAACTTCTCGTAGAAGTAAGGATCGTCAGGAATATGCATTTTGCGATACAAGCCGGCGATCGATCCATCCGACTCGATCACCACGGCCGAATTGTGAAACACGCCAGCTGCACGACGCTCAAACATGGGAGCCACGATGACGACCCGCAATTGCTTCGCAATTTGACAAATCCGCTCAGTCGTCGGGCCAGGAATTGACTCGGCTAAACGAAACTGCTCATGGTTTTCCGATTGACAGAAGTACTGACTGGCAAACAATTCTTGTAGACAAATCAAACGGGCCCCCGCATCGGCGGCTTCCACAATTTGGCCGATCGTCTTCTCAAGATTGGCTTGAATATCGGCCGAACAACTTAGCTGAATCGCGGCGATTGAAATGGATGAGACGGAATTCATGAGACGTTGCTGCCGTTGCTAGGAACTAAAATTCACTTGATCGAAACGAGGTGTCCGGAATGAGAGGCCTGCGTTTTTTTTTGATTCCAGTCGTGGTTGGACGATATTTATGATTCCCTATCTGGACGATCATGCAATCAATGGTAATCTTACGACATGTTAAAGAAACCACCCTACGGATTGTTCGTTACCGGGACCGACACGGAAGTTGGAAAAACTTACGTGGCCACGCAAATTGCTCGCGATTTGATTGCCGCCGGTCACCGCGTTGGCGTTTACAAACCCGTCGCTAGTGACTGTGTTTCCGATGGCCGTCAACTGGTCTCGGAAGACGCCGTGGCTCTTTGGGATGCTGCGAATCGCCCGTTAACGCTCGACGCCGTCTGCCCCCAACGATTCCAGGCCCCTCTGGCACCCCATCTTTCTGCCCGCCAAGAAGGCCGCGAAATTGACACCGAGTTAATTCGCAATGGCATTTCTGCCTGGACTGACGAATGCGATGTCGTGGTGGTCGAGGGAGCCGGTGGACTAATGTCGCCGATCAGCGACGACGAATACATCGCCGATGTGGCCTACGATCTTGGCTATCCCTTGATCGTCGTGACGCCCAACGCAATCGGGGCGATCAATCAAACCCTCTCGGCCTTGATTACCGCCAACTGCTTTCGTGACGGGCTCAATGTAGCCGGCGTGATTCTTAACGACAGTCGGATGTTTGATGGCGATTCCAGCATGGAGTCGAACCGAGATCAAATTCAATCGCGAGCAATGTCACCGGTCCTGTCGCGACTTCGTTACGAGGGCCAGCAGTTTGATGAGCCCGTTGACTGGATGGCGCTCGCCCGACAAACCGAAACCGTCGACTCAGACGCCTGAACGCTGAATTCGCCTCCGCTCCGGGGCCGACATTCGATTTCGCGAACCAGAAAATGGCAACCCGACGAAGTTAGGGCCTGTTGGATTCCACCCTCGATGGCGAATCGCAGATGTTTCGTCTTCACACAAACGGCTGCCGGCTATTCGTTCAAGCGGTTCGCCTATCAATGCAACGAGCCCGTAAACGCGTGGGACCGTCGCTTTTCTCTCCGCCAGGCAACGTCCACTCCGACTGACAGACAAAAAAACAGCCTTCCCTGTTAAGGACTGTTAAGGAAAAACTGTGGGTGGCTTTCAAATTGTCCCTGCGACACCACTACCGATTTGAATCCGGTCGAATCGGCCTTAATCCGCTACTTGGCATGTAGGCTGGTTCAAGCAGACTGGCCCTCTGGACTTGGCCATTGCTGCCTTTGAGTTGTTGCAGTTGCTGACTGAGCAATTTCAATTCTGACTCTAGGCCATTAATCTCTTGGGCCTGCTGGGACTTGCGCTCGTCGGCTTCGAGGGAAGCCATGAGCTGTCTCATTTCGTTTTCCGAAAGCTTGACCTGTTGCTTGAGTGTCAGCGATTCGACTTGGCGCTCAAGTTGCGACATCGACTTTGCCATTTCTCGGTTGGCTGCGACCAACGCTTGCAATTGCCTGGTGTTCCGATATTGCGTGATGAACGCATCTTGCATCCATTTCGTATCAGGCTTTTTGACAACAGAATCGGCTTTCACATTCTCAAGCTCTAGTCTCAATTGAGCCACAGTTTGCCGATGCTCGGACTTCACATGCTCCGCCCGTTGCTCACTGGCAATCCGAGACTGCTCGGTAATCATTTTAATCGCGAAAACGAACGTCTGCTCTTGCAGGGTTTGATTGCCATCCTGATCACGAATGGCTTGCACCAACAAGGCAGCGATCCGGGTGTAGCATTCGTCCTCCTGTGAGGACGCGGGTTTTGTGGTTGCCGAATCTGCCACTGGCTCTACAAAATCCACGACGGCGGAGTTCCAGCTTTGAGGTGACTGACGAGGGGGCGATTCTTGATCGGCTGATCGATTCGAGATCAAATCCAAGGGTGCATTCAATTCGCAAACCCGCTCTACCAACGACGACGGATTGGACTGACCCAAGCCACGCTCGCCGGCCAATTTCATCATCGCCTGACGTTGCAGCCAGTCTCTGGCAGGCTGCTGCCAGTCCCTGGCAGGCACTCGATCGCTCACCTGCCCATGCAACTCAGCCGGGGGAGCATACCCACCAAACATCCAGCCTGCTAACAGGCCAACAATCATTCCAATCCTAGGTCGCAACATGCCTGACTCCTTCAGTCATTGAGTAGCAAATGTTTCTCGCAGACCTGTTTGATAATCCAGAGCCGGGAATTCAACAATACGAATCCAAAGCCCAGCACGTCCCGCAACTCAAGCCAGCGGCGACTCCCGTCGTTTTTCTTGATTTTCGCTACTCGTTGATTGGAAAGGGGGCAAAGTGCTATCATCTAGTCAGCAATCAACACAACCATTAACGCCAACCGACCAATCAGCCATGTCAACCAAATTTGCTCAAGACCTAATCGAGATGCTTCGATGTCCGGTCACCCAATCGCCATTAATGCAAGCTTCCGCCGAGATCATTTCTAACATCAATACAAAAATTGACGCTGGTTCGGTCGTCAACCAAATCGGTCAAACGGTGACGGAACCGCTGGAGTCTGGATTCGTCAACGAATCGGGTTCGCTACTGCTGCCCGTCCGAGGTGGGATTGTAATCCTCGTTTCGGATCAAGCCATTTCGCTGAACTAGCTTTCCTTTCCCAACGGCAGATCTACCATGAGTTCCGAAAAATCGATTTTCAAAAAGATCATTGATCGAGAGATCCCCGCCACAATTGTCTACGAAGACGACCTGTGCATCGCGTTTAACGACGTTTCACCTCAAGCCCCTACGCATGTTTTACTGATCCCCAAACAAGAAATTGAAAACGTCGCTAAACTGACTTCCAACGACCAAGTCCTTGCTGGCCACCTATTGCTAACCGCAGGGAACATCGCTCGAGAACTGGGGATCGAAGAATCTGGCTACCGAGTTGTTGCGAACTGTGGCCGAGACGGCGGACAGTCCGTCGATCATTTGCATTTCCACATTCTTGCCGGGCGTCCATTGAAATGGCCACCAGGTTAGCGGTTCGTTGAAGCTAAGTTTTTGGCTTTGCCGATTTGACACTTATGTCATGGTAGGCCTGGGTGCAGGCTTGTTGATTTAATGCAAGTTAATCGCGGTTAAGCGGCAGCGACGGTAGCCCGAATGCGTCAGCGAGGGAGTTCTCGTTGGTGGCTTGCCGTTAAGGGGCGATCACCCTCGCTTACCAACGCTCTGCGTTTGGTACTGTCGCCTGCCGGTTAATCGGTAAACGAACTATCGTCTCGCATTCTAAACCAACAAGCCCATCAGCGAGGAGGGACAACCATTGAAGGCTTGGCGCTGGCGAGAACTCCCTCGCTGACGCATTCGAGTTACCTTGGCTACCGCTCAACAGGCCATAGGATCAACAATCCAGGTCGTTGCAAATCGAGGGGGATAGCATGGATTGCCCCGGCTCGGTTTGCAAGCCAGTCACCCATTCTAGAATTGAAAAAAGGCGTCGAGTATGAGCTCGACGCCTTTTCCTATTTTTCAATTCCGCCCGAAACCAAGCCGACGAATCCTATCGTCGTGGGTAGCTTCCTGAGCCGCTCATGTTACTGGCTGATGCCGATCGAGTCATCCGATCCGACGCCGGAATCTGTTGAACCATCTGAGTGTTGGCTGGCCCCGACCCTCGGGCGTTGCAAGTCGCACATCCACCGCCGCCGCCACAGTTTCCTGTTGAGCATCCGCCAGCGACTTGTTGCTGAACGTAGCCTGTTTCAATTCCGCAACCGCCGTCGCACATGGACTCACCACAACCGCAAGGCGTCGATGATTCCGTTCCGCTGCAATTTCGGACGCCGTACAATCCACTCAAGAACGCCCCAGGCTGCCAGCAGAAGGGCCGACACTTGGAAGCGCCGCCAACCCATTGATCACCACAGCAAGGGTCCTGCGAGTCCGGAGGTGTGCTCATCCACTCACCCACGTAGACTTCTCCACACCCGCTGCCACAGACAAGCGAACGTTTCATTTGCCGCAAACCTGATAAAGGGCCACCGACTCTTCCCTGACCGACTCCATCGCAATCACTGCAACCCATCGGGATTCCGCAGCCTGGCCCCATTGGACCACAACAACCGACCGACATGAGTGAAATCGCCAAACAGGTTACAAACAGACAAACTCGAATCATGACTCGCCCCTCAGAGAACAGAACATACTCCTATGTACGTTCTGAGTTATCGGCCAATACGGCTTTCTTAATCAAAAAAATCCCTACAATTGAAAAACTTTCCCTGACTTGACATTCGGAAGCTTCCTGTGAAACCTACAACTGCATTCAATCCTGCCGGATTTCGACCACTGTGCCTTGCTGCCATTTTGCTTGCTGGCATTTTCACCGGGTGCGGCGAATCAAATCGAGCAAAAATCGTCGGGACTTGGAAGATCGATCAAGCCGATACCCTCACAAGACGAATGGATCGTTCTAGCGGATCCGATGACGCCTTAGAAAGCCAAGCTGAATCTGAGGAAGATGATTCAGCCAAAATGCTGATCCAGTTTCTCGGCAGTGGTGAGCTCCGAACCGCCACGAACATCGGTAACATGAACGTTGCTAAAGAAGGCCAGTGGATTTTCAATTCATTTGACGAATCAGCCAATTGCATGCAAGTCAGTTGCACGCTCAAAGGCGAAACAACGAACCACGAAATTGAGTTTCTGGATGAATCCAGCATCAAGTTGATTCCGCCCAACATGGCGGGCACAAAAATGAAACTTAAATTTAAAAAGCAAAACTAACATTCGATCCCATCGAGTCACATCAATCCAAGAACGGATAAAAGGAGTTTAACCGTGTCAAAACCAAAATCTCTATTAAGGCGTTGCCCTCAAGGTGCCCTGGCCATCGCGATGTGTTTTTCATTGGCGATTGGATGTGCCAAAGCCCCCCCTGAATCGAACGACGCCAAAAAATCTGCCCCCGCGTCAATGCCTCAAACCGAGACCCAGTCGGAAACGGATGGACTGAGCACGACTACAGAAAGCACGACGCCCGAGGCGAAACTAAACCCCGACCGGGTCGTGGGGATTTGGCTAGGAACCGCCGCTTTCAATGAAGCGAATCTGAAATCCAAACTCAATTCGCTCGAAGAGATGCGACAGGACAATGTGATCGCTCAAGCCGAGAGTTTCCTTTCAACCGTGATGGCGATTGAATTCCGACGCGATGGCTCGTTCGAGAACGACCTCGAAATGGTCGCCGTTGATGGACAACCATTACGCGATGGCACCCAAGGACAATGGAGAATGGTTGAGTCGAACGGCCAAGCGTTTGTGATCGAAACAACGGAAACGTCAACGGAGGGCACTACTTCGACGAGCCAAGCCACCTACCAACTGGGCCAAGACGTCAATGAGTTCAGCCTTTCCGTGCCCGTCACCGCGGACCTGCAAGGATGCGATGCGAGATTGGTTTTCAAACGACAATTGATCCCAGTAGCTGACGTGGCCGAGGGTGCTACCGGAACGCAACTGAAATAAGCGGCTTCCCACCATCACGAGCATGCCAGCTGTTCACCGGCTGGCGACCTTTTCATCACCTCATTAGCGGAATTAGCGAAAGAAACGCCCAGTCGCCTTCAAGCCACGGTCCGTCGTGAATAGAATGAGGTTTTTCTCATTCGGCGTATCTTAATGTCCAACCAAACTTTGCCTCCGGGTCTGCTGCTTCGCAGTTTCTTGACGGTCGCCTCCGGATATGTGCTTTGCATTATCTCAATGAGTGCGATTATGGTGACGTTGGGCTATCTCGGATTCCCATCGTTTATCGAGTTCCTTGATCTCGACATCGAGACTCAGCAGACCATTATGGAGACCAATCCGGACACCGCGATTCCACCCACCATGTTTTGGCTAACCGTTGGACTGAGTTCAATCGCTTGCATGGCCATTGGCTGGCTTGTGGTGAAGACCGCCCCCTTTGCTCCGTTCCCACACGCCGCCTTTCTCGCGGTCCTGCTGTTCATCTACTTCCTCCAAACCGCCCTCGCGGACAACGGTCCGAAAAAGTCGATGACGCTCGTTTACATGCTGGCATTTCCGTTAGCAATCTTCATTGGGGCACGCTTGGCAGGCCGTACCATCGAAGAACCCGGACTCGACGCCTTGGACGACAACAGCTAAGCCATGAACTTTCCCCTCCTTTCCAAACTGCTGGGGATCCTGACCCTGCTGCTGGGCTGCTTCATGCTGTTTAGCTTGATTTGGGCCGATCCAAGCATCGGGGCGCACACCGATCCCATTGTCAAAACCGATCGTCCTGAATCCGACGGCGTTTGGGGATTGATCTATAGCGCTGTAATTTGTTGGGGACTAGGCGGACTGATGTTTGCCTATGGACGTGGTGGCGAGTCCAAAATTTACCGCAAAGAAGCCATGGCCGTGGTCGGGTTGAGCTGGGTGCTCGCCACCGCACTCGGTGCCCTGCCCTATATGCTTAGCGGCACCTGCCGAGGCCCCTCAATTCGAGCGTTCGATGAATCGGCAATCGTCTTGGTGGCTTCGTCACGCTGGAAATTCTGGAGCACGTGGGAAGAAGCCGAACCGGTCAACGACCAGGAACTGGAAGTCATTCGGGCCATCTCTTCCGCGACCGCCCGCGGAATCACTCGCCGACAACTGATCCAGATAACAGGCTTCCCGCAGGCTCCTGAAATCTTCAAAGGACTCCAAGCACAAGCTCCCTGGAAAAAATGGTTAGTGGCGCCTGCCGATGATCCCAACGCACCCGCCGACCGCGCTTCCAACTACCGGTTGAACTGGGTCCGGATGGGACTGATCGACTCGTTATTCGAAGCCCAATCGGGATTTAGCACGACCGGCGCGACGGTTTTATGCGACCTCGAAGATCCCCACCTGGTCCCACATTGCATTCTGTTCTGGAGAGCCAGTACGCACTTTCTGGGCGGGTTGGGAATCATCGTTCTGTTCGTGGTGTTGCTCGGCCAAGGCTCAGCCGGCAAGGCGTTGATGCGCGCCGAAATGCCTGGCCCCACGCAAGAGAGCTTCAATGCGCGGATGCAGCATACCGCCTGGCTATTTGCCGCCATGTACGTGGGGCTAAACGTTGCACTCGCAATCATCTTGAAGTTTCTTGGGATGTCCTTCTTTGACGCGACATGCCACTCCTTCGCCACGATGGCGACCGGTGGATTCAGCACTTACAACGCCAGCCTCGGGCATTTTGTGTCCGAAGGCTCCAACGGACAAGCGATCGAATATGTCGTGATCTTGTTCATGTTTCTGGCGGGTGCAAATTTTACGTTGCTGTTTCTCGTGCTGGCTGGAAACCCCTTGCAGTTTCTCAGGGACATCGAATTTCGAACCTATAGCTTGATCATTGTATTTGCCACGGCCGCGATCCTGGTGTTTGGCATCCGAGCCGGCGACTCAGATTTTGCAACCCTGGAACAGGGATTCCGCAACGGACTCTTCCAAGTCGTGTCGGTGATGACAACGACTGGCTACGGCACGGCAGATTTCGATCAATGGAATGACTTCGGTCGCTCGTTGCTATTACTGCTGATGTTCGTCGGCGGTTGTGCAGGAAGCACGGGCGGTGGAATGAAAGTGATTCGTCATATCTTGTTCATTAAAATTCTGCGGATGGAAGTCGAAGGTTCGTTTCAGCCCAAAGAGGTCAGAATGCTCAAACTGGGCGGCAAAGCGACCGACGATCAAACTCTCCGGCATTCTATTCTCGTTTACTTTAGCCTGATCTCAATTCTCTTCGTGTTCGGATTCATTGTCGTGATGATGTTTGAACCCGACGTGACGTGGGGCATCAACAACGACAACAAGCTGATCGATTCCGCCAGCGCTGTCGCGGCCACGCTCAACAATATCGGTCCAGGCTTAGGCGTCGTCGGCACGACCCAAAACTATTCCAATTTCAGCTTTGGCTCAAAAACGCTGTTCGTCTGGCTAATGATGCTAGGACGTTTGGAAATCTTTCCGATCCTAGTGTTGCTGATTCCAAGATTCTGGCGCGACCAGTAATTTGCAGTGGCAATTCAAGCAAATTTCACAACAACAAATCAACGCAAAATTTCGCTCAGCACATTACCATGAACGTCGGTGAGACGAACGTCTCGTCCGGCATATCGGTACGTTAGTTGCTTGTGGTCGAGCCCCAGTTGATGCAAGACAGTCGCCCACAGGTCGTAGACGTTACAGGGGTTTTCGATGGCGTGATATCCAAATTCGTCAGTCGCTCCATAGGTCGTTCCACCTTTGATACCACCGCCTGCCATCCAGATGCTAAACCCAAACGGGTTGTGATCGCGGCCATTGGAGCCTTGAGAGAACGGCGTTCGGCCAAACTCGCCGGCCCAAATCACGAGTGTTTCGTCCAACAATCCACGCTGTTTCAAGTCCTTGATCAAACCCGCAATCGGTTGATCCACCTGGAACGCCATCGCACCGTGTCCTTTTTCGAGTGCTCCATGCTGATCCCAAGGGTTCGCGGCGCCGCCTGCTCCGATCCCCTCATTGAGGCAACTTAACTCAACAAATCGAACTCCCGACTCAACCAGGCGGCGAGCCAGCAAGCATTGCCTTGCATAAGCGGCCTTGGTCGCAACTGGAGAATCCAATCCATAGAGTTTTCGAGTGGCTTCCGTCTCGCTGTTCAGATCACAAATCTCTGGAACGGCAGCTTGCATCTTGAACGCCGTTTCATAGTTTCGGATCGCTGCTTCAACATTTGAATTGGAAATCTCAGTGAGAAAACTCTCATCCATTTTCTTGATGAGATCGAGATGCCGGCGTTGAAGCGACTGGGGCAAGCCCGGCGCAATATTGCCCACGGCCGGAGTTTTATCCGCTTGCAAAATGGAACCCTGATGCTGAGCAGGCAAGAACCCGCTGCTGAACAAACCGGTGCCGCCATGAGGTGGCACCGCCCCGCCGCTTTGCAAAACCACGAACCCAGGCAACGATTCGTTCTCTGTTCCCAAACCGTAGTTGCACCAAGCGCCCGCGCTGGGATGCCCCATAAACGGAAACCCCGTGTGCATCGCGTAATTGCCCTGTGCGTGTTCATTCACAGCAGTCGTCATCGAACGAACGACTGCCAGTTCATCGACGACCGAACCGATCTCGGGAAACATCCCGCTGACAGGAATTCCTGAATCCCCCCACCGTTTGAATTCAAAGGGCGAAGCCATGACGTTCCCGTTTTGGTTGAACTGAGTCCGCTCAACCTTGACAGGCATCGGCTTTCCATGCAGTTCGGCCAAGCGGGGCTTGGGATCGAACGAGTCGACGTGCGACACTCCGCCGGACATGTAACAAAATATGACATTCTTGGCCTTGGCCGCATGATGCAACTTGCGGGTTGAATCATTTTGATCCATGGCAGACCGCGACGCACCAAAACTCGGCTGAGCCATCAGTGATTGAAGCGCCAGCAGGCCAAACCCCGTGGAGGCACCCGCCAGCATTTGCCGTCTTGTCAGACGCGTGGAGGCACCAAGTGCCTGTTGTTGATTCTGATTCATAACGGACTACCGAATGTAGATAAACTCTTTGATGTTAAAGATCGCATGGGCTATTTTTGCGAGCGGATCGTGTGGGCCAGCGGATGTATCCAGCGAAGCCAGGGCGGCGACGTGCCGCTTGAGGTTCTCTCGAAGAGATCTCAATTGCGTCTGCTGGTCGGAAGGTAGTGCCGCCACGATTTCGGCCTCAGAAACCCATGGCCGCTCGAGGAACGATGCCCTCAGCTCATCTGCGGTCAAAGCACGGTCATAGACACGCACCTGATGGAGACTGCCTTTTAGCATTCGCCCAGGTTGCGACTTAACACCATGCCGAATTCCCAAAGCAATCTTGGACTCTCCCGCCTTAAACGCGTGAAGCGGCGATTTCCGAATGGACTGACCATACGGCTCACCATTCCGAAACGCCGCAATCGTCCCGTCTTCGGCAAAAGTCATGGCAATGTGAATCGGAGATTGATCGGCTTCCTTTTCTCGGATGCCTTCGAACGAGAGCGATCTTCGCAGGAATTCCGAACCTGCCATCCATTTGTATTTTGAACTCTCCGCGAACACAATCGAATCAAATTCGGATCCTGACGGCGACTGAATCGTCACAACGCCACCCCCTTGCTGCCCAAGATCACTGAGCTGAACCCAGGCTTCCAAGGTCTTGGCCCCAAACGCTCGCTTGAGATTTGGGCTCAACGCAAATCCGTTTCCATCGAGAACGAGTTTCCCGTCTTCGATTCTCGCACCAGATTTCAGGCTGAGCCGCTGACCTTCGATCAAGTCTGTTTCGCTCTTGGAAAAGTCCCAATGGAGAACTGGAGCGAGTGAGACTTCACCCGTTTCGCCATTTCTCTGTTGGAGCAAATCTGCACGAACCGGATCCAGAATTGCCGCAATCGCATTCTCTGTTCGCCCCTGCTGATCGACATGTCGTGCCCTCGACTCAACGATCTGTTTCGCTTCGAATTTCGAGACTCTGAGATAATCGATCAAAAATTCAGCCTCGAATGAACTCGGATCACGACCCATTGCCTTGCGGAACATTGCCTTGATCCGCTCTCCGTCGCTGGAGTTCGCTAGTGACGATTCGCGCACGCTGGCTGCCCAACGGTTGGCCATTTCAATCACCAGTTTCGAATTCATCAATGCCAGTGATTGAGCCGGCACATGAGTCACGCTTCGTCGCCCGGTTGTCGAGAACGGGACTGGTGAATCGAATAGCGTCAGGAACCGATCGAGATTATTGCGATTGCTGCGGATATAGACCGAACGGCGTGAGATACTCGAATTCGCCGCGAAACCCGGGCCGTACATCTCGTCGCTGAAGGAGCCAGCGGTCATCATCAAGGCGTCTCGAATCGATTCTGCCTCAAGCCTCCGAATCGGATAGTGTGACAAAAAACGATTGGTTGGATCGAATTTGGACGCGGCATCCGAGGGATTCGAACTTTGTTGCCAAGCCTTGGATAGCACCATCGAGCGGATCATTTTCTTAATCGACCAATTTTCATCCACCATACGATTCGCCAAATAATCCAATAGTTCGGGATGCGATGGCAACTCCCCCAAGCGACCAAAATTATCCGGCGTGGCCACGATTCCTTGCCCAAACAGATGTAACCAAATGCGATTCACGGCCACGCGTGCTGTCAACGGATTATCATCACGAAACAAGTCATTAGCCAATTCAAGCCGACCGCTTTGCTCGGTCTCATAGGGCGTTGCATCAATGGCCTCCAGGAAACGGCGCCGCACTGTCTCACGGGGCAATTTGTGATTGCCACGCTCGAACAACGGCTGGTCTGTCGGGCCAGCCTCGGCAACGCCTGGGACACGAAACGGAAGGGGAATTTTCGACTCTAGAACCCGATAGGCCATCACGTTCTGCTGAACAGTTTCTATTTGTCTTAATTGATTACTAAGCACATCCCCCTGCACTAAACCATCCAAAAGCATGGCTTGCCCATTGGTCGCCGTGCCATCTCGCCAGGCAAGGATCGTTTGTTGAATCACGGCGAGGCAATGTTCCGCCAACGCGTCTTGGGTGGTTGGGGTAAATTTTTCATCGAGGAAAAATGGAGCCAATGCTTCCCAATTGAACTCCATGGGCGGTCCAAGTTTCGACTTCCGCAAAACGACCTCTCGAACACCGAACCAAGAACGGTCGGAGTTTCGCGTCTGAAGTGGTGCATCTTTGGCCGTCGCTAATTCCAGATGAAGCTCGTCGCCTCGCCAATACCCCAAATCAAATTTCTGCCAATGCCATTTCGAATTCTTGATCTCTTGGATCGGATAAACCGTTCCGTTTCGCGGATAGTCTTGCACCACATACCTTGCCGATGCTTGGCCACCTCCCAAAATCTTCATCCAGGCCGTCAACGTGTCCCCATCCTTCGAATCGGATTCTGCCAGATTGGAGAACGATGGCGACTCAAACACCCCACGGTGTCGGTTTGAAATCAGATTGGAATAAACGCCAGAAGGAAAAATCTGGTCGATGACATTTTCGCCATCAAACGACAACGAAAACTTACCAGCCTCCATCTCAGATCGATTCGCAGTCAGGGCTGGGCTTCCATCTCCAAACCACTCGTCAAACGAATCCCCTCCTGCGGCTCCCCAATGTCGCACATTTTGCTGAGCGTCCGTGATATTTTCTTGCTTCTGTTGATTCCACTTCTGTCGTAGTTCAGACCAGTCAACTGCGACGCCTCCTTGACCCTCGCTGGTCTCGGGCTGAGCAAGAATCTTCTGAACCTCGACCAAAGGATGCTCCGGCGAAAACAAGTCGCTCTCCCGCAAGGGGAACAACTTGGACTTGAGCTCATCCGTTTCAGTCAACCAGTGGGCCGCCAATTGTCGTTTAATTCTACCCTTCAGATCCAGCAACTCCGGCTGATGTAATTTCTTCTGCACGGAGGAATTCGCATCGCGGGTCGCCGGACGACTTGACCCGACAATTCCAAACAAGGCGTAATAATCGGCTTGGCTAATCGGATCGAATTTGTGGTCGTGGCAGCGGGCGCAAGAAACCGTCAGTCCCAAAAATGCCTTGCTGAATACGTTGATCTGATCATCGGTGAAACGGACTTTTTCATCGAGCGCATCGGTCGGTGCGAACCCATGAAAACACAACCGCCAGTGAGCAGGTCCAATCGCGGACTCGTTGATTCCAAGTTCGTGATTGATTCGGGGGGTGCTCAAGAGATCACCGGCGATATGTTCTCGCACCAAACGATCGTAGGGAACGTCAGCATTGAGAGCGCGAATTAAGTAGTCCCGATAACGATACGCGTTGGGGATCGCAGGATCGCCCTCGGAACCATGCGAGTCAGAGTACCGCACCAAGTCCATCCAATGACGAGCCCAGCGTTCGCCAAAATGAGGCGAGGCCAACAGTTCATCGACAAACTGTTCGAGACTCTTCGTACCTGATTCAACGTCCGCCAGTTGCTGGAGCGTCGGTGGTAAACCGGTGATCGCGAATGCCAGACGACGAACTAGCGTCCGCGGTTTTGCTTGGTGTGAAGGTACGAGGGAATTCGATCCAAGCGCGGCCCAAATGAACCGATCAACCTCATGATTGGACCACTCATTTTCGGGCGGAATTTGAGGCGAGCGAATCGGTTGGAAGCTCCACCATTGCTTGCGTGACTCCAGCTTGGCCGCCCAAGACGTTGCTGCTTCAAGTTCCTTTTTAGTCGGCCGTTCGAGCCGCGTATCCACCGCACCAGCCGCAACCCATTGCTTGAAGTCCGCAATCACAGCGGGAGTGAACTTGGCACCGCCAGAGGGCATCTCAAGCCCTTCGATTTGATGCTCAATCACTTTGATTAACAAGCTCGCATCCGGATCGCCTGGCACGACGCCAGTCCCATGCTCGGTTGTCGCTCGAATTCCAGTGAGCCAATCGAGCGCGAAATCAGCTTCCGCGTCTCCAACTGAATTGTGACAACCATAACATTGGTCAACTAAAATCGGGCGAATTCTCGACTCAAAAAAATTGGCCAACCGATCGCGATCGACTTTCACCGCAGATTGCGGTTGGCGTTGGTCGTCAACCTGGATAGCAGATGCAGTAGAACAAACAGCGAACCCAGCAACAGCAAATCCAGCAAACTGCAAAATAGCTATGACAACGAGGCTCAGCGTAGATCGATTCCTCAAACTCATGGTGGATTCCAGCATTTCAGTATTTTCCAAAAATTCTAGCCGAATAGAAATCAGTTTGCGAACAACGCTGATCAATTCCATAGAATGATCGGTTGCCTTCCAGCAGGTTGTTTACGGTTAAGACTCCACATAAAACCAAGCATTTCGCCATCGAAGATCCCAACTCACAACCTGTCGCGGTCGCTCCCAATGCCATTCGTCAGTTGCCACCAGAATTTTTGCGGAGTGAGATCACACTTCATACGGTGTTTGCGACTTTCGCGGCGATCGTGATCTTACTGTCAATCTTCATGCGACATGATGGCCCGGAAAGCGTATTTCTCCCCGGCTTGAACGTCCCGATGCCAGAGATTTGCTCAAGTCGCCGCGTGCTGGGCGTTGACTGCCCTGGTTGCGGACTCACACGATCCTTTATCGCCATCAGCCATGGTGATGTTAGCAGAGCTTGGAGGCTCAACCGGGCAAGCATTGCGGTTTACCTGTTTGTCGCAATCCAAGTTCCGTGGCATTTGTTACAAATTTGGTTTCTCAAGAAACGCGGACGCGCGCTTGAATTCAATGCTCTCTATAGTCTCCCTATTTTGATCGCATCCCTCTTGTTGATCAACTGGATTTTGAAATTGATCGGCATTTGAATCCAATCGCTATCATCTAGCCAAGTCTTCCTGAGTTTTCGCTTCACTTCAATTGGATACCAATGAGCCATGGATCCCAAACGCATTCAAGTTGGTAATCGCTCCATCAATGTATTTGATCATGGTAGCGGTGAGGCCTTATTGCTGGTCCACGGGTTTCCACTTGACCATCGCATGTGGCGAAACCAATTCCAGCTCTCCAAGCATTTTCGCGTGATCGCACCGGATCTACCCGGTTTCGGGGAGAGCGAATCGGACACGACGGAAATGTCGATGGCAGGAATGGCCGACGATCTCGCATCGATTTTGGAAGCTCTGCAAATCACGGAGCCAGTCACCTACTGTGGATTATCCATGGGCGGCTACATCGGTTGGGAGTTTTGGA
>JBLINZ010000005.1:0-38613 GCA_047639375.1 Mariniblastus sp. | reverse complement strand
TCCAAACCCAATGAGTTTCGGTTGGAGCCGCAAAGCATGCAAATCGAGGCCGATTCAACGCTTTGGCTGTCGCCCCAATTCGTCAACCTCGACGAAACAATCGTCATCCGCGGCAGGGGCCTTTTCAAAGACTCAGTGCGTCCGTCGCGGCAGGTGATTCTCGACGACTACCTGCGTCGGGCTGATCGAGAACACATTTTCTACGCTCGAATCGATTGCATCAACGGCGAATGGATTGCAAACGAATAGCTCGATTGGCGGTGGCTATCAGGGCTCATCGTCAAAGGCAGGATTAGCCGTTGTAGACGACACAGCTCCTGTGCCGTCAAAACACTCACCAACTCATTCTCAAAACGTCTCATCGAATGAGTTCCCCAAAACGAACGACCATCCCAACAACGAATGCTCCCGCAAACAAATCGACATCTCTTCAGCTTCGACGCACTGTGCGTGCGTTGATCGACCAGCAAATGGGATGCTTTTACCGGCGACAAACAACGCTGTTTACCGCTCTTTGCGCGGAGCGAAATGCAACCATCAATCCTGAAAGGATCACAGCGGGACGCCCAGCGGGTCGCCGTGAGCTGAGCGTAAGAGACACCACCAAGGTACGTGATGCATGGGGATTTGAATCCTGAGGCGATACCAAAATGCACACCCCTCCGTAGCCGACTTGGCATCAGAGAAATATCGGAGTCAGCTTTCTCGCAACCCGCTGCCGCCGTGACTTCACCCGCGTCCCTAACGGTTAGTTTACCCGCATCCCTCCGAGACGGTGACGCGACTGGTAACCCAACGCGTAAGCGATTGGGATGGTCGCCTTTCGCTCCGTCGAAAGAAAAACGATTGACGTTCCTTCTCGCTGGTACCAATACCTAATTGGCTCGTCGACAACCAGCATTCAAGGTCTCGGTTTCCAATCAGATTGCTCTCACGCGTCTGGTCATCAATCGAATTACAAAGTCGATCGGTCACGTTCAAGCAAGTTACTTGTACCGGCGAGTTACGACGTCACTTGCCACTCTTTCGGCGGAGCGAAAATCGACCATCTCAATCAACGCTGCTGGGAATCCGATGGCTCATCGTCCGTTTTTTGAACGACTTCAGTTATTCCCTTTTTTTTAAGGACACAGCCGGTGATTCGCCAACCGTCTTTTTCGTTCTCCATGACCATTCCCATTGGGCCCAAGAACGGAGCGATTTTTTGGGCGTAGTCTTTTGGCAATTTCGAACCATCAAGCTTTTGTTTTCGAACCGCGTCTTCGTCCAGCGTCTTGCCTTCGGCAGCGGCCATCTCTTCAGCGTGCTTGGCAAACACCTGATTAATCATGCGTGCCAAAACTGTTTGCGAGTTGGCCATTTCACCCCGCCGAATCATTTCGTAATTAGCTTCCAGCGTTCGGTCGGCACGTCCAAACTGACGCCAGCTAACTTTCGATGTATCCGTCAATTTCCCAATCGCGTCCTTGACTTGAATGTAGTCAGCCGATTGGGCCAGCCCGGATTCTTTTTGTGCCAACAATTTGCGAAGGTAATTCTTGTTATTCGAAACCAACAACTGCCCGTTATGAACAACGAAATAACGTTTTTCAAACAGCTCAAAATTCCGTTTGGGAGCCTCTTCGACTTCGATCGGCTCTTCGCCTGGGAGATCCCAGATTCCGCCTCCAAGATCTTCTTCTTCCACCACGGAATCAACTTCGATAACCTTGATTCCACCGAGGTTGATGACCTTGCCTTGCGTGGCGCGTTTCAAACATCCAAAGACGTAATCCGCCTCGCCCTTGATCGGGAATCCAATCACAATTCGTTCACTCGACCCCGTGATGGGTCTCTCAACTGCCGAAACCACCGTCATTCGGCTGTCAATCAAACCGACCAAGCGATGGATGTCCAACTGCATGTCCGGGTCAACTTTGAAGTCGTTCAGAATTCGCTTAAAGGCACCCTCTTCTTCGAGAAAGGCATCGTAGATCCCACCCACGCCAAGGAGCGTTTTGGAGAAATCCCAATTGCCGACCACGTAAGCGGAGCAATCAGCCGGGACCCAGCTCGCAGGTTCCAGCGTTTTCTTGTTCCCATTGAAGGCAAACAAGTCAAAAATTCGCTTGCCGTTTTTGATTTTCGGATCGAGCGGAGCATAGGTAAACGTGCGATGAAGCAACTCGTGTTCCTTGGTCGCCACCGAAACGTTGCCGCCAACACCGCGGAAAGCGCTAAATCCTTGATCTCGCAAAATCTTGGCCCAATCGTCGCGGGGACCTTGAAGGTTACCACGCTTTTCGTCTTCCAATGCCTGGGCAAGTTGGATGTACCCGAAGGGATCGATGAACCAACGAATGTGTGAAGTGTCTTCTTTCAAATCAGTATTTTCCATGATCGAAAGAAAAGACTTTTGAGCACCCAGCGTCTCAACCGCTTGAATCTTTTTGGGTGCCGCCAATCGTCGAAGCACGTCTCGGAAGATGGCTTCGTTGTCGCAAATCAGCATCCGTTCATTGTGAATCGCTTGAAAGTTGGTTTGACTATGTCGAATCGGCTTAGCAATGTTGACGATCGATTTGATGATTTCGACGCCGTTAATTGTCTTGGTTTCCTGCTTGGCGCCGCGACTCACAAGTTCCTTGTTGATTCGATCTTGCAACTCAAGGGCTTCCGCTGTCTTGCCCGTCACGTCAACCAACAATACGAGTCCATGCGAACCTTTGATTGATTGCTGCCCGTTGATCTCTGGCAAGACGCCGGCGATACAAATTTCGCCCGAGTGAACGCCTTGCAAATCGTCAACTTCCAAACCCAGGCGAACATTCTGATCGTTGAGAACCTCTTTGATCTGACCACGCAGGCTATCAATAAACGGCTTCACCGCCGAATCCTGCCCCAGCTTGGCAAACTGCGTCATCTCAAAATGCTTTTCCAATTCGTCCGCATCAGGAATCGAAATCCAAAACTTGGTTGAAGCCGGCAAGAATTGCTCACTTCCGACTCGTGCCTCAGCGACTTTTTCATCGACCTTTTTGTCGTCGACCTTTTTGTCGTCGGACATTTTGTCGCCGGGCTTTTTATCATCAGGCTTTTTATCATCAGGCTTTTTATCATCAGGCTTTTTATCATCAGGCTTTTTATCATCAGCCTTTTTATCATCAGCCTTTTTATCGTCTTGTTTTTTATCGTCAGCCTTTTTGCCGTCTTGCTTCTTATCGTCAGCCATCTTGCCGTCGACTTTGGGAAGCTTGGCAGCGTTGTCAGCTTCCGGCGGCTTGGCCGCGTATTTGTCCGGAACTTTCTTTGGCGATTTGGGATCAGACTCTTGGGTCGGCTTTTTGACAGGAGTGGCGTCAGCTGGCTTAAGAATCGGAGTCTTGATCGGCGGGGTTTTCTTTGCCGGATCAACGTCTTGGCCCTCGCACGGAGCTTGCGCAAATAACCCACAGGCAGCAAACAGCATGACAACGAGTAATCGTTTGACCACAGAACTCTCCTTTAAGCGTTGTCTCATCATGTCGCGACTTCATGGTCGGATCGAACGAATGTCCGAATCGGGGTCATCAGCCCCTCCAACCATCCCAGTCATATGCGATTGATCAGATTAGTATTCAGTCCAAAGCTAACCCAAACCTGAAATTTGAGTTCTTGGCCGTACCAAACAGGTATCGACCGATTCGAGCAGTTTTAAGACACCAAATCCGCTGATCGAATCAGTTTCGCCATCTTGCCCAACTTGGACAATGGTAGCCAATTGCCAGCGCATCCGTAAAGTCTCAACGGCGATTGAATGCCGGCATTCTCGAACTTTTGCGAAGAAATCATGAAAGAAAACCGGACCAGCCACCCATTTCGTGCGTGACTTGCCAATTTATTAGCCCAAGAAAATAGAAGCCTGCGGCAGCTGACTCAACCGAAATCTTCGCTCGCAGCGATCATTCTATATCGTAATTCCCCGGCACGGGCGGACCTCCATGGACCATTTCATCTCAGCCGTTTTTGAATGTTAATATTTCACATTTTTTTGGCTACCTTGGGCGATTTTGCTACCACGCTAGAATGGTGTCACAGATCGCAAGGCGGTTTTGTTCGACTATCCACTATCTCCTTCTCGCCGGAACAAGTCCGTGCGTTCGACGTTCTCGATAGGCATCAGATTGCCCTGCATAGATCTGCGTCGCGGAAGTGGTTTAGGTCGACAATTTTCCCATTCAATATACGCACAATTATTAAATCAAACATGATCCCGAATATCCTGGCTGAACGTTACGCTTCTTCTGAATCTAAATCCATCTGGTCTGCCGAAGGCCGAATCGTCCTCGAACGCGAGCTTTGGATTGCGGTGATGAAAGCCCAGCAACAATTGGGACTCGACATTTCCGACGAGGCGATTGCCGCCTACGAGTCAGTCAAATCAAACGTTGATCTTGATTCGATCATGGCCCGCGAACGCATCACACGACACGATGTCAAAGCCAGAATTGAGGAGTTTTGCGATCTTGCTGGCCATCAACATATTCACAAAGGCATGACGTCTCGCGACTTGACCGAGAACGTAGAGCAACTGCAAGTCTATCGCTCGCTTCAATTGATCCATTCTCGCGTGGTCGCGGCCTTGTCAAAACTCAGCAAGCTGGCGACTAAATGGGAAGACCTCTTCATCACAGCCAGGACCCATAACGTAGCGGCCCAGCCGACGACGTTTGGAAAACGGCTGGCCATGTTCGGTGAAGAATTGCTCACTGGCTTGGCTTCCTTAGAATCGCTGCTGGCCAGTTATCCAGTCCGTGGACTCAAAGGAGCCGTCGGTACCCAAATGGACCAACTGAGCTTGTTCGATGGCGAGTTCGACAAGGCCGACGAATTGGAATCCTTGGTCGTCAAGCATCTTGGGATCCCCAATCGGTTCGACAATGTTGGCCAGGTTTACCCACGAAGCTTAGACATGCGAACGGTCAGTGTGCTGACTGAGTTGGCTAGTGGCCCATCCTCCATGTGCAAAACATTGCGACTGATGGCGGGGCATGAGACCGCCAGTGAGGGATTTGCCAAGGGCCAAACCGGCTCCAGCGCAATGCCACACAAAATGAATTCTCGATCGAGTGAACGTGTCAACGGCTTTCACACGATCCTCAAAGGCTACCAGACAATGGCAGCTGGATTGGCTGGCGATCAATGGAACGAAGGCGACGTTTCTTGCTCCGTCGTTCGACGAGTGATGCTTCCCGATTCGTTCTTCGCAATCGACGGGTTATTTGAAACCTTCCTCACGATCCTCGGCCAAATGGACGCTTACCCGGCCGTGATCGAAGCCGAAAACAATCACTACCTTCCATTCCTGCTGACCACCACGATCATGATGGAAGCAGTCAAAGCCGGTGTTGGCCGCGAAACAGCTCATCACGCGATCAAAGAACACGCCGTGGCAACGGTCAACGATCTACGCAACGGTCTCATTTCCGAAAACAATTTGCTGGAACGCCTGGACGCCGACGATCGGCTATCACTGACGAAGCCACAACTGGATTCGATCCTGGCCCAAGGACGCGACAACGTGGGCGCGGCCAAGGCTCAGATCGGCAAGTTCGTCGCTAAGGTGTCGGCCCTTGAAACCAAGCACCCAGAAGCAGCGGGCTACACGCCAGGTGGAATTCTCTAGGCCCAATGGGCCCAGATATTTTCGAAGCGCAAGTCGTCAAGACTTTCGGCATTTCAAATTTCGACGATCGGCATTTCGACTTAGCAGATTCCATGCGGACGAAGCTCTTGACGACTTGCGCTACGACTTGAGTTACACTCAATTCACGAACCAATAATTGCCTGCTCGGCGTTTTTACCAACCTGAGAGCGGAATTGTTCTTTGCGTTCAAATCGGGCGAGTTGCTCTTGGCAAATTTTCTTTTTGTCTTGCGGGGCAACTTCCAACGCCTGTTTGGCCCACTTTACCGCCTCATCAAATTCTTTCAACTCAGCATGAGCCGTTGCCAACGTATCTAAGTGATACCAAAATTTGTGTTCCGAAATTTCGCAAGCCTGCTTGGCTTTTTTGACCGCCAACGCCCCGTCGCGATAATCTTCCTCAGGACAAGTCGCGAGAAACCAAGCGTATCCGTTTAATGATTCGTCCAAATCGGGAGCAAGTTTTTCGGCGGCTTCGAAATCAGCTTTGGCCTTGGCAAAATCGCCTTTTCCGAACCAGGCGACGCCACGATTGGAAAGCGCAACCGGACTGCGTGGATCAAGCTTGATATGCTGAGTGTGGTCAGCAATCGCTTTGTCGAATTCATTCTTGTGAACGTAACACACGCCTCGGTTCCCGTAAGCAATCGACAGCCTGGGCGCGTAACGAACGGCTCGGCTAAGATCAAAAATCGCATCGTCGACCTTGCCCATCTTGTACAAAACCCAACCCCGAGCGTTCAGCGCCATCGCATTCTTGGACTGGGCTTCGACAGCCAACTCAGCATGCTTGAAGCACGTTTCGAGATCGTCTTCGACCAGCGCAACATTACTCAGCCCGACTTGGGCGTCCGCCAAATTACCATTGATCTTGAACGCCCATTCATAATCCGCTTTGGCACCAGCCAAGTCGTCCAACGCCAACTTCGCACTTCCTCGACTGACAAACCACAACGCGTGCTTGTCATACATCTCGATGGCTTTGTCGTAGTTCTCAACGGCTTGTTTGAAATCATTGACGCTATAAAAAACCAAACCAGTGTTGAAGTATGCGTTTTCCATTTGCTTTGGGTTCAAGCGAATGGCTTCACCAAAATCCCTGAGCGCGTTCTGGTACTTCCCTTGAGCCTTGGCCACCATCCCACGATTTAACCACGTCCCCGGATTCTCTCGATTGAGACTCAACGATTGAGTGAGATCTTTGAAAGCCTCGTCGTATCGCTCGAGCTCGTAGAGAATCACGCCTCGGTGGGCAAATCCAATCGAATCACGTGGATTCTCCTTGACGCGTTTTGTGAAATGCCGAAGCGCCATGCCCATATCCATGGTGTATTGCAATGGCAACCATCCTGGAACATCGCTCAGCTCACACCACTTCCCATTGGTCTCGGTAACCGTATGGACACTACCTTCATAGACTTTCCCAACAACCTCAGCCTTGATTTTGGTATCGAAATTGGCCGTGACCACAACCCGGTCGCCTTTTACTTGGGCGTCAGCTGAAGCGGCGAACGAACCAACTGTGCACAGCACAGCCAGGACTCGAGACAGGTTCGAACGAAAGAAATAGGGAACCATTAACGTGCGCATTTTAGATACGTTCGAAAAAAGGAAGGAGGGATAGACTGAGCCAGAGTGGGTGGCGAATGGAACCTACCAGATTAATTCAATCCCGTTTTTTTGCAATTGGTTTCCAATCTAAATCGACTCATTCAACCGTCCAAGCCTGCAACTTCATCGGTAACGCGGATGCGTAAGTTCGACTTTCGCACGTTTCAAAAATTAAAAACCTACTAGCCTCGTGTTGTTTCTGAATTGACCAAAGGAGTGAGTTGTAGCCGGACTGGCAACCGCTCGGGATTCGCAGAGGGTTCTCCCGAAGTCTTGCGACTCCGGCTTCGGAAAAGTGCGAAAGACGAAGTCAGGGCCTGTTGATTTAATGAGCCGAAGGCGAGGATGGTAACCCGACGCGTAAGTAGGCTTGTTGATTTAATGTCGGTTTTAGCGGTAGCGACACTCGTCAAGCGTTTCAGCTCGCCGGCAGTTCCAAAGGTCTTGACGACATTCGCTACGGACGAATTGGGTTCTGTTTCTTTGGGAACAACCTCTTCGCTTTGCAGGATGCTTCGGACAATGCTTCGGACAATGCTTCGGACGATGCTTTGGGGACAAACTATTTCCCGATGCAAAATCGCCCAAAAACGAGGTCTAAAATATCGTCTGTGTAAACCGTACCGACGACGCTTCCCAGCCCTTCCAAGGCTTGTCGAATCTCAGCCGCCACGATTTCCTCGCCCAATTGGGCTTGGGCCGCGTCCACGGCGTGGTCCACCGAAGCAATCGATTCTTTTAGACTTTCGGAAGCCCGCAACACGGTTGAGCTTACAATTGAGCCGTCGGCATTGTCTGAATCCAAGACAGCGACCGCCACGTGGTTTCGAAGTTGCCCCAGCCCCTCGCTTCTCAGGCAGCTGGTCGTCACAATCGTGCCCTCAAACCCGGCTTTCAAAACCTGCATTTTGACCGCCAAGCCTGGCTCGTCCGCATTCGGATCAAGATCAGACTTGGTCAAGACCACCAGACTCGTCGCAGGGCTCGCTGAAAGCTCCCGCAAGCGTTCGATCTCCCAGGGATCCAAATCCCGCGAACAATCGATGCAAAACAGCTGAACGTGAGCCTGTCTCTGCTGGCCTTCACGAAGCGATTGGGCTTGCTGCATGATCTCACCAGCCGACAAATCGAATCCAGCGGTATCAACCAACTCGATCCGAGCCGAATCGAATTCGAGCTTGGCAGACATAAAATCCGTCGTGGTGCCTTCGATTTCGGTCACGATCGCCTGATCGGAGTTCGCAAGCGAATTGAACAGGCTACTCTTGCCAGCATTCGGCAACCCCGAAAGCACGACCTTGACTGAATCCACCAGTTGGTCCCGGCGGTCGATCTGAACTTCGATTGACTCCAGCTGCTTTCGAATCGCCACCAATTGACTCACCAATTCCTCTTGGGAGATGAACTCAATGTCTTCCTCGACAAAGTCCAATCCGGCCTCCAATTCGGCCAGCGTGCTCATCAACTGGTTCCGGATTTCGCCCAGCGGGCCTGCCAAACCACCTGCCAACTGCTGCAACGCGGTTTGCAATTGAGCGTCTCCGCTAGAATCGATCACCGCCAACACTGCCTCGGCCTGTGTCAAATCCAGTCGCCCGGAGAGAAACGCCCTCAGCGTAAACTCACCAGGGTTCGCGAGCCTCGCTCCGTGATCGCAGATTTGAGCGAGCACGCGCTGCAGCACGGGCGTCGAACCGATCGTGTGGACCTCCACAGTGGGTTGGCGTGTGTAGCTTTTTTCAGTTGGCCAAAGCAATAATTCTGCGGCTACCGACAGTTTCGCCGGACTGTCATTGGACGCGTCTGGGATTGTCGAATCAAACTCAAGTGTTCCCGAGACGGCTGTCGTCGAGCCGAACTGGCTTAGCGATTTACCGTTGGAGGAATGAAACACCCCCTCCAGACAGGCCACAGCGGCCGGGCCACTGACTCTCACGATCCCGCGAACGGCGGGACCGGGCGCCGACGCAATCGCAGCGATCGTGTCCTCGGTATCAAATCCCGCCACCGTTAGGTACTTCCATTGTCATCACGACGACGCTGGCTCAAACGCTTCTTACGTTCAGCATTTTTTGACTTACGGGCCTCAGTATCGGCTTCACGCTTCATGCTGGCTTGCGTGGCGGCTTTTTGGTCTCGCTTGGAAACTTGCTTGCCAGTCTCACCCTCTAGCGACAGACTTCCTGTGTCTAAAACGGGTTTCGGCAACATCTTGCGCTCGATGATTCCCCACAAACTCGATGTGATGAAATAGATACACAGCCCGGCTGGAACCTTGAAGAACATGATTCCCATGAAGACCATCATGAAGGTCATCATCTTGTGCATCATCTTCTGATTATCATCAGTCGGCGGCGGCGTGAACAATTTCTGTTGGGCGATAAACAGGATCATCGTCAAGATTGGCAGGAGATTGAAATAAGGACCCAACCAACCGGTTTCCGCACCCAGCGACGAGTGCACGATGTCTTTCCAATAGAATAATTGATCCGGGGCCGCGAGGTTACTGCACCATTGCATCCCAGGAATCAACGGCTGATCTCGCAGGGCAATATCAACATTGAGTCCCTTGTAGAGTCCGTAGAAAACAGGCAGCTGGAAGAACATCATGAAACAGCCGCCGAACGGATTGAACTTGTACTTTTTGTACAACTCACGCTGGGCGGAGGCACGTTTTTCCATGTCGTCTTTGTACTTGTCCGCGATTTCTTTCATCTGCGGTTGCAAGTGCTGCATCATTTGTGCGTTGAGTGCAGCTTTGCGTGACATTGGAATCATTAAGCAACGAACCAAAATCGTCAGCATCACAATCGCCAAGCCGTAACTGGTCTTGAAAGTCAAGAAGTAGAAGAAGTGCAGGATCTTCAGCAGCACCATCGAGCACCATGAAAACCACCCAAACGTTCGCACGTCGGATAGGCCGTAATGCTTGAGCAAGACCGAGTCTTTTGGCCCCACGAATAAGTCAAACGACTGTTGGTAGCTTTCGCCTGCCGGAATGGTTGCCGGGGCGACCATGATGAATGTGCAGTCTACCAGTTTCTGCAATCGAGCGTTTTTTGGAACCTCTGACGTTCGCCCGTCGCGGGCGTTCAAAAACGCTTGCACACTGTTAGTCTCGAAAACATCCCCGTCCGTCATTTCTGGAATCATCGAGACGTTGAAATAATGCGAATCCACGCCGACAAAATTCAGCTGCCTGTATTTCAAATCGGCTTTGAATGGATCGCAAATCCACTTCGCCTTGGGAACGGCTTTGGATATTTCTTTAACAATCTCAGGACAGCCATAAAACACGTATGAGTTGATTCCGTTAGAGCCAACGATATCTCGTGCTCCGGCAATGTATCCAATCGCCGTCTGGCGACCGTGAATTTTATTGGCGTACCACCATGTCTCTGCCGTCAGCCCTGTGGGACCGTCAATTTCAAACGCCAGCTTTATCTCTTCGCTGGATTCGTTTTTGATCTCAAGCTCGAACTTCAGATGGAACGAACGCGAGTCAAGCTCACCGACAATTTCAGTTGGTGTGGCTGGCATCTTGATGCGTTTGAAAACGGTGAGCGGACCAGCAATTCCCATGTCCGCTAGTTTCTTCTGAGACAGCTCAAACTTCATCTCAATTTGATTGGCGTCGGCGCTGACGACTTCCCAGTTCTTGTCCCGCATGTCGTGGTCAAGGTCAGGCCAAGCCATTTCCAGCCGATCTGGCTTGAGCAACGAAACCACAAACGATTCCGGAAAATCAAATTCGGGATCAACGACCCCTGGCTCAGGACGGATCACTTGAATTGGTTTGTCGGTCAAACCCACCCTCATCGTTCGCTTGGCACCCGCTCGATCAACGACCAACTCCAATTCGTCGCCAGGCTCGGTCTTCGACTCCAGGAATGATTCAAAATCATCGGCGCTGGTGATCGGTTCACTTTCACCCGCTTCATCGCCAAGCAATCTCACGGAAACAATGACGTCGCCTTGTTTGACACCTGCGATTTGGGCGGGGGTTCCCAAGCCGACCGCTCGGACTTGGGGGCCGGATCCTGTGTCGGCACAATCAAGGCAGCCAAGATAGCCGCCTTCCCAAACCAAGTCGCGGTATTTGTATCCGCCCTTGCTGTTTCGAAAATTCAATTCAACCCGGCGGATCGTTCCGCCACGTTTATTGATCGTGATCAAATATCGATCGGTTCCCTGCAACGAACCAATCATCACGAAGTCGTCTTCAGCGACTCGCTCAACCTCTGCATCAGGAGCTGTTTCCTGTGTTTCGGCTGCCGATTCACCAGCGGCGGAATCCGTTGAACCTTCTGTCAGTTTAGTAACTGGATCGTCACCAGCCTGGTCCTCGTCTTGGGAAGCCTCACCATCTTGGGATGAGTCGGCTGGATCGACCGCGGCCACCTGGGCCCCGTCATCCGCGTCCTGTTTGGGAGCAAAATAGTTTTGCAAGACGATTGCTGACATCATAAAAACTGATGACAACAAAACAAAAGTCAACGCTCGTCCGCTGTTCACGTAAAAATCCGTGGTGAAATTTAATGAGGTTTCAAATCCGACTCGCCAATAGGCCAAAGGCTGCTGCCTCCGACCGCTGCGAGTTTTGCGAATCGCGGCTTGGGCTCTGAGCATTTCTGCTCGGCCCGCTGGCCCGTTTTCAGAGCCGACGCCGATGATCAATCACAATCCCGTATTCTCTGGATATCGGCGAATATTGGAAAGGGGGATTGCCCGTCTTTCGTGAAACTCGTGAGTAGCCGAATTCGAGGCCTTCGCGAGGTCTACATTCGGCTTATTCCTTGCGAACGAAGTAAGAATATCCCCATTTGAGCGGCTTAACGGCCCTCGAGTAGGCGATCGCCAAGAAAATCGTCAAGCTCCGAAATCGCCAAAATTTTCAGCCGAGTTGGATTGGGATCGTATTCCACCCGCCGAAATTCAACTTGATCGTCATCCAAGATCACGTAACTGCTTCGCGGATCGCTGTCTCGAGGCTGCCCCACGCTGCCAACGTTGATCATCAGCTTTTGGTCGCCCAAGGTGTAGCAGTTGCTGACTTCGCCCGGCGAATAGAATCGAAAATTCTCGGTAAATACGCCAGGAACGTGCGTATGGCCCTGGAAACAGTATTTCTGAATGAAGCCGAAAATACGTTCAATTTTTCGCTGGTTGTAAATATCTTCTGGGAAAACGTATTCGTTGAGCGGGCTTCGTGGCGATCCGTGGACGAACATAATGTCTCCGTCCCGATATGTTCGCGGCAAACGGGCGAGAAAGTCCCATCGCTCCTGGGCACCTTCGATCGTTTTGTCTTCCAGTTGCGAACGCGTCCAAAAAATCGCCCGCTCAGCACCACTGCTGAACCCTTCAGGGTCGAATAACGCTCCATTGTCATGGTTACCCAACAAGGTCAAATTAAATTGACGACATGCATCGATGCACTCTCGCGGGTTGGGACCGTAACCAATGACATCGCCCAAGCAATAAATATCGGTGATTCCCTGAGCTTGAATGTCTTCAAGCACCACAGTCAGCGCCTCTAAATTGCCATGGATGTCGCTGATAATCGCGCGTTTACCCATGCTTAGTCCCTGCAGGTTTGGTAGGTCGTTGAATTCCAATTTTCCCTTTGGATAACCGGAGGTCAAACGATAATGGTAGGCAAATTCTTGGACAGAGGATATCCCTGCCGTGGAGTACTCTAAATTTCAACTTGGTTAAGCCCCATCTCAATCTCTCAATGGGATACTCACACAAGGAATACATAGATCAAGCCCACTCCAATCGTAGTTGATGACCAGAGGTTGCACCGGGAGACGTTCAACGGGAACGCTGCCACGAACTATCGACCCGTCATCAAGCGATCACCAAGCATATTATCCAAATCGGGAATATCGTAGATTTTTTGACGCGTGGCCTGCGTATCGTACTCAACCCGATGGAACTGGATCATTTTTTCGTCGGTATCCAGAACCACAAAGCACGAACGAGGATTGCCATCGCGTGGCTGACCAACGCTACCGACATTCACCATGCATTTTTCGTCGAGCTGGAAAACGTAATCGCGTTCCTCTGGCGAAAGAAATGAGCCTGACTCGGTGAACACGCCAGGAATATGCGTGTGCCCTTGAAAGCAAACTTTCTCAAAACGGCTCATGAGCAACGTCAACAAGTCTTTCTCGTAGACGGTTTCAGGAAATACGTATTCGTTGGTCGGGTCACGAGGCGAGCCATGAACGAATAGAAACTCACCTTCATCATGCCGACGAGGCAGTTCACCTAGAAAATCCCAGCGACGATCAGCTTGATCCATATCCTTGGAATCGGCTTCTAGTTGTTCCCTAGTCCAATAGATCGCTTTCATCGCGACTGGATTGAAGCCTTCAGGGTCAAAGATCGCTGCTTGATCGTGATTACCCAAAATTGTCAATTGGCATTTCTCCATGACGGTGTCCAGGCACCGTAAGGGATCGGGCCCGTAGCCAATGATGTCGCCCAAACAGACAATTTCATCAACTCCGATATCGCCAATCCTTCCCAAAACGGCGGTCAGAGCCTCAAAATTTCCGTGAATGTCACTTATTATTGCCCGCTTCACCGAAGAGCCTTTGGAAAAGTTTTAGAGGGGAGTGTTAAGATTCGGATGTGGGAAATTCGCAGTTTCCAAAAGCGTGATCAGACTAGCTCGGCCAACAACGAATTCCGAGTGGCGATTTCATCTTCGACGTAAATCACGTTAAGGGAAATAGTTTATTACCATCGGCGATCCGATGCAATCGAGTTAAACCGCTTTAGGAATCGAGCGTTTTTCCCTAGTCGTATCGATTTCCCGGGCCAGATTTCCCCAACCACGATTTAAAAGACAGATTATCCTGACGAGAAAGTCAGTTTACCCTATAAAAACCGCCGAATTGACTCCACGCAGAACTAGTCACGCGAAGCCAGATTGATTAACTTCAAAACTAACGCGCCCCCCTATAACGACCTACTCACCAGGAAATACGTTGCTCACGCTTGCCATTGAAACGTCTTCGAAATCGATTGCGACCACTCTTTTGGATGGTTCCCAACTCCTGCTGTCGCTCGATTCGAACGATTCACCAGATCTTGGCAGCCCCATGCCTCGAACGGTCGCCGGAGCAACCGACAAACTGCCGGCCGGATACGTTCGCAAGCGATCCAAGGGCAAATCAAAAACGTCGCGGGTCTTTCCACCAGGAGCATCAGTGCTGTTGGCGCCGATGATCAAGCGACTTTTTGCTCAAACCCAACTCAAGATCCAAGACGTCGACTTGGTCGCGGTTGCGTCGGGACCTGGTGCCTTCACGGGACTCCGAGTCGGAGTCGTGACTGCCAAAGTACTCGCCTATTCAGCGGATGCTGATTTAATTGGCGTCAACACACTCGAAGTCATCGCGGCTCAAGCTTTTGAAACCATGGGCCAAGAAATTGATTTTTCCGCCCCTGATCGCCGCATTCTTCCAGTCGTTAACGCTCAGCGACAACAACTATTCGTTGGAAACTACGCGTGCAAGGAGCCTTGGAACCCCACTGAAATCGGCCCCAACCAAATTCTCGATCGGGAATCATGGTTGCAATCCATTCGCCCAAGCGACATTCTGACCGGACCAGGCTTGGGACCGTTGCTGGATTCGATCCATTCAAATTTGGGGGAAAACCAGTCGGGCAATTCCGAGCCAATCGAGTCCCCGGGCCCCAACGCGATCGTGGCACCTGAATCGTGCCGTTCGTGCCTCGCAGAATCCGTCGGTCGCTTGGCCCTTCGAAAACACGCGGATGGATTCCGTTCAAGCCTCTGGGAATTGGAGCCTCTCTATTTTCGTCCCAGCTCGGCCGAAGAAATTGCGATTAAAAACGCAGAGCAACTCGGCCTCGGTTAAGCAAAAAACCGCGTTAATTGTCGACCTTGCTTGAAATGCACAATCTGGCCAGTTCAACGCCCAAGCCTCTCAGATCACCTGGCGTCAAAAGGCAAATCGCACTTACTTTTCAACACAAACGACTTTTTGGCTCATCTCGCGGCCTGACAAGATGGCAAATCAAACGACATAAATTGCAAAAATGTCGGTGAGACGAGTCTCAAAACGAGCAGCCTTGGTCATCGATTGACTCAATCTCAGCAAAAAAATCGTAAAAACGAGAACCCAACGGGCGAAACACTCGTCTTATTTACTGGAGACGAACAATCCGAGGGAACGGGCGAGATCGCTGCTATTTGGCATAGATTTTGCAAACCAATGGGTTGTGGGTTTCAGCATTCGTTGAAAACTGTGTTTGGAGTCTCTTCAGACTAGCCCCTGTTTAATTCCAGAGCCAACGTGAACAACAGATTATTTGATCAGTTTCCCGATGATCAATTCCTTAATCAGCCGCACGGCTCGTCCATTGCAGACGTGCAACCGGGGACGATGCTGATTGCCTCGCCGACCCTTGCGGATTCTCCATACCGCCGATGCGTCGTGCTCGTTCTGCAGAACAACGACGATGGCACGTTTGGCGCCGTGCTCAATCGCCCAGCCAACGAAGACATCAAATCGGCTTGGCAAGGCATGACTGGCACCTCAGAAGATAATCGCAATATCGTCCAAGGCGGCCCTATTGGCGGCCCTGTTTTTGCCATTCACCAGAAACCAGCCATCGCAGAACTCGCCGTCCCCGGTGGCGTGTTTGTGACGTCTCAAAGCGATAAATTCCAACAGCTGATCGAACAAGACGACGCTCAATATCGAATCGTCTTCGGTATCGCGGGTTGGAAACAGGGGCAACTTCAAAACGAAATCGAATCTGGCTTGTGGTTCGAACACCAAACTGACCTCTCAAGAATTTTCGACAATCCAGAGTTCATGTGGGAGAGATCGCTCCGACAATATGGACGCAAGATGCTTGCTGATACGATCGGGCTCAATTCGATTCCCATTGACCCTTTGCTCAACTGACACGTTTTTTTTAAAATCAAACTTCCGACTAACACGGACCAACAGTAGATTGCTGGCCTGACAGCCTAAACCGCCATCTGGAAAACATCCTACTGTTTCAGTCTAACACGATTAGCCACCACGTTACGGCTGATGCGACCCTACATTTTGACAACATATTTTTTGGAGCTCCCATGCGTATCAATTCACTAACTGCCATGCTGATGTGCGTTGCAGCATTGACAGTTTTTGCAACCAGCGGATGTGACGACACATCTAAACCAGCCGATAAAGACGCTGCTGGCGATCATGGTCACGATCACGATCACGACGACCATGACGACCATGACGACTCCCACTCTGACGAAGAAGAACATGCGGCGCACGGCCCCAATCATGGCCACGTATTTTCGCTTGATGCAGACAACGTCAAAGGCGAATGGGTTAAGTACCCCGACAACGATACCATTCGGATGTTTATCCTCGATGAAAAAGACGCCAATGCGTCACTCAAAGTTGATAGCTTCATGGTCACTCCCAAGGTCGGTGCCGACGCAGAAGGATTTGCTTTGGAAGCCGACTCACCCAACGAAGCCGGCGAATCGGCAAGCTATTCGCTAGACGACAAAGAGCTTTCAATCGCAATCCCGATGGGCGTAAACATTGAAATCAAAGTCGGCGACAAAATCTACAAGGGCGAGATCAAAGCTCACAAGCCGCTTGACCATTGATCCTCTCAAACTACAAAAAGCAGCTCACAACGACCTCGGATCCTTTCGGGGTCGCTTTTTTTTGCGCCACGTTCTTGAGAATCGGTCAAACCAATACCAATTTTAGTCAACGCCCATCCAAGCCTTGCCTGATCGAATCCACTGGCCTAGAATCCTGTCTATTGAGACTACAACCGTCACATTGCCGAGCCAAACCACAATCCGAACCGGCCAGATCTCAATAAGAAAATTCCCCAAATCCAACGTCGTGACCCATGCCGACTGAACCCCAACCACCTCTGAAACCGATCGAGGTCGCCCTCACACCTCAAGAACGATTCAACGACTTTTTGCAAAGTCGCGGGATGCGGAACACGGAACAGCGTCGGAGCCTTTTGGATTACGTATTTCAGGAACACGATCATTTCGACGCCGACCAACTGATCGAACGGCTTCCCATCAAGGGCTCCCCCGGCTACGTCAGCCGGCCAACGGTATACCGCACACTCACCGAATTCGTCGACGCCGGATTACTCCGGAAATTCGCGCTCGATGGCCGCAGCGTTTACGAACATGATTACGGTTACCCCCAGCATGACCATTTGTACTGCAGCAAATGTGAAAAACTGATTGAATTTCAAAGCTCCGAGCTGTTGACTTTGCGCGACTCCGTGGCGAACAAGCAAAATTTCCAGGTTCGCAGTCATCGCTTAATCATCACTGGCGTTTGTGACAAATGCCGCCGGGGCCGACGTCGCGTGCGCCGTAAAGTCGACTTGATCTAGGTCTCGCTCCCGCGTCGAGACTGTGACTTTTTCAAACGCACTGAGCCGAAGACGAGCTGGTAACCCGAGGCGTTTTGGCTTGGACCCGACAACAGGCCGTTGCTCAGACGGCCCCGCGTGTCGCAGGATCTGGCAAATCAAAATTCTTGCTTTGGCTGAAGAATGTCCTTGGGTTGTCGTAGACGATTTTCTTAATCAACGATTCATCGTGGCCACGTCGACGCATTTCCAAAATCAAATCAGGAACCGCCGTCGGCTTGGAAGGCCCCCAATCGCCGGCTGAGTTAACACACAAGCGATCGGATCCGTGTTTCTCAATGATGTCAACGGCTCGCGCGGGTGTGCATTTGGTCACCGGATACAAGGTCATTCCGGCCCAGTAACCGGCCTCCAAAACCGCACCCACCGTATGTTCTTCAACGTGATCAACCAGCACCCGGGATCGATCGATCTGATGCTGTCCCAGCATATCGAGAATCATTCGCGTACCTTGATACTTATCCTCAAGGTGTGGCGTGTGAATCAGGACTTGCTGATCGAACGCGATCGCCAGCTCCATATGCTCTTGGAAAATGATCGCTTCGTTGGGTGTGTTTTTATTTAGCCCAATCTCCCCAATCCCCAGGACGTTGGGACAATCAAGAAACTCAGGAATGACTTTCAGCACCGCGCGGGACAACTCGACGTTCTCCGCTTCTTTGGCGTTGATGCACAGCCAAGTGAAATGTTGGATTCCATACTGAGCCGCGCGTTTCGGCTCAACTTCAGTCAACTGGCGAAAGTAGTCGCGAAAACTATCGGCACTGCCACGATCGAACCCAGCCCAAAACGCCGGCTCGCTAATCGCGACACATCCCATTTTAGCTAACGTTTCATAATCGTCCGTCGTGCGAGAGACCATATGAAGATGCGGGTCAATGTAATACATGGTTCCATCTTTCTTACGGGCGAATGCCCAATTCAGTTACACACGGCCAGATTCCACCGGCCATCCACCAAGACGCAAATCGTCACGTCGTCAGTTCCGTGATGCCATCGCAAATTCATCGAGCCAATTTTGGTCGTACTCGCGTGAGAACAACAACTGAATCTTCTCGGCGCGAATGGGTTCTGGGGCTTGGGAGGCGATAATTTGAATCGCTTCCGCCAGGAGCGATACCCGAGAATCGTTCGCCACATCACCGTCAGCGCGATCGATTCGATCAAGCCCTGCGGCTACCTCAAGAATTTTCGCGCGAATTTCGAGGAATTCGCGATCCAGAATCTGCTTGGAATTCATTAATTTTGGCCTTTGGTATTTTTGACTTACCCTACAATATGATATTCACAGACAACACAATTAACCAGTTCTGTTTGCCGTTTGGAATGGAATCGCCCAGCCTTTTCACTCGGAGAACTCGACCGTCCAACATGAAATCCATTGCCATTTTGTCGCTTTTGATGGCAGCGACATTTGTTCCCACGGCTCACGAATTCGAGGCCGGTTTTGTCGAACGAACCATGTCAATCGTTGTTCGCAACAACACCGCTTACGTGGAATATTCGATCGGACTCAATCAGGCGACCGTGGAAGAATTGCTTCAAGAATGGGAGCGGAACGAGACACCAGCTTGGAAGCCAACTGACGGCAAGACGCCCCAATCAAAATCTGCTCAACCGGTTGGGAACCGTGATTTTCCCGTCACCAGCCCCCGCTCAACGACGCAAAAACCCGATCTCAATTCTCAAAACACCGACAAACCTTCTGATTCGGCAAACGACTCCAGCGGCACTGCATCCGAAACGATTCCAGACGAGCCGACGGTGGGTTCCCATGAGATTACCTTAGAAGTCATGAAGCGATTCAGAAAGTTGGCCTTGGCCGAGATCCCCAAACGCATCGGGGCGACGCTTGACGGACAAGAGATCATGTTTGAGAAAATCACCGAAGGAATCGCGCCTCGTCACCCGTTTACCCTGCAAATACTGCTTCAGTTTCAAATCCCGGATTCAAAACCTTCCCAAACCCATGCGCTTCGGATTCTCGACGAAAACTTCACAAAGCAAACTGGAGCCGTTCGGTATTCGCTAAAAACAACCGGACGAGCCATGCTGATGCAATCCAATGTGGCCCCGATATTGGTGCGATCCGAAAGAGTCGAGCTCAAGCGATTTTCGGCAGAACAACGAAAAAAGCTTACCTGTATCGATGCTCGAATCGCTCATTCCCCATCCTCTCAAGACTAACCTTGTAGATCATCGGGAGATGCGTAAGATAATCCTCTCCGCTTCGACTCATCCGATCCAATCTTTCTTAACATGCCCCGAACGATAGCTTTTGGCGACATCCACGGTTGTGCGACTGCTTTTCAGCGTATCCTGGACGAAATAAATCCGACTCACGACGATACGATCATCGGGATTGGTGACTACGTTGATCGCGGGATGGAATCCGCTGCAGTCTTGGAAATCTTGACAGATCTTGTTTCTTGTTGCCGCCTAGTTCCGCTGATCGGCAATCACGAATTGATGATGTACAAGGGCATTCATAGTAAAAAGAAACAAGATTTCGATTTCTGGTTTCAACACGGAGGAAATTCAACGCTGGCCAGTTACGGCGGCAGCATTGATAAGATCCCCCAGCATCATTTGACGTTCTTGAGTCATTGCTTGCGATATTTCGAAACAGAAACGCATTTCTTCATTCATGCGAACTACGTTCCTGAACTTCCTCTTGCGGAGCAACCCGATCAAGTCGCGTTTTGGCAACACATCCGTGAATTCCCGCCCGGCATTCACATGAGCGGAAAAATCGCCGTCGTGGGGCACACGCCGCAACCCGAAGGAAAAATACTTGACCTTGGCCACGTCAAGGTTATCGATACCTATTGCTACGGCGACCAGTGGCTGACAGCGCTCGATGTCGAATCTGGAAACATTTGGCAAGCCAACAATCTTGGCGATCTCCGCTTAGACCAAATGGCCCCTCAAGAACAGTTCTGAAATTGCCCATTTCGGTCCACCAAGTTTCCTCCGACAGCATTTAGACGCTCCTTCGTTGTCGTGCTCCTTCGTAGAGCCGCTCCTTCTTTGAGAGACTCCACCTTTGCCGAGTCGTTTTATCCTACTAAAATGATTTCTCATGGTTAAGACTGCGCCGCACCATCTGGCGGCCAAGCGCTTGCTTGCGTTGCCGGATAATTTTGCCTGCGACACGGACTTCATTGAATGTCTCGCTTCAATCAAACGAGGTGAAACGGCGACATTTGATTCCGTCTGGGGCTCTGCCTGCGCGCTACTGGCTGCTTCATTAGCGACGGCCTTTAAAAACATCTTGATTGTTGTCCCGGATGCCAAGCGGCAAGACGACTTGTTGGATGACCTCCCAACATTTTACCAATCGATGGTCGAGCGATTCCCAGCTTGCCTGCCTTCCACTGGCACCGGCCTCAACATTGATCTCGAGTACGGCGATCGTTTGCGTCTGGTCAAGTCCTTGATTGCAGGGGACCCTTGCCCGATCGTGGTGGCCACCGTGCCTTCGCTTCTCCAACCGGCGCCAACTCGCGAATCGATCGTGGGGCACTCGCGGCGAATTTCCAACGGCGAACAGCTCGACGTTGAAGAGTTTTTAGGTTGGCTACTGGAACAGGGATTTCATCAAACGTCGGCCGTTGAGCTGCCAGGCGAATTTTCCAGTCGCGGAGGAATCATTGATGTTTATGCTTCGGACTGGGCAGGCCCCGTTCGAATCGAGCTCTTCGACGACGAGATTGAGTCACTTCGACAATTCGATTGTGCCACTCAACGCAGTAACGCGGAACTGCAACAGGTTGAGATCACAGTCGTCGCTCAAGCCTTGGACCGCGGCGGCTATTTGGCTGACTTCATGCCACCCGAAACACTTTTGCTTTTAGTCGAGCCGGAAGAGCTCAACGAACATGCAAAACGATTCATCGAACGATCGGCAGATACAGACGCAATCTTCAGCTGGTCCGAAGTCACGCGAAACTGGGCTGAACTTCCCACCGCAACCGCGAGCAAAGTCGCTGCCGGGCATTTGGGCGCCCGTTGGCAACTACCGATCGATTCCGTTGATCAATTCAGCGGCGATATCGGCGATCTTAAGCTGCAAGTCGATCGCTTGGCACGCGATCCAACCGGCCAAGAATTTGACGTGTTCGTGATGGCTCGCGTCGAAGGCGAGATCCCTCGTGTCAACGAAATCCTGTCCACCACCGCTGCTTTCGGAGAAGGGCGGCTGCACATCGGCGTGGCCTGCGTACACAACGGATTCCGACTGCGCAACGCCGGTCAGATCGTCATCGGCTGCGATCAGATGTTCCATCGCACGGAACTACGACGCAAAGGCCGACGAAGACTAAGTAAGGCGATCGATAGCTTCCTTGACCTTCGCGAAGGCGACCTGATCGTCCATCTGTCGCATGGCATCGGGCGATTCCGCGGCTTGGAAATGCTGGATAAAGACCAGCAACTGACCGAACACCTAGTCTTGGAATTTCATGGCGGCACAAAAATCTACGTGCCAGCCACCAAAATCGATTTGGTTCAAAAGTACATTGGCGGCTCGAAAACACGCCCCACGCTGGCGAAAATCGGCGGCAAATCTTGGGCGAAACAAAAAGCCTCCGTCGAATCGGAGATTGAAGATCTTGCATCCGAGATGATTGATCTCCAAGCCACTCGCGATGGGCGACCGGGGATCGCATTCTCTCGTGACACCGAATGGCAAAATGAATTTGAACAATCGTTTCCCTATCGTGAGACGCCCGATCAAGTGACCGCGATTCAAGCGATCAAAGATGACATGCAGCGCGCCCAGCCGATGGATCGACTGCTTTGTGGTGATGTTGGATACGGAAAAACCGAAGTCGCCATGCGGGCGGCGTTCAAGGCCGTCGAGAATGGCTATCAAGTCGGCGTGCTCGTGCCCACGACCGTCCTGGCTGAGCAACACTACAGAAATTTCAAAGAACGCATGGGCGAGTTCCCACTGGACATCGCCAAACTCAGTCGATTTTGCACCCCGCAAGAATCACGCGACAATGTCAAACGACTGGGCAAGGGGCAAGTCGATATCGTGATCGGTACTCATCGACTCGTTTCCAAAGACGTTAAGTTTTTCAATCTTGGTTTAGTCATCATTGACGAAGAGCAACGATTTGGCGTGGCCCACAAAGAACGACTCAAATCACTCCGAACGAGCGTCGACGTGCTGACACTTTCCGCGACACCTATTCCACGGACGCTTCACATGTCCTTGGTCGGCGTACGGGACATTTCAAATCTGGAAACACCGCCTGAAGATCGTTCGCCGGTTGAGACCAAGGTCATGCGGTACAACAACGAAGTCATCCGCAATGCTTTGCTTCGTGAATTGAATCGCGGAGGGCAGGCTTTTTTCGTCCACAACCGAGTCAACGATATCCACTTGATGCAGGAAAGACTGGAGGCCCTTGTCCCCGAAGCTACGTTTCGGTTCGGTCATGGGCAGATGAACGAAGGTGAATTGGAAGTGGTCATGACGGACTTCATTGCCGGCAAGTTTGATGTCTTGATTGCAACCACGATCATCGAAAGTGGGCTAGACATCCAAAATGCCAATACCATTTTCATCAATCATGCAGAACGATACGGGCTGTCTGATCTGCATCAACTGCGGGGCAGGGTCGGCCGCTACAAACATAAAGCCTATTGCTACCTGCTGCTTGAGCCGCACAAACACCTCAATCCGACGGCTGCCCGCCGATTGCAAGCGATCGAAACGTTCAGCGACATGGGCGCGGGATTCGCGATCTCGATGAGAGACCTTGAAATCCGCGGGGCAGGCAATCTATTGGGCACGCAACAAAGCGGACACATCGCCACGATTGGGTATGAGCTATATTGCCAACTGCTTGAGAGCGCTGTCCGCCACCTCAAACACATGCCGGCCAAACTTTCGATTCACGTCGAAGTTGACCTGCCGGTGGCGGCCTTCTTGCCTGACAACTACGTCAGCGACCGGCGTCAAAAAATCGATCTGTACCGACGCCTGACGCGGCTTGAACGATTCGATCAGGTGAAGGAACTTCGTCATGAGCTTCGCGATCGGTTTGGGAAACTGCCAGCACCGGTGCAACGCCTGATGACGTTATCCGAGGTAAAACTCGAAGCCGCCGTTTGGCAAATCACCACGATTACCATGGTCGACAAGTATTTATCTTTCAAGTTCCGCGATCTCAATCGGTTCACCCAGCTTGCCAAAGTCCGGCCGATGATCAGAATCATCGACGAAGAAACCGCCTTGGTGACGCTAAAAGAGACCAAAATCCATCCGACAAAAATGCTGGCACTGGTGAAATCGCTCTTGCAACCACCTGCCTGACCTCTCTATTCTTCCGCGCCAACTTTTTTCTCGACTAAGAGAACCGTTTGCGCAATGACTGCGTACTTTGGTCTCTCACGGTGAAAGAATCGGCTTCTCGGGTCGTTTTCAAAACCGTTGTACTAATACAATCTCTGTTTGGGTTGATCATGATGACCAACTGCCGCACGTACACAAATCTTATCGCAGCCGTCGTTACAGGCTTATTGATCTCGGTCGTCCCCGGAATCACTGAATCATTGAGCGCCCAAACGAATCAGCAGTCTCTGTCAGAAACGCCCGACCCGTACTTTTCAAAATCCGCCTCGAACAAAAACCGGCAAGATTTGAAAACGGTGCGGCCCATTCGCGTCCCAACCACCAACCAACCGGTCTCTGCCCCAAACGATTTGTGGACGCCCCCCAAAATAAACGCAAGCCCCAGAACAACAACCAACCCACCATTCCAACCCAAACAATCGACGATTCAATGGGAAGCTCCCCTGACGCCCGTCAATCGAGTAAAGAGCGTTTCCTTTGAGCGGAAAAGCAGCTCGATATTCGCTCAGCCCACCACGAAAATCCCACCTTTTCAGCCCATTAAGTTGCCGCAATCCTCCCGCTCAATCATTCGTGAACGTGAGTCCAGCCCAGGGCCAAACGATTTCTCATCTAGGACAAGCGGAGGAAATACTTTTGGCGGTCCAGCAGCCTCAAAATTCGGAACAGCTCCTGCGAGCACCCCGAGGCAGAACCCAGGTTTTCCAATCGCACCTCAACCAAAAAACAATCAGCCAAACATTTCGTTGGGCCAATTTGATTCGTCCAATTCAATGGCTCAACCGAGCAACGATTCACCAAACACATTGAATGTGGTTCAAACCCCTTTTGAATCCAAGCTTAATCCCCAACCAAAACAAACCGACCTCAACCCGGTGTCGATAAAGCAACCGGGCTCGAGCAGTACCTCGGTCGCGGCTTCTCAACCAGAGAGCTCGACCGCTTTCCAGCCGGGCAAAGTCTTGGCACTCGTTGGAGGCCAGCCAATTTTCGTCGGTGACCTCATGTTCGAGATCAACCAAGTCATCGAAAAATTCATCAGTGGCGCACCTGAGCACATCAAAGAGAAACGTCGGCAGGAGATGATCCCACAGGTTTTGCCGAAATTCGTTGAAGCCAAGATTTTGTTTCTGGGCGCCTTGAGGATGCTTCCTGACGGCGTCGACATGGACAAGGTATTTAAACAAGCACACGACGAATTCGACGACAAACAGGTCGACAAGATGCTTAAAGCCAGTGGACTAAAGTCAAACGCCGAATTCGACGCCTACCTCCGGGCCCAAGGATCTTCGCTGCGGCAGCTGCGACAGAGTTGGAGCCAAGAACAGCTGACTAAGTATTTCTTAGGCCAGCAACTGAATATCGAATCGGAAGTAACTCACCTAGAAATGCTTGACAGCTACCGTGAAAACATCGAGACCTACAAAGTCCCCGCAAAATGCCGATGGGAACAGATCATGATCCGCTTTGATCGGTCCAGTTCGCGAGCGGAAGGTAAAGCCAAAATCGATGAGCTGCTGAAAGAAATCATTTACGGAGCGAACATGGCGGCCGTTGCCAAGAAGAACTCGCACGGATACATGGCCTTCGAAGGTGGTCAGCATGACTGGACGACGAAGGGTGCGTTGGTTCTGAAATCAGTCGACGAAGCGATTTTCAGCCTGCCCGTAGGAAAGCTGAGCGATGTTATCGAGTCTGAAAATGGCTACCATGTCATTCGCGTTATCGAACGAAACGACGCCACGAAAAAACCGTTCCTCGAAGCCCAGGTCGAAATCAAAGAGCGGATCCTCAACGAGAATCGAAAAAAAGCTTTTGAAAAGCACGTCAAAAAACTAAAACGTGAGATCCCGGTCGAATATTTCCTCAATGGTATCGTTTCAACCAATTCGACGCCCGCCAGTTAATCACTTCGTATTTTACGAAGCGGACAATGGTAACCCGACGCGCAAAGGCTTGTTGATTCGATGGCTTGTTGATTCGATGGCAAGTGAAGCGGCAGCGTTAGTAGCCCGAATGCGTAAGTTTTAAAGTTGCACACTTTTGTGCCGCAGGCGCTTTTCGTGGGGGCCTTGGATGGCCTACGGAAATGTTTGCTGTCGTCGTTTTCGGCTTACCGGAAAGATTGACTTTCATCGCCCCTCACAAACAGAAAGCCCCCTCTCCTCAGGAATTCGGACGAATCCGCATGGTCACTTCATCAAACGTAGACCGAATTCCTGAGGAGAGGGGGTTGGGGGTGAGGAGCAAGCGGTTTTCCATTCTCAATTCGGCGTCTTTTGAGGATCACAATCCTGGACGATTCGACGGAATGTGTCGAGGTTTTCTGAATCTGTATTTCCCCTCATCCCCAGCCCTTCTCCCCACAAATTCGGAGTAAGCGTGATCAATTGGCGAGCCGATTTCGTCCGAATTTGCGGGGGGGGGGAAGGGAGCTAGTTTATTGGGTTGGATTCCTTTTCAATGAGTCGGTATTGAGCATTTGCCAAGCAGAAACAGGAGGTTCATTTCGTAGCGGTCACCTGAGATCCGAAACGCCGCAAATCACCTACGCGAACACATTGCCTCAGCCCAGTCCTGGGGCCTGCAGGACGAAACAATTCCGGAACGGTTTTCCGCAGTCTAAAGTCCGCTGCTTTCACAGAATGTCGCTCCACCAAACCCAAAGTGTGCAACTTCAAAACTGACGCGTCGGGCTACCACTCTCGCCTCCGGCTCAATAAATCAACAAGCCCGCATGCGAGTGCGTTGGTCGCCTTTCACTCCGTCGAAAGCGTGTCGATTGACATCGCTTCTCGCTGGTACAAACACCAAATTGGCTCGTCGATAGCGAACATTCAAGGCATCAGCTACGACCCACAAAATTCAGTCAAAAACCGGTTTCAAGCACGGAAAAAATAACTAATCCCACTTCACGACCAATCGCCAGCAGCGATGGATACGGCGGTTGCGGAAATCTTCCGGGACCGTCTGTTTGCTAATCTCACGAATTTCAAATAGGTCGCCTAGGGCTTCTTCGTCGAACTTGAAACGTCGGAAGTTGGTGGAGAAATAGACGACGCCCTTCATCCGCATGACCTCATGGACTTTGGACAGCAACTCGACATGCCGAGATTGAACTTCCCAATCTTCTTCCGTTTTCTTGCTGTTGGAAAAGGTCGGTGGATCGACCATTGCCAAATCAAATCGTTGGCGTTTCTCTCCAGCGGCTTCGTCTAGAAACTCGATCGAATCCGCTGGGATGAATCGATTCATCACCGACGTCAGTCCGTTGACCTCCATGTTCTGTTTGGCCCAGTCGAGATAGTTATTGGATAGATCGACAGTCGCAGTCGAACTGGCTCCGCCAGACGCGGCGTAAACCGAAAAGGACCCGGTGTAGGCAAACAAATTCAGAAAGTCTTTTCCTTGGGCTTCCTTGCGGACCATCTCGCGGGTTTCACGATGGTCGAGGAACAGGCCCGTGTCGACATAGTCCGTGAGGTTAATCAGGAATTTCAGGCCGCCCTCATTGACGGTGACCAACCGTCCGGTCGATGCAATTTTTTCATACTGCCGAGAGTCTTGGCTTTTACGCCGCTTTTTCAAATGGGTTTGAGCCAGGGGGACGTCGAGCGTGCTGGCCGCGGTTTGCTTCATCAAGTCCAACCAAGCCGAATGCCGTGCCAGATCACGTTCGTGGGGGCGATCGTACTCGGTGACGTGCAGATAATCTCCGTAGCGATCAACGACCAGTGGAATTTCGGGGATGTCGCGCTCGTACAGCCGAAAACACGTCACACCACGTTTCGTGGGCCACCGCCGCAAGTGCTTGGCTCGCTTCTGAAGACGGTTGCGAAATAGCTCAGCCTGCTCGTGATCCTTGGCTTGTAGGCCGCCAAACAAAGCGACGGGCTTGTCGGGATCGAACTCAGGAATCGAATCCACTTGCTCAAGCTGGTCTCCGCCATCCGTTGCGTCCGGGGCTTGCGTCTCGAGCGTAGTAGGTAGATTCGATGACGGTGGCGTTGCGACGGGCGTCAGTAAATCGGCACCCGCTGGCACGCTTGCTGGCCCATCATCTCCTGTGGTTTCCGTCTCGGACGGAGCCTCGGTATCAGCCAGCTCGATTTCCGGCTGTTTCTTAGGAGGTCGTGGCCCCAAGAATTGATAGTACGTGCACTCCAGTCGTCCATTGAATAGCTTCCTCCGTCGCGTGGCTTTCTTCTGAATCATCGATTCAAATTTTGGCATGTTGGTGATCAAGAACAGCGACCAAGTCGGTAAGCGTTGAATGATCCCGGGGATGCTTTCATAAAGTCCGATGAGTCGTTGTTGATCATCCAGTCGCTCGCCATAAGGCGGATTGGTGATCACGACTCCATATTCTCGATTACTCTGAATCTCTTCAAACGGCTTGTGCTGAAAGTGCACTTGATCTGCGACGCCGGCTTGTTTGCTGTGATAACGGGCGAGCGAAAGTGCTTCCTTGTCCCTGTCTGAGCCGACGATGTGCAGCCGCAGGTCTCGTCGAATCGAGTCTTGGGCCTCTTCCATTGCATGGCTCCAATCTTCCGTGGTGATCGCATCCCAAGCGCTACAGGCGAATTGGCGGTACAACCCTGGGGCCACGTTGGTACCAATCAAGGCGGCTTCGATTGGGATCGTGCCCGACCCACAAAAAGGATCGATCAGAGGACGCTCGGGATTCCAGACACTCAAGTTGACCATTGCGGCCGCAAGTGTTTCTTTAATCGGTGCGTCTCCGACAAGTTTTCGGTAGCCGCGTTTGTGGAGACTGGCTCCCGTCGTGTCGATCGTCAACGTCGCGAGGTCGTTGAGGAGCGCGATCTCGACTTTGTAGAGTTCCCCCGTTTCCGGCAGCTCTGCGACGCCATGATGTTTTTTAAGACTCTCGACTAACGCTTTCTTGACGGTCCGTTGGACGGCGGGGACGCTGGTCAATTGCGAATGGCGAGACTTCCCGACCACCGGGAATTCGGCGTCCGCCGGGAGGAATTGACTCCAGTCGTAATCCTTGACGGTATCGAAGAGAGCGTCAAAATCTGGCGAGTCAAACGATTGAACTTCGATGAGAACCCGATCCGCAGTACGCAGCCAGTAGTTGGTTCGGCAAACGGCAACCCAATCGCCCTCGAAACTGATTCGGCCGGGACTGGTAACTTTGGGTTCATAGCCAAGTGCAATGAGTTCGCGCTTGACGATGGCCTCAAGTCCGAAGGCACAGGCCGCAGTGAGTTTCAAGGGAATTTCCAACAATGGGTTAAGAGTTTGAGCATCATCGATTGAATGCTTGTTGCCAATTAGCTTACTCAATAAGTCCCTGATTGGGAACGAACCATCACCAACGAACCGTGGAACGAATCCGTGTATCTTCGCCAAAATCCGCTACAATCATGTTCGATTCAGTGGGTGGAATTAGACTGGTGATTGCGGCGTCGCATCAATCTGTGAATCTTATTCGTGTGGGTAAAGGTAATATGAACTTGAGATTGAATTTGTTGTTGCTTGGGCTGACAGTCTTGATTGGGACCAATCAGTTTGCCAATCAGTGTGCTTGGGGCGAAGAAGTTGGAGCGAAACGGGCGGAGCGCGTGCCCGTAACGCAACCCAATCTGATCGTGATCATGGCTGACGATCTAGGGTATGGCGATCTTAGTAGCTATGGGGCGACCGACCTCAAGTCACCGAATATCGATTCGTTGGTCAGCGATGGCATGAAGTTCAATTTTGCTTATGCAAATTGCCCTGTGTGTTCCCCGTCTCGAGCGTCGTTGATGACGGGATGCTATCCTGAATTAGTGGGTGTCCCAGGCGTGATCCGGACCCACGCCAATAACAGCTGGGGATACATGGACCCGGCTGCCGTGCTGATGCCAAAACTTCTCAAGCCAGCCGGGTACGAATCAGCTTTGGTGGGTAAATGGCATTTGGGATTGGAGTCTCCCAATCGCCCCAACGAACGCGGTTTCGATCACTTCCATGGCTTCCTGGCTGACATGATGGACGACTACTTCACCCATCAACGACACGGAATTGAGTACATGTTCCTCAATGAAAACAACATCGAAGTCGAGGGACACGCGACGGATCTATTCACGAAATGGTCGTGTGAGTATCTCGAGACACGTGTTGGGAAACCGAATCCGTTCCTGTTGTGCGTGACTTATAACGCACCGCACACGCCGATTCAGCCTCCCCAAGATTGGCTCGACCAAGTCAAACAACGTGAGCCGGAGATGGGCGACGATCGTGCCAAACTAGTGGCTTTGATTGAGCACATGGATCTCGGCGTTGGACAGATCATGACGACCCTCCGGGAAACTGGATTGGATAAAAACACACTGGTCATTTTTACATCGGATAATGGTGGCCAATTAAATGTCGGCGCCAACAACGGCAATTTGCGAGATGGCAAACAAAGCATGTTCGAAGGTGGAATCCGTGTTCCCACCTGTGCTGTTTGGCCAGGGCACATCGAGCCCGGCTCGACTTGTGATGAGCGAGTTCTGACAATGGACATCCTGCCAACGCTGTGCGAAGTGGCAGGCATCAAGTTGGAGCACGCCATCGACGGCGTTAGCTTGCTACCCTTATTGAACGGACAGACTCAATCGTTGGCCAAACGAGATTTGTTTTTCCATCGCCGCGAAGGCGGCACGCGATACGGTGGATTGACGAGCAACGCGATCATTCGAGGAAAGTGGAAATTGCTCCAAAACGGTCCGTTCGAACCACAGCAATTGTTTGATCTAGAGGCCGATCCTGCTGAGGAATCCGATCTGATATCCAAGCACAAAAAGAAGTTTCAAGAACTAGCCTCCGCGTTGCGGGCCCACGTGCAGCGAGGCGGCGGCGTGGTTTGGCAAAAACCGGTCAAGTAACTAATGGTGATGGCGGCTGTAGAGCCAGCTCATGAATTGGTAACCGAACGAGGCCTCGACTTTATTGAAAGCCCGACGTGTAACCAGTTGAATATGAGAATCAGCTCAATCTATTTTTTGGGCTAGTTGATTTAATGTCCGGTTAAGTGGGGCAATCATAGCCCGAATGGGTCAGCGAGGCAGAGCCCTCGTTAGTGGCCAGACTTCAAGGCGCAGTCGTCCTCGCCTAAAAACACTCTGCGTTTGGCACAGTCGCCTGCCGGCTAATCGTTAAACGATCTATCGTCTTACATCCTAAATCAAAAATCCCTGGCGCGTCGGGTGACCATTTTCGCCTTCGGCTCAATCAATCAATCAATCAATCAATCAATCAATCAATCAATCAATCAATCAACAAGCCAATCATTCAATCATTCAATCATTCATTCATTCATTCATTCATTCAATCAATCAATCAATCAACAAGCCCTTACTTCGTCGGGTTTGCCATTGCTGCCGTTCGCAATGAACAGCAACTTAGCAACACGCTCATTTAACTTCCACTGCTTCGATGCTGGGTCTCAATTCGGACTCAGGATCGGAAGACTCCGCAGCAGGCGTGGCGGCCGCTGATTCAACGTCTTCGTTTGATAGTTTAATAAATTGAATTCTATCGGCTGGATAAACGGCATTAAGAAACGAAGCGATCGTGCGTTGGGTCACTTCATCGGTCGTGACGACGAGCGTAACCAGCGGCGAATCGTCGTCTGACTTGACGACGGTCTCGATCTTTTGGTTACCTTCCGATGAGAAAAACTCAACAATGGATTCGGCGGCTGATTTTGGAAGTTCGTATTCCGTTCGGTATAACCTGGCAACATTTTGGGCATTGTTAGGCCAAGCCTGATTTGCGATTGTGTTGGTTGATTTGCGAGCTGGAGCTGCTTGATTGAACCCTTGTGGCATATTGGAGGAAATGTGACTGAAACCAGAATGAGGGAAATTACCTGTTTGAATTGGGACTTCCGTTTTCCCAGCAGTCGATTGGCTGGCGATTCGTTTTGGCTGCATCCGAGTCGAGAATGAATTCGGACGGGATGAAAATCCAGGGTTAGCCGGCTTGGCAACCGTTTGCTTTTGCTGTGCAATCGCTGGGAATTCAGGGGGCGTCGGAGCGGCCGCAAAAGCCGCATCGCCACCGATGTTTATTGGACTTCTCCCAATTGCGACAAACGAATTATTGCTTGTCGAATTGAATGGCAGCACCGGTGGTTTTGCAGAGACGTTGGTGAAACTTGGCGCAGCAAAAGATGTCGTGTCATACGTAACCGCATCTGCAACGGAGTTCGCATCTTCGATCCAGCTCGATTCAGCCGCTCGAACTTGTGCCTGACTGCCTGCGAATTTTGTCGAAAGGTAAACGCCCAAAAGCAACGTGGTCACACAAATGACGGAGATGATCGTTTTCATTATTGCCTCAGCCTGAAAGTATCGATTTCGAGACGTTAAGTATTGAGCATTTCAATGATTGAATTCAATAGCGATTTTTGAAATCGAGTTTGGAACGAAGTGCGAGTACTTTTGCCCGAACGAATCGCCGCGGAAGACGGCCAATGTGCCAGCGTGCCTTGGGGGCTCGTTGTTTTACCTCTGACTGGGAGGCGAGACTGACTTTAAAAATGCCATCAGTTCAAAGATCTCGTCCTCAGTGAAACGATCCATCAATCCCTTGGGCATGATACTAACCGAGGATTTGACCATGTCTTCGATGTCGTCTTGAAGCACAACAGTCGGGTCGGTCGACTCGGGATTGGGCAAAATGGAAATCGAATCTTTGTCTTCGGCAAGCACAATCCCTGAAACGACTTCACCATCAATCGTGATGATTTTTCGCATGATGTACTTAGGTTCGATTTTGTGGGAAGGATCTAGAACCTCTCGCAAAACACCGACCGAGTCGCCGTTCCAGCGAGCCCACACGTCAGTCAACTCGGGGCCGACAGCCTTACCTTCACCTTGGATTTTATGACAAAGCGCACAGGTAGCTTCATTGAAAATTTTTCGACCAATTTTTTCGGTTCTACCTCGCAAGCCATCCGCAAGTTTGCCTTCCAAGTCATCCACGGTCCAGGCTTGAACGATTGGACGATTGGAGCCAACAGGGTCTTTGGGTTCGATCGGGTTCCGTTGAAATTCCGCCAAATCATCGACGACGACCATCACGCCATACATTCTCATCCAGTGACCGGGGAACGTGCAAACGTAGGGGTATTCTCCCGGCTCGGTCGGAGCGGTAAAGGTCAGCCGCACCTGTTTCTCGGCTTGGACCATTTCCGTCGCGAACAGAATTTTGTCTGAGATTGGGACATACTGTTTCCCGCTGGATCCGACTTTGGGTCCCTCGGCCGCCGCCAGCAAGGCGACCTCTTCGAGTGCGTCAGGCTTAGTGATGACCAAGTTATGCGCCATGAGATCTTCGTTTTTCAACAGAACCTGGACATCGCGACCGGCTTGGACGGCGAACCAGGGGATGTCGTACTTCATCTCCTCATCGACCGTGTGGATCAAAACGACGCGGACCGTTACCTCTCCAAGTCGCCTTCTGTATTCATCGCTGGTGACTTTGTCGACGAGTCCCAGGACTTGATCTGCCAACTGCATGGCCTGCACGAATTCATTTGATGTGCGGTCGGCGGGCGAGGTTGCTTCGGCATGCCCAACAAGGAATTTCGCCAATTGGGAGGCGGTGCTTGGATCGCGAAACTTCCGAGGGACTTTGAGCAAAACAAGAACTGCCGCGCGGCGAAGGTCGAGATTGCTGACGAGCGGTCCGACGGATTTGAAATTCAAAGCTGGATCGGCGTTGATTGAGCCAAGTGCGTTGAGGGCGGACCTTCGGACTTCGACTGGCGATGTTTCGTCAAGCGATTGGAGCACTTCTGAGTGAAGTGAATTTCGGGCCTTTTGATTAGCGAGTAGCGGAATTGAATCGAGGAGAGCCGATTTGGCTTCCGGGTTGCCCTGAGTCAATTCGAATGCCAACTTTGATTCGCCTGAGGAAAGCAATCCAGAAAACCCTGCCAGCTGAAGGGACAGGTGCCCAGACCGAGTCGCCACTGACAAGTCCGCCGTATGCGACCTGAGCAAATCAGTCGATTGGCTCAAAAGCAATCCAGCCAGCTGCCTGGCGACGCCTCCTTCTTCTCTATCTGTTTCATCAAGTGTCGGGATCAAAGCCAACAATTCTTTCACTGGATCGGTCCCATTGATGGTCGCGATTGCCCGGAGCGCATTGTCGCGATCGTTTTTTGCCATCCCGTCACGGCGGATGATTTCTTCGTGAACAAGCAAGTATTTTTGGTCGTCGTCGCTCCGCTCGACCATCAATAGCCGAGCGTTATCAAGACGTTTCAATTGGTACTTAACCTTGCGGGGATTTTTGTCGAGAAAAATCGTAGGTGCTTTGACCGTCTCCTCTGCTTCGCCATGTTGGTGCTGCGGGGCAGCAATGGCCAGGGCCGGGAGAAACAACATCCCTAAAACACAAACGGAAATCAATCGAGTGAAAAATTGCATAGCTTAATTTGAGGAGAAAAATGAATCGCGTTGCGGGCTAAATACCAGATTATATTTACACGATCTTGGTTCTTGCAAACACGAGTGGCTGCCTGAAAATTGAATAGCCAATTGCCATTTCGCCCCCAAGGACGAAATGGCCTGACTTCGGGCGAACTATTTCTCTTCGAGAACGTTCATGGTTTCGTCAAGCAAGTACTCCATCTGCTCGTCGACGTCTTTGTCGAGCACGTCAAGCACCGATTCAGCGACTTCGTCCGCCGGGAAAAAGCTCGCGGCGCGCACGGCTTCCGCTCGAACCATCGCTGCGTCGTCGGTGAAACCAGGAGTCAACAGTTCCGTGGCATTCTCGATCCGGGCGTGCCAAAACGAGAGCACTCGGATGGCAGCAGCCCGGGCATGAAAGTCTTGGGAGACCAGCATTCGCTTGAGCAGATCTTCATTGATGACGTTGTGCGTCTGGTAAACCCAGAGTCCTTCGAGCATGTACCGCTCATGGTTTTCATCGGAAGCATCCAGGCCGGAAAGCCATTTCTTAACTTCCGGAATGACTTTCTCTGTTTCACGAGCCGCGATTTCTCGCCGCACACGATATCGGGTCCGATCCTCTGGAAGCTTTAAATGTTCAAGCAGTTCTGGAATCGAGGCGTTATGGATCTTCGGTGGCGTCACTAGCGGTCGGCCCTTGTAAGTGATTCGCCAAATGCGACCGTGGCTGTGATCGCGATTTGGCTCACGCAAATTATGCTGCAAATGGCCAATCAATGCGTTGTGCCAATCGACCAGATACAAAGCACCATCAGGGCCAAACTGAATGTCGACGGGCCGGAAGTTTCCATCGTCGCATTGGAGCAGAGAATCGAGTTCCGGGACGTCGAAGCTAGTGCCCTTTTCATTCATCTTGTGATTCAAAACAGCTCGCTCGGAAATCACGTTATTGAACAAATAGTTACCTTGCATCTCGTCTGGAAAGTTAGAACTAGAAACGATCTCGCACCCAGACGTTGGCCGGATCCGCTTGACCAATAGCTTAGGAGCGTCTGGAACCTTAGCTTTGTTGCCGATTTTCAGCGTTCGTTTGTAGTGGTTTCCGCCAGGGTGTTTAGCCGGGTAATTCGTTTTGCCTGAAATCAGCGTGGACCAATAGTGCTGTCCACCCGAGGCGTCAGCGATGAAGCTTTGCCCCCATTTGTCAAAAACGTGTCCCCACGGGTTAGCAAATGCGTAGTTCGCGAACACACTCGTTTCGCGGCTGCGCGGATGGAATCGCCAAATTCCGGCTTCGTTGAGTCGCGTCAAACCATAGGGACTTTCTACCTGAGAGTACTTGAAAGTCCCTTCCGCAAAGTGGAGTCCGCCGCCGGGTCCCCATTCAAACGCAGAAATTCCGTGATGGGAATCCGCGGTTCCCAGTCCAGTCAGATCTCGGATACGAACGTCCGCCACGTCATCGCCGTCGGTGTCTTTGAGGAACACGATGTCCGGCTGTTGAGCGACGTATGCGCCGCCGTGACCAAGTTCGAATCCGGTGGGCACGTAAAGTCCGTCAGCAAAGACTTTGCATTTGTCAGCTCGACCGTCGGAATCTGTGTCGGTCAGGATGAGTAGTTTGTCATCCAGTTTTGATTTGGGTTTCCAATGTGGATAAGAAGGCATTGTCGAGACCCACATTCGACCTTGGCTATCAAAATTCAATGCAACAGGATTGGCGAGTTCGGGAAAGTCTTCTTCAGAAGCAAACACATTGATTTCAAAACCGTCAAGCAGTTTAAATTTCTTGACTTGCTCTTCCGCCGGACTGTAGTCAAGCGACCCCAGTTTTCCCCGTTTTCGGTTAGGGTCATTGGCGCCCCCGACGTTGGTTTTGGGATTGATGAACGGCAATGTATTACTATCGTCGATTTCTTCTGGGACCGATTTTCCCTGCGCGATTGCAGAAATCCGAGCGTCACGATTCGCGGTCATCTGATCAAGGATCGTCCGCTCACGCTCCATCACGTCTTCGTTATTGTAGGTCCCATCCGATCCAGCCTTGCCTCGTGTACCGTAAATGGAAAATCCGTTGACGGCTCGGTAGCGATGCCACCAGTGAAAGTTTTTGTCATCCACGACCGACTTGATGGACTGTGCAATGGCGTCAGCCGTTGCGTTTGACTTAATTTCGCCAAATAGTGCGGTGTTGAGAATGGGAGCGAATGCTTGATAGCCAACGTCATTCAGCTGAATTCCGTCTAACGTTAAACGTTGATCGTTAGTTCCAAACAATGCTTTGGTGGGTGCGAAAACGTCAGCGAATCCGACGTTGTTTTTCTGTGCAACGATCTTGATTTTGGCAGTATAAAGCTCCAAGTTAGCGTTTTGTGTTTCGCCGGTGGGAAGATTCGGGTCGCCCGTGCTTTCAAACGCCGTAGGCGAAACCAAAACAATCTTAGGTCCGACACCAGAAGCGTTGTATTTCCTTGTTTTTGTCTCTCGAACCAATTGGTCTAGCGATTCACCAAAGGCGTCGACGCCTGATTTCCCGGCAAACGATTCGTTGGTTCCAAAGAAAAACAAAATCACGGAAGCTTCTGAATGAGCCAAGTGATCGTCAGGTGTGCCAAAGTTTAGTGAGCGGAGCCTAGTCTCGACCTCGTCACCTGGGAAACACAAATTGCGAACGACTAGGTCTTGGCCGGGAAATGTCCGGTACAGCAACGTCTCCCAATGATTGCGATGCTGCATTCGTTCGCCAAGCGAGTTTCCAACGATGCAGATATGATCGCCCTGCCCGAGGTTCAAAGCCATTCCATCGGCCGGTGCGGCGGGTTTCGCCACCGCACCGGCGTCGAACTTATTCGCAACGACTTGGGCCTGAACCGAGGTGACGGCCAAGATTAAGCCAACCATCGTTAACAACAAACAGGACGTACTGAGCATCGAGCGTCTAAATCGCATAAATCTAACACCTGATCGGTTGAATCGTAACGGAAGAAAAAGCTGGTCGTTGAGACGTTAGCAAAGCAACGCACGTTAGCAAAGCAACGCGTTAACGAACCATTGTGTGTCGATTCTTATTCTACTTCGTTTTTAAGCATTTTGAACCTAGCCACTAGAGTATCACTCCTAGCCGGGCATCACTCCTAGACGGATGAGTTTGCACCTGCATTAATTGGGTTTCTCGGACAAATTAGTCAAAAAAACAATGCACCCGCCATCCTTGAATCGATTTTCCTGACACACGTTGGCCTTGGCAGCGATCCACAGGGTGCATCAACCGGCTGGTGATCATTCGCACTTAACCTGCATGTTCTGGTTCGAATGAGAGATTCAAAGCAAGTCTTGAGCGGAAGGGTTAGTCGGAACGTTTGTTCCACTTCAAAACCGTCAGCACGGGATCGTGATCTGACGCAAGCGGCTTATCAAGGACTCGCGTTGAGACGATTTCCCAGGCGTCGGTCTTCCGGATAAGAATGTAGTCAATTTTTGATCGAGGCGAATGCGAGTCCATCCAATTTGACTCGAGAACTTTCATCGCCGCACTCTCAGGTTTGGCGTTCAAGTCACCCGCAAGAATGACAGGGATCGGCGATTTCGCGAACAGCCCATCTAGCTCTCGCGTTTGGTCGGTTCGAGTTTCTTCGTCCTGATGGCAAAGGTGAGTTCCCACGAATTTGAAGGCAGGCAGCCCGTTGCCGGGTGAAACGGTAACTGCGAGCGCTGTTCTGGGCTCTTGGCCATGGCGAAACGGCAAGTGATGAGCCTGGACGCTGGAAATTGGGAACCGCGAAAGAATCGCTTCGCCGTATTCTCCATTCGAGAAGTAAAGTGCGTTGCCGAATGCGTGATCCATTTTCAACCGCTTGCCCAACTCAGCAGCTTGATTGGTACCGCCAGCTCGCTGAGTCCCATTGTCCACCTCCTGAATCGCAATCACGTCGGCGGAAGTCGAGGCCATGATCTTGGCTAAACGATCGTAGTCGAAAATTCCGTCCGTCCCTTCACCGTGATGGATATTGTAAGTCAGGACTCTAAGCTCAACGGAATCGTTGTCTTGCCCTCGTACTGGCCGTTCCCCCACACTCA
>JBLINZ010000004.1:0-40708 GCA_047639375.1 Mariniblastus sp. | reverse complement strand
TGGCTTGATCGCGGAGAAGATCGCAGACGGCAACCGGTGTTCGAGCTTGAACGTGGGAAACGCTTGCGGTTCGGAGAACCGAGCAATGTTGGCGCGCGGCTTTCCAAACTGATAGCGATTTCTTGAGGTCTAGCAGCACGTTCAGTTCTGCAAAAGCGAGGACCCAAAGAGGCTTCTTCCTGGCTGATCCGTTACGGCTCATCCATTCGAACGAGCGGGGGATTAAAACGCGGATGCGCGAGAGTTCGGTATCGCCTTCCTCTGCCACGGTGCGAAAAGAGACGATGACAAGATTTTCTGTAGCGCAACTCGTCAAGAGTTTCGGCAGCTTGAACCGCCGAAACTCTTGACGACTATCGCTACCAGTGGGGGTCGCGAATGCGTGTAGGCCGTCAGACACCGGGTATTTTGGAGAAGCCCGGCCGCTTACACGGCACGGCTCACTCAATCAACAAGCCCACACCTCTAGCGAGTTTTGGCTACCGCATCGCGTTGATTTGAAATGAAAATTCGGCGACGATAGGAACCGATCGCCAACTCTCACTAAATCAAAGACAAACCATGACGCCAGGCAAAAGCTCCACAACCGATGGCAAAACACTAGCCCACAAAGCCAAACCGTTGGGCGCGTACCCGCATGTCAAACGGGTTGGAGATTTCATCCTGATCTCCGGGACCAGCTCTCGGCGGGCCGATAACTCGATCGCCGGTGTTGAAATAGTCGACGGCGAAAAGCAGTTCGATATCGCCGTCCAAACCAAGGCGGTCATCGAAAACATTCGCGACTACCTTGCCGAAGAAGGAGCAACGCTCGACGACGTTGTCGACATCACCACTTTTCTGGTCAACATGGAAGACTTTGGCGGCTACAACCAAGTCTACGGCGAGTTTTTCGCTGGGGCGACAGGACCCACTCGCACGACTGTCGCCGCGTTTCAATTGCCGCACCCCGACCTGCGAATCGAGATTAAAGCGATGGCCTACAAACCAATTTGACGCCTTGGTAACATTAAGAATTAGGATTGACTACATCAGCCGACTGGGTGAGCGGTGACGCGTAAGCGGCCGGGCTTTCCGAATTGCCCGTGGCTTGCGGCCACAGCCTCACTGCATTCTTCTGCTTGCAATTACCGTTCAAGCCGCCTAAATGACCCCATTGAATTCAATCTGAATTAGCCCCGGAAATCACATGTCCGATGACATCCTCAATTTTATCAATGGAAAATACGTCGCACCGCAATCCGACGATTGGATCGACAATATAAATCCAGCCGATGGCTCGACAACCGGGCGAATTGCAAACTCCAACGCCGCCGACGTGGATGCCGCTGTCTCCGCCGCCGAAAAAGCGCTCGAAAGCTGGTCCAACTCGACGCTTGAGTTTCGCTCTTCGATCATGATGAAAATCGCTGACTTGATCGATCAAAATCTCGAATCGCTGGCGGTCGCCGAATCGGAAGACAGCGGGAAGCCGATCACGCGAGCGCGAACAATTGAGATCCCCCGCGCCGCTTCCAATTTTCGTTTCTTCGCTTCAGCCATCACTCAATTCGCCAGCGAATCCCACGAAAGCGTCGGGCTCAACGCCATCAATTTCACGCTTCGCCAGCCGCTGGGCGTGGTCGGCTGCATTTCTCCCTGGAACCTTCCCCTGTATTTGTTCACTTGGAAAATCGCCCCAGCGATTGCGACCGGAAATTGCGTCGTTGCCAAACCCAGTGAACTCACACCGCGAACGGCCAGCCTGTTGGGCGAGCTATGCAATCAAGCCGGACTGCCAGCGGGCGTCTTGAACATCGTTCAAGGGAACGGCGGCAGCGCTGGACAAGCCATGTTGGAACATCGAGGCATTAAGGCCATTTCATTTACCGGAGGAACGGCGACTGGCGAGCACGTGGCTCGTACGGTCGCGCCGCAATTCAAGAAATTATCGCTTGAGTTGGGTGGCAAGAATCCCAACATCATTTTCGCCGACTGCAACTACGACAAAGCCCTCGCGACCACAGTGCTTTCGTCCTTTGCCAATCAAGGACAAATTTGCCTTTGTGGTTCCAGAATTTTTATCGAAGCACCCCTCTACGAGCAATTCAAACATGACCTCGTCACCAAAACCCAATCACTGATCGTCGGCCACCCTGCCCAACCGGAAACTCAAATCGGCGCGATGATCTCAAAATCACACCACGAAAAAGTCTTGGGCTATTTCGACGTCGCCCAGCAAGAAGGGGCAAACTTGCTGTGCGGAGGTACCGTCGCGGAAGTCCCCGGAGCCGAAAATGGATTTTACCTTCAACCCACCATCTTTGAAGTCGACTCCAATCTAGGCCGAATTTCCCAAGAAGAAATCTTTGGCCCCGTCGTGACGATCATGCCTTTCGAGACCGAATTGGAATTGATCGAGCTTGCCAACGACGTCCGTTACGGATTGTCAGCGACGATCTGGACCACCGACCTCGACCGTACCATGCGACTGTCCAAAAAAATCGAGAGCGGTGTGATCTGGGTCAACACTTGGCTAATGCGCGATTTGCGAACGCCGTTTGGAGGCATGAAAAATTCTGGAGTCGGTCGCGAAGGCGGCTTGGAAGCCTTGCGATTTTTCACCGAACCCAAGAACATCTGCATCGTCTACGAGTGATGGGTCGGCAAGCGTCGGAGTCAAACGCGAACTCACCGAATTCGAATTGAGTTGGCTACGCTTGTCGCTCACGTAGCAGTTCGACCGTGAACCCGCCCTCGAGACGGCCATCTTGATGCATGATTAACCAGTCGTTCACGTCGTTGGCGTGAGCCTCATGAGTCTCTCCAATCTCGACATGTTTGACAATCATGGGATCATTATTGATCTTGCCTGTGAAATTGCCTTCGGCATAGGTCACTTCGTTCAGCCACATGAATTCAACCCCTAGCGAATCTTCGAATTTGACTTTCACCATGTTCTCGATATCTGGCTTGGGATTCCTGATTGACTCGATAAACTGATTTAGGTTGACTTGGGCTTTTTGAACCGCCGCTTTCATCTCGTGATCATCGTCTTCGATATGGATCACTCCATCCTCAACGTCGAGTTCTTCGATATGTTTCCCAAGCAGCGACGTGAACATTTGATCGACGCGGTTGAACAGTCCCCCTTTGTTTTTGAGCTGCCCCGCGACTCGCTGAATAGCCGGCTCGACTTGGTCGAATCCACCCTCCAAGGCAGCCTCGTACCGCTCCAACGCCCGCTTCAAATCCGCCCTCACGCCAATTCCAAATTCGTAGCAGTTACCCAACTCTGCCATCGCGATTGGCATTTCTTCATCGCTGGCTTCGGTCAGCATTTGGATCGCCAATGGTTGCTGCTTGGGAAGCGACTTGCCTTTGAGATAGGTAACCGCCAAGAAGACCTTCGCCATGAGCGAACCGTCTTCCGTCGCGTCTTGAAGCAACTGTTCAGCCCGTTCAGGATCCAGTGGCCTCCCGTCGCCCTCAAGCAAGTTTTGCGCCAGCCAAACAACGCCCATCTCATCGTTTTGCTCAGCACTCTTGGTCAACAATGCCATTCCAGTTGCGACATCTCGTTCGACCATTTCGCCCAAGACGAAGTGATTCCCCAGTTCCGCTTGCGCGATCGGATCCCCATTCTCCACAGCTCGTTGCAGATCGGCGATCAAAAAGTCATCGGGACCACCCGCCTGAGACCAGTCCATTGCGACCTCGCGATCTTCATCCAAGGGAAACGCGTCGAATGAGAACGGCGCTGAATCGACAAGCAACTCAGGCTCGTTGGCTTGAATCTCCAAGAGTAGTTCGCGTGAAGGAATCTCATTTCGCAAAAATATTAAAACACCATTGCCAATCCCCTCGCGCCATTGTGTTTCCGTCTCCGTCAACAACCGCGAAACCTCTTCTTCCGTTGGCTTGCGTTCAACCCCATAACTGGTCGTCACGCGAAGCCGATTGTCTGGAAGACTGACTTCCATCCGAATACGCCCACCGCGAACACCCAGCTGCTCAACAAGTTCCTGATCGATGTAGTCCGAGCAGACATCTTCATCACTGTGAAATCCATTGAACTGCAAAAGTTCCAGCGGTGAGGTAATGCGGCGAGAATCGGTGGCTTCCGTTTGATAGGCAACCGCGTTGGCTGAAAACGTGATTCGTGGCATGGCTTGCTTTTAAATAGTACCAATACAAAATGTCACGCGCCGCTCTCACGCGCTACATCGATTCTTGAATGCTTACCGACGACCCACGTCCCAAGACAATATGGTCAAGCACATCGATGCCAATTAGTTTACCCGATTCTGTAAGCCGAGTTGTGACCGCAATGTCTTCTCGGCTGGGTGTTGGATCCCCAGACGGGTGGTTATGGACCAAAATCACCGAGGACGCCGCGTCTTTGATGGCCGGCCGAAAGACCTCTCGCGGATGAACGAGGCTCGCATCCAACGTCCCGACCGTGACCTGATGCGTATCGATGACTTGGTTTTTGGTGTCTAGCGTGACAATGTGAAACTCTTCTTGTTTCGCATCTGAGATCAAGCGGGCGAAAAAACGCTGGCAAAATTCAATCGCGTCGGAACTAGACGAAATCTTGACCGTGAGTTGGTCGTCCGAACGCGCCGCCACGCGTCGCCCCAACTCAATGCCGGCCATGATTTGACAATAGGCGGTTTTCTCGACGGCGCAGCTGATCTCTTTGAGTTCCGCCCGCCCAGCGGCTGGCAGATCCTCTAAACGCCCATCAAACGACTTGGCGATCTTCTGGCCAGCCATCACTGCCGATTCGCCAGGCCGACCGCTGCGAATCAAAATCGCGATCAACTCTGAGCTGGTCAGATTCTCAACGCCGCTCGACAACAATCGCTCTCGAGGTCGCTCTTGTTCTGGCGATTCCTTGATCTGAGTCCCAAATAACTTCTCGTCCAACCATCGATTGACCGAGAATTTTCGACCGGGATTCCAAGCATACGACTTGCTGTCGCTCGACTCTCGAACAATCCATCCATGTTGTTCCAGTTCATTCACGATCCGCGTCACGAAGCCCGGATTTTCCGAACAGCACGCATGTTTGATATCAACCAACTCAAAACGCGGCTGGAGCGACGCGAATTCAATCACGGCCTTGTAACGAGAATATCGCTGAGACGAAGCACTTGATCTCTTCAACGCATCCGATTCATCAACACTCGCCTCGGCGACGCGTTCTGAAACAGTTGCACCGACTGGTTTTAAGGGCGCTGAATTTTGAGACATGGGATCCTCGAAGTGAACGACTCACTAAGATTTTGAGGGATCTCTTATGCCATCGCAACCGTTTGCTCAAAACCTTTTTGACATTCGTGTCGTTAGGACGATCAGCCCGTAATGCGGTCGATCAACCGCTTTTTCTCGGCCTCATCATCCCCGCACAACCATTGGATGACATTATTCGACCAGATCGAGTCGTATTCAGCTTCATTGATAATTTCCCGCTCAATCGCAAGATCAAGAATCTTGCCCGGATAAGACGACTGGGATTCCGACTCCATTTCGCCCAACGGATACGGATCGTCAAGTCCCAAAATGACTTGATCAGTTCCTTGATTCTCGATCAAGAGTTTCAATGAGCCGGTATCGTGGACAAGCGTATCAAAGAAAATATTGCGGTGTCCGACGGCTTTTCGCGGATGCTGCATGTCTTCGAACAAATCCGGTCGACCGTCGAATCCTTGAATCCGCCGGCCAAGATTAATCTGAGCCAGTTGTGCCCCGTGGGCAAAACACACTCGCATATTCGGGTACGTCTCTTGGTAACCCTTGAGGGTCAGGAAATGATAGGCGTCGGCACATTGGGCTAACATCCAAATCAAATGAAATCTCCAAGCTCGGTTTTCCAATTTGACAAATTTCTCGCCGTCGTAAGGATGCACCTCGACCGCCAAGTTGTATTTGTCGCACAACTCAAAAATCTTTTCGTTCTCTTCATCGAAAATGCACTGCCACGAACCGATCGTGTCCATGTAGTGCGTCGGCAAACACAACAATCTCAGCCCTAGTTCCTCGACGCAGCGTTGGATCTCCCACATCGCGCCGTTAATGTAACCTGGGTGGACCACAAACCCACAGGTGAATTTCGAAGGGTTCTCTTGCTGAATTTTGGCGTTGAAATCATTTTGGAATCGCAGTGCCTTTTTCATTTTCTCCAGCCGAAGCCCGTTTCCATAGAGCTGCGAGAGCGTCAAGACGACGGCATGGTCAAGCTTGTAGCGCTCCATCCATTCCAGTTTATCCTCCAGGAAGAAACTCGAATCCGTGACCGGACGCTTCCAGTCTTTCTGGAGCATGTACTTTCGGTCATCATCCACCCAAAAGATCTCATTCTCTTTGAGGAATTGAGGAATCTCTTCCGGGTAAGGAAGCAGATGCGAGTGGCCGTTGATGCGTAGTTTGCGATCCATGAATGCCTGATGAAAATCTATCGTGTCGATTTCGTGGGAATGGGTACCGGCAGAAAAATTGCTTACAATGAAATATACCAATTAAAAAGGAATCTGAATGCACATCTGTTTGAAAAACAAAAACGCACTTGTCTGTGGCAGCACCCAAGGAATCGGCAAGGCTGCGGCCATCGCACTGGCTCTGGCAGGAGCGAATGTAACGCTGGCCGCACGAAACGAAGAGCGGCTCAATGAGGTTTTGAGCGAACTCGACACCAGCCAAGGCCAACAACACGATGTTTTGGTCGCAGATTTCCAGAATCCGGAATCGCTGTTTGAGCAAGCGAAAGCGAAAATCGAAAACGGCCAACCGTTTCACATACTGGTCAATAACACGGGAGGCCCTCCCGGTGGTGAAATTTTCGCCGCCACACTCGAGGCGTTTGAATCGGCTTTCACGCAACACCTCAAGTGCAACCACCTTTTGACTCAAGCTGTCGTTCCCGGAATGAAAGAGGCGGGCTTTGGCAGAATCATCAACGTGATCTCGACGTCCGTCAAACAACCGCTGGATGGACTGGGCGTTTCGAATACGATTCGTGGAGCCGTCGCTAGCTGGTCAAAAACGCTGGCCAACGAGTTAGGGAAATTTGGAATCACGGTCAACAACGTGCTACCTGGCGCGACCGCAACCGAGCGACTGGCTTCCATCATTGAGAACAAAGCCAACAAGACGGGCCAGTCGGTCGACGCCGTTTCAGAATCGATGAGAAACTCGGTACCGGCTAAACGATTCGCGGCCCCTCAAGAAATCGCTAACGCCATCGTCTTCCTCGCCAGCGATCAAGCCTCGTACATCAACGGCATCAATCTCCCTGTCGACGGTGGCCGAACCAAATCACTATGATCGATTTAGTGTCGACCGTTCGTGGCAACCCATCGCAGATGATCTCTACGAGGTTTATCTCAACGAGATCGATAGAGTAGAATTGATTGAATGGCTGGACATACACCGCATCTCACCACTGCCTACAGTGGCGAGTGATGCACCTACCGTTGAACAAGATATTGTTCAAGCAACGGAATGGTGGAGCGAAAATTCTCACCAACACAGGCAATCAATTGGTATCGGAATATCTTCGTCGCCACTAGCACATTAAAAACGAAGCCCGGTCTTTTTCCTGTTGCAGAACCCACCGAGACAAAAAAGGGGTCAGGAGCCATTAAAGGCACTTGACTCAGTAAAACCCGAGTTCAAATGCTCGGCAAAGGCCGTCAACTAAAATGGGCGTATCGTTTCTAGTACTTTATTCGATTGCTTGCCGCGCGAGAGACGTCGCCTCAGATAGATGGTAAGTCGCGGTGAAATCAGTTCCGACGTCTCATCGGTTCTTCAGTGATGTCTTTCTTCTGGCCGTCGCTGCTCTGGCTAGTCGTTGCAACCCTGATGTAGCCAACAACTATGTTTTCCCCTCCCGTGGCATCCCAGTCTCCATTTTAAAAACGGACGAAAGGTAAGAGTAACGACCGCCTAGAAAACCGGCGTAAGAAGCTGCAATCTGCAGACCACCCCAAATCGGACCGTAGTGTCACTGTCAAAAATCAGAATGCGCAAACGCATCAGACCATTATTCGAGTTAACGGGATGATCAGTCACGATCAGTCAAATTATTTGTGCCAGCGAGAAAAAACGTCGTTGAGTACTCTTTCGACGGAGCGAACGGTGACACTTGATCCTGACAGGATCACTGCTCACCTTGCATTTCAAACTAGTCCTTCAAATACCTAGAAAGAAACACATCCATCTCCTCAACCATCGATTCGAAATAAGGCATTCGATTCCAACAACCGTGTTTGGCATCATCAACGATCTTGACACTTGTTTCGATTCCCAACGATTTCAACTTGATGCGTGAGGGTTCGTTTCGGGATGGATTGTCGTGCTCGCCGACCAGAAACAGAATGGGACAAGTCGATGTGTCGATTTGCAGATGGGCGTCGGCCAATCGATACAACTCAGGCTTCTCTTCGAGTGAGCCCCGCAGCCAGACGTTGGCATTGGAATCAAGCTTGACCGACCGCTCTGCCACCGAGCCGGTGGTCATCTCCATCGGCCCTGCCATCACGATGGAGGCTTGAATTTGAGCGGAATGATCAGCATTGCCTCCGTCGCCTTGAAGTTTCGGATTGCCGCCGCCGGAGGCCATCAAGCCCGTCAAGTGTCCACCCGCCGACCCGCCCACGGCACCGATTTTTTCAGCGTTAACGAAATACTTATCGGAGTTGGCTCGGAGGAACCTAACGGCCGCACTACAATCAAATGCAGCCGCCGGAAACGCAGATTCTGAACTCAATCGATATTCAATCGCAGCCACGACATAACCTCGCCGCGTCAGTTCAATCGCCAACGCCCGGAACTTGGTCTTGTCTCCATTTTTCCATCCACCGCCATGGACGACGATCACACCCGGCTTCTGCTGTTCGGCGGTGGCGGATTCCGGTACGAAAATATCAGCGAGAAGTTTCCGCTCTCCAACCTGAGCAAACACCACGTTCAAGTTTGCCTTCACGTCGGCTGGGCATTTTGTATCGAGCTTCCATGCCGGTTGCGTTTTGGGATGCTTGGACTCAGGAAGCAATTCAAGCGACGCCGGTTCGGCAGACCGACCGGGAATCATCATCCGCTGACGATACAGCCCACCCGGACCCGTGATGTACAGCGTTCGCATATCCTGATCACCAAACGTGCAATTGATCGGCTTCGTCGGGCACGCCAGTTTCTCGATTAGTTTCCCCGACGGCGACCAAATCCAAACGTGTTTCGGCCCCGTGCAATAAACGTTGCCGGCTCGGTCGACCGTCATCCCATCGGCTCCACGCTCGGGGCTCGGGTCCATGCTCGCCAACCTACGACCATTCGCCGTTTGCCCCGGACCGGTGATGTCATATGCCCACAATTGCTTCGGCACAAAAGAGGAAACGTATAGCGTTTTTTCATCGGGAGATATCGTGATCCCATTGGGTGTTTTGATGTTCTCAACCGCGACAACTTGCGTGCCATCCACACCCACGTAGATCACTTTACTCTGCGGCGTAAACGTCACGTACATTCCGCCCTGTTGGTCGACAACTAAATCGTTGGGTCGATAAGGTTTTTCATTGGGCTGTTTGATCTCGTCAAACTTGGCGACCGTGACTTTTTCTTGACCGTCAAGAAACGCGATTTCGCCATTCTGGTTATCAGACAGGAACAGTCGCCCATGGTTGAAGTAAGTCGCACTCAACCGTCCGGACTTAGCGAGCACCGTCTGGAACTTATCCTTCGTCGGCGTGTATCGAAACAGTTTTTCACCCTTAACGTCCGGAATGAGCAAAGAAAAACCATCCCAAGCGGCTCCGTCAGCCATTCCAAACTCCGTCGATATCAACTCCATTTTCGAAGTCCGATCGACCACTCCGCTTCCATTTTCTTGGGCGGCAATTGACGCACAACTCAAGAGCACCATCGCCAAGGCCAACCATCGGGTGCAGTTGTTTGAATTCAGATTCGACACGGCAATCTTCCTGGAAGCAATTTGATTTGAATTGGATCAGTCTAACCCCAATTCTCCCCGCAGCCAATTTCGTCGATCGAAAAACAACGTTCCTCCATGAAGATTCCTGAATTCATGACGCAAACCTTCAGGGGCGTTGAAGTCGGTTAGCGATCAAACCTCATCGTCGAGCATGCCAATTGTTTAAAATAAATGCGCAAAAAAACACGCCCGAAAAATTTATCAGGCGTGTTAAGTGAGTATCTCACAAGGTGCGATCACCCAATCGCAACGATTGGCAAATCACTGCTATCAAAACTAGAAGTCGTTATCAGAATCGGTTCGCTTAGGACGCTGACCGCCGCCTTCGCCACCACCGCCGCCACGTCGACCGCCGGCTCCTGCTTCACCACCACCGCCGCCGCGTCGACCGCCGGCTCCTCCGGCTCCTCCGGCTCCGCCACGGCCACCCATTCGCTCGGCCATCGCTTGCAGTTCTTCTTTGTCGACGAAGCCATCGCTGTTGCCATCAAGTCGACCGAACATGGTCTGCATCCGCTCTGGGGCTTCGCTTTCACTGATTCTGCCGTCGCCGTCTTTGTCGTTAGCCATGATGCGAGTCATCATGTCTGCGCCAGGATTGCCATTGGCTCCATTGGCTCCGTCAGCACCACCGCGACCGCCACGGCCGCCTTCACCGCCAGGACCTCCAGGACCTCCGCGTCCTTCACCCCGACCGCCAGCTCCGCCAGCTCCACCACGTCCACCTTCGGGTCGCTTGGGACGCATTTCGGTTTCATCTAATTGGCCGTCACCGTTCTTATCAAGCTTCTTAAGAGCTGCTGTCGCGTTCTTGATCTCGGACTTAGAAAGCACGCCATCATGGTTGGCATCGAGGGCAGCCAACACGGGCATCATTTTCATCATCTGGCTCATGTCGCCGCCGCCTCGCTGTCCGCCTGGGCCGCCACGCTCGCCTTCTTGTCCACCACGCTCACCACCACGCTCACCACCAGGACCACCACGGCCTTGTCCACCACGCTCGCCACGTTGGCCACCGGGTTGAGCCATTACAGTGCTCGCCAAGCAAAACATCATGGCGGTGGCAAACATCATCATTTTTGTTTTGTTCACTATCAATCTCTCTTTTATTTTTGTTGTTTCAAATAAATTGGGCCTCGTAGATGGTAACACGCCAACGTGCCGCCCTCAGGACAAGCTATTTCAGTAATAGTTTGACGTATTTCAGCAGCGATCGCCAACTAATGGCCTGTTTTCCAGGAATACCCGTGTATTCAACCTCTTACGTTGGCCGAAGTTACGCATAAATATTTCCCGTTCTACCTGCCTCTTCCAAGTGAACTCTACCCACACCGCAATTCAATATTGGCGAGAACTTACACTCACCGGATGTCTCGGATATCCTTGAAATCCACCATTTTCTGAGACATCCATGTTCGACTTGTTACTCCACATTATTTTTGCTTCGTCGTTTACGTTGTTCATCAAATGGGCACAAGTTCGCGGCAGCGAGAATGTCATAATCATCGGCGCGATTAACTATATCGTTGCCGCGTTGGTGATTCTTCCGGTTTTTCTCATCTCCAACCCAACACCCGTGTCTAGCGGAGCGTTATGGTCTGGTGGCTCGATGGGCGGGATCTACTTCATCGCCTTCTTTTTCGCGATCTTCTCAATTCAAAAAGTGGGCGCCTCCAGCACCACGGTGGTCAGCGTGCTTTCGATTCTGTTGCCAATTGGATTTGCAGCGATCTACTGGAGCGATCAGCCGAACTTGATTCAGTCGATTGGCATCGCCCTCGCACTATTCTCGCTAACGTTGATCGGTGCCCATACCAATCGAGCCAGCGAAGAAGGCCAAGCTCGACCGAAATGGATCGTTCCCACGGTCTTGTTTGTATTTTTCCTGCTGTGTGGTTTTAGCCGCATGGCTCAAGAAGCGTTCAAGCACGTCAGCCAGCCCGAACAGCGACCAGCTTTCATCTTGGCGGCGTTTTCGATTGCCGCGATTCCCTCCCTCTGCTGGTTGGTCTATCGCCGGAAGATTCCCATGCGAATGGAAATTGTAATCGGAACGTTGATGGGACTTGCAAATATCTTCCAAACGCATTTTATCCTTCGAGCCCTTGAGCATCTCGTTGGGTTCATCGTATTCCCGGTTGCCAGCGCGGGAAGCATTGTGCTAACTGCGTTGGTCGCGATCGGACTCTTGGGCGAACAACTGAATCGCAGAACCTACGTCGGGATCGTGATTTCCGTCGTCGCGTTATTTCTACTGTACTGGGTTCCCGGCGCTTAATACGTATCTCACCCCAACGGTAGGATGAACAAATTTGCTCGTCGAGGCTGTGACCCTAGAGGTAAAGCGACGAAGTAGAAGCTTGTTGATTTAAAATCCGGTCAAGCGTCAGCAATGGTCGCCCGAATGCGACAGCGAGGGAGGGCTCTCGATCCACAAAATCACAGCGTGGATGAGACCAAGCCTAGCCCATTCGAAAACTGTTCCAATCGATAAATTGACAACCGTCCTTGATCTGATCATACATAACGTTGGATGTAATGGACGAAATCGCCTGCGCGAAACTGACAGCAGCCTCAGGAACAGACATGTTTCATTTGGTCAAAGAGGACGGCCAGTGGTAAATACTCCAAGTCATCTGGCAATCACCCCCCGAAAAAGTAATGGAAGACGAAACGATCCCTTGGTCACGAAGAAATGCCTAACCCATCTAGATCTATGATTTGGATGGATATTTTGGGATTCATTCCAGCCGGATTTGCGTTTTGCCAGTCGAACGACGCTAGGCGAGCGCGATGAATCGTTTGATTTTGGTCAGTCATTTGATTCGAGGTTTTGCGAATTAGTCGGTTGATTTTCTGACGGCACAAAGCCTGTGCTTTCTACAACAGCTGCACCGAACTTCGGTCGCCTTTTATGCATGCCCCACTCGACTGTGTCGTTCGTTACACTAAACGCGAGCTGTTCGGGTCGAAAAGGTAATCTACTGTCGTTTTCGAGTGAATCGCCATCTTGAGAATCAGTCTTGCAGAAATCCGCAAGAAAACATCAAACTAATCTCAATGTCGAACGTAGAATTTTATAGTCGGTTCTTCATCTGGGTTTGGGTTTACACATATTGCTGAGTGCCATCGTTCACCCAAACCGCGATGCTTTGCACAAGGAATGGCTCGATGAAAAATAGAAAATGGTCTCGTGTTTTCCGTTTCAGCCTACGCACTTTTTTGGCGGTTGTGCTGGTAGTTTCGGCCGGTATCGCTTGGCTGACGAACGCCAACGTACAGCATCAACGAGAGCTCATGACAATTGACAATATCAGGAATTCAGCGGCAGAATCCCAGGTCCATTTTGAGATCGTTCAAAAAAGTCAGCTCAACCCACTCACCTTAATTCTAAGGTGAAGCCGTCAGCAAGTTAGGGTAGTCGTCGACTATCAAGGCCCTGAGTGGATGCAAAACTTTTGTTCCGAAAACGATATTAAAATGTTTGATCGCGTTGTCGAAATTCAGGTCGAATCTTTTTCCATCGACGACATCGGGTTGAATCCGAAAGATCTCTCAGCCACTCAATACTTGTCAAAAGTCTCGGTCAGTATGACACCTCCAGAAGAAACGTTGGCATCGCTTAAACAAATCGTCCCAAAACAGCGATTGGTATCGCTCGAAAACAGGACCGAAACCATCAACGGCATGCGGCGTCCCAATGTTCTAATTGCGACCTTAAAATCTGCCGGCAGCCGACAATAGTTCGCAGCTGACTATCCCAAGTCGAACTCTCATCCATGAACGAGACGGACTGCCTTGAAAAACCAAGGGAACGCTCGCCCAGGAGTCTCGTGTTATTTGATTCTGAACAATTTGATAGAATGACTCAACCAAGTCATTCTGGCCAAAGAGCCGGTTCGCCATCCCGGCTTTTTCGCCAATTGTCAAATTGAAGAACACATGATTCCTGATTTGCTTCAAAATGTTCGCCTCCTTGTGATGCCGCTGATTTTGATCGGCATCTCATGGGGGGCGGGCTGTTGCTGCCTAGGGCAAGGACAACGAGTCTCCAGCTCGGGAATTGTCTCGCCGCGCCCCACGGGTTGGATCGTAGACAATTCCGGAACGGTCTCCGCTGAAACTGTCAAGTTCGTCAACATCGTCTGTGATGAAATCAACGATCGACTCAAGCGGGAAATGTGCGTGGTCGTCATTCCGACGACCAATGGAGTGAGCCAGCAAGCGTTCGCGACTCAATTGTTCAACGATTGGACCGTTGGCTCGGCGGGTATTCCTGGAGCGCCTAACGTCTGGCGCAACAACGGAATCTTGCTCTTGATCGCCACGAACGATCGAAAAACTTGGATTGAACTCGGGGATGGAATCGATACGCCAGGAAACATTCGGATAGCGGAGCAAATCGTTGACGATACGATTCTGCCTCGATTTCGAGAGGGCGATGGTGATTCTGGAATCTACGAAGGCATTCGGGCCTGTGCCACCAGAATTTTTTCGGTAGCCGATCTTGATGCGCCTTCAAGGTTGCCTTCCGTCTCTGGAATAGAATACGTACCCGGTGCCCGGCAGCGACAACGAGGGCCCGTGACTTGGATCCCTTGGCTTTGCGGTGGCGGACTCGTTGGAGGAGTCGGATTGTTAATTGGTGGTCGATATTACATGCGCTATCGACCACGCTATTGCGAGACCTGCGATGATGAATTGGTTCGCCTAGAAGAAGACCAAGACGACGAATTCCTCAATGACTCAGAAAAGACAGAGGAACATCTCGGGAGTGTAGACTACGATATCTGGGCCTGCTTAAGATGTGAATCCGTCAACAAAATTCGCTATGGCCGCTTGTTCACACGCTATTCCAAGTGCCCAAAATGCTGGTATTTGACGGTCCTCAAAGTCGAAAAGACGATCGTGCAGGCGAACTACAGCCGCGGTGGAAACGTCCGCGTCACCGAAGACTGTAAAAGCTGTCGCTATCACAGCGTCCACCACTATCGCACACCTAAACTGACCAAGTCATCATCGAGTAGCAACCGTAGTTTCGGCGGTGGTGGAGGAGGAAGCAGCAGTGGTTTCAGTGGCGGCAGCTCGTCAGGTGGAGGAGCTGGTGGCGGTTGGTAAATGCCGTTCTCATGTGCGACGAAACGCTGCCAGCAATTCGCCACACCCACAACCCATGATTTTACAGACCATCCAGCGCCGAGCCAACAATCAAGATGACACAGCCTCTCAATCAATCACTTTTGTCCGCCGCAATGACCCTTGAGGGCTTTGAAAATTGGCGACCCAAAGCAGATGTTCCCGAGCTAAATCGGCCGGCCTCTCGGCCCCAAGACCTGCCAGGTACTGGACGAATCGCGGCGGTTCTCGTTTTGGTCTATCCAACGGTCACCGGAGCCCATCTAGTTTTGACCAAACGTCACGCCAATCTGTCCAAACACGCCAATCAAATTAGTTTCCCTGGTGGCAGCCAAGACACAGGAGAAACGTTGCCACAAACCGCGATCCGAGAAACGTTCGAAGAGATCGGAGTTAGTCCGGACTCTATCAATCTTTGCGGCCGCCTGACACCGGTCTACATCCCACCTTCCGACTTCACCGTAACGCCATTTGTCGGTTGGCGTCACGAACCGCCCTCGTTCATTCGCTCGGAATCCGAAGTCGCTCAAATCATCGAGGTTGCAATCGATCGACTCTTACGCCCAGCGACGTTAGTCGTTGGCAATATCGTTTTAGACAACGGCGATATCAAGCAAGCCCCGTTGTATCAAGTTGGTGAGCACAAGGTTTGGGGAGCCACAGCGATCATGTTAGGAGAGTTGATCGAGCGAATTTCTCAAGTCAGAAAATTGCTATGAATCGTAGAAGTTGATGTGAAATCGTGTTTTTTGACGTGCGACCGAGACTTGCGCCACCTTGATGGTGAAGAACCAACAAGGGCTCTCCCTCGATTACGCATTCGGGCACCAAGTCGGCCGCTTAATCTACAGGTCTTTAAGCGTCGGGCTACCTTCCGCTTCGCGAAATCAAATGCCATCTTCGAAACGAAATGTCACCCATCACTTTCAATTCAAATCCTGCTCCGCCTTGCTCCAAACATTGGGCACGCCTTCAGGATCGAACTCAACAAATATCACATTGGGATTGCAACATACCGGACAGTCTTCAACGTACTCCTGTTGCTGACCTTGCGAATGGTCAAGCGGAACGACGATTTCTTCGCCACAAGAATTGCAAACGTAGCCCGCCTCTTCCTCCAACGAATTGGATTCTTCTTCAACTTCGTCGTCCAATTCATCCTCATCCCAATCGTAATCCAACTGACTTGCTCCGATCTACAATTTCAGGGTCCGGGATTTGCTGCCCGAATGTAACTTGGGTATCTATTGTGCTCACGACGGGCAACGTGCTCATCCTACAGTGACGCGTAGCCCTAAATCACGGCCATTCACTTCTCAATCGGTTGAGTCTCAATCACTTGCGAGTGCGACCGTTGTCCATCAAATGCATTGACAACGACTTGGGTCCCAGGCAAAACGTCAACCAATCCCTCCACATCAACGACGCCGGATGCGTCGCTTCTTGTCCCACGGATCGGTTTACCATTGGTTTCGGTGAAGTAAACGTCTGCGTTTGGCAACGTCTCGAGCGGCGACAGACTACAAGTCGGCAATCGCCCAGTTTCCACGGCGGTTGTTTCCAACGCACCACCTCCTCGGGGCGATTCGGTAGGTGAATCGACGAGATTTCTCACTCGCATTCCAATCTTGCGACCGGGTTTCGAAGGATCAAATTCCATTTCAAGAAAATTCCAGTAAAAGGGATCGTCTTTTTTGTGTGCTGTCTGGTCGGGTCCGGCAAATTGAGCGTGGTAGAGCGAGTGAATCTCAACATCCCGTTCATCAACGTCTTTCATCCGAGGCCCAAAACCAGGAATCAATGCTCGACCGCCACTTCGACCAATAGGTCCAAAACTGCATTCAATGACGCGATGATCCACGTTCTTCATGATGCACCCGTTATGCACATCTCCGTAAACCGAGGTGATCCCGTCACGCGACCCCAACAGTTCGATCACGCGATCCGAACCGGCTTTTACCCAACCGGCATAATCAGCGGTCACGCGGTCTCGTTGAGAAAAATGCTTGGGATGATCTTGACTGGCCGTCTTCCCGTTTTTAGCGCCTGCCCACACGGTATGCAGTCCATTGACGCCGGTTAAGCAAATCAAAGGTGACGAATCGGTCGACAACAATTCCTGCAGCCATCCGAATTGCTCTTCTCCCAACAGGCTGCGCGTAGGATCCGTCCGATCATAAAGACTCTTGAACTGATTCCAACCTTGATCATCCCACATATCAACGTCTTGGCTGCTCCGCCATAGCCTTGAATCGAGCACGACAAAAGTGAAGTCGCGGTTGGGCATCTTCCAAGCTCGCCACTTCTTCGGATTCTCGTAGGGGTCCACTTCCTCGGCACCGGTTGTCAAGTGATGAACGATTTGGAAATTACGACGCAGGTAAGAGGAATCTTGACCAAGCCCCTCCGTTTTTCGAACCGCAAGCTGTTCAGGTCCTTTGACATCATCCATTCCGTAGTCGTGATCACCCGGGTTGATCACGTTCCAGTGCCGCATCATTTGCCAGCGACTGGTTGGACCACAAATTGAAAGCGCCACGATCTTGTAGGCATCGTCTGTACTAGGCGGATACAGCAGCAACTCCATGTACCAAACATCATCTTCCCAAACCATGACTTGGAAATCGTAGTCGTCGAGATGTTTGTAGGCTTCGACGGTAGGCTGATCCCGGACTTGCCAAGCATCCCTGCCGCCGGTCATCTTCCAGCCGGTATTCGTCCGCTCTTGGAGTCCCGAGTTGATCGCGTGACAGCTCAGCCCACACAATTTATAGGGAGCTTTCAATTGAGGCAGTCGGCCAACATAGCCACCGGTCGCCGGTACGTCGCCCACCAAACCAGTTCCAGGCCCGCAAGCGTCGGTGTTCACTCGGTCGTCGGCCGTCACATCGACGCCGTCTTTCCAGACCGTGTAGAACAAATGGCATTCAGCGGGATTGCGCGGCAACGCAACATCGATCACGGCCGTATTTCTCCGCCATTCGTTGTCTACAATTTCACCCGTTCCTGCCACCTCGACTTGTTGCCAGCCGCCAGCGGGTGACTCTGAGTCGCTCACACGGATCTCAATCGACGCGCCGTCAGATGAGAACATCCCGACAAACCGCACAACCCAAGTTCCGTCAACCTGTTTCAAAGTATCGCCCAGTGGATAGCAAACGAGGCAATCCGCCACGCCCACGTTCAATGGTTTGTTCTCACCAGGCACTACTTCGAACTGATTGACCTCGAAATCGATCAAGCCTCTGGAGACAATTCCCGCATAGCCCTCGAACTTTTCAGTCGGCGCCACGTGCTTGAGCGTGGTCGCTTGGCCCTTGACGGCAAACTCTACCGTCAGCCTAGATTGTCGATCGTTGATCGGCTCAACGCTGACCGACATGGCAACTTGATCGCCAACGGCAAGCGATGGAGCGGTGGTAGATTGGAGCACCTGATCCTGACTCGCTTGGTTGCCAGTTTGGGATCCTCGCTTGCGTTTGGCTCCGCCGAGAATTTGCAATTGGTTCTGATCATTCCAAACAATTCTCAACACGTCTTTGGCCCGATCATAGCTTTCGAAGACCGAACTCGAACCCACCGCGACTCCCATCAGCCCGTATCCTGGTTGATACATTTGCCAACTCGGATCGTCACCGTCTTGAGATTCTGGACGCGGACCACGAAACGTGAACGCCGACTTGATCGAATAGGAGCCCTTGAGATTCCAGTGATTTGAATAGATGATGCCGTCGGCCAGTGACGGATCATATTCAGTCTTAAATTCAAAACCATGGGTCTCCGCGTGAAAAGGAAACCCCGTTCGCCGCGCTCGATCGCCATAGTTGCTCAACCTACGTCGGAGCGCCCCATTTTCAATTTTCCAATACCCCGGATTGAGCGTTTGCCAATCGCTCCCATGCACCCTCGAATCCGACTGGGCAAAATTGAATTGAGTGAACGAGCGAGATGGATTCGTCGCCCCAGTCACCGCTGACGGAACCATGGAAACGGCCATCGCCGCACTCGTTGCGGCGGCAGTTTTGGCCAAGAAATCTCGACGATTCAAATCACTCGACAATTCCGTTTTCTTCTTCTGGTTCATGTATCTATCCGCTAGAAAAATTTGGCTATGGTAACCGGACGAGGCTGTGACTTTTCCAACACACCGAGCCAAGGGAAAGAATGGCAGCCCGACGCGGCAGTGAGGTGGAGCCAATTTTTGCCTTCCACGGCTGCTCTTAATCGCCACTCGCCCCTTGCTTTACTCAATCTCAGAAATGGACGTTCACTACAATAATTCAACAATTGACGCTGAAAAGAAGTCAACTAGACTAACAGATATCCGACAACCGATAAAAAATCAATCGTTGGAAACAAGTTTCATCCCGCCTAACGTCGTTCACTTGTGTCCGACAACCTCGGTTCTCGAGTTCACTTTGGAGATTACGCCATGCAAATTAAAAAATCTGTAGTTACACTTGTGCCTTGCATCGTTCTAGCCTGCTTGGCCCAAGGTTTTTTCGTTTCGACGAGCCAAGCCCAGGATCATAGTTACTACCCTTATGTGATCGCACGCGGTGCAGATCGCGACATCATCCGCAATTTGCCAATCGAGCAACGGCCCCAACGGCCGATGCATTTTTACGGTAATACAGTTCGTCGGGGCGTGAACCGAACAACGGTTGCCCCTCAGCAACTTGGCACTTCGATTTTTGGTCAACGGATTTTGTTTCGTCGCCGCTAGAAACACCCTCCCCTTGGGAGCTCTTCGTATACTCACCACAATTTGAAACAACATGGTTTGTTGATCTCATGGCCGGCTAAAGGCCGTTCGACAAATTACTTTCGTAGCCGGCGTTGCAAGACTTCGGGAGAACCATCTGCGAATCCCGAACTGTTGCCAGTCCGGCTACATCCAAATCGAACATTTATTGATCGAGCGATCCTAAGCGACAGCGTTGGTAGCCCGAATGCGTAAGTGGCTTGCCTTCAAGGGCCAATCGCCCACTCCTTCGAACGCTCGGCGTGTGGCATACAAACGCTCGGCGTGTGGCATACAAACGCTCGGCGTGTGGCATACAAACGCTCGGCGTTTGGCACTGTCGCCTGCCGGCTAATCGTTAAACGATCTATCGTCTCGCAGCTAAAAGGCCGTACCTGCCACGAACTGTGCCTGAAGCACAACCTTGGCTACCATCAAAACGGCTATCCAAAAAATTCAGCTAAAACAAAGCTACGAGTCGAAGATTCCGAAATATTCATGGATGAATTTTTTTCGGTCGCCTTCATGTTTGACATATTGCAACATGGAATAAAGCTTCGTTTGGTCTCGTTTGAGTTTTTTGTCAATTCTCTCCGCGTCGCGCAGTCGCAGCGGCAATTCACTGATGACTTCTAAATGCAACGGAAATTGTCGGTTACCTCGGATCACGCCCCAACGATCGAGCATGGCGAGCGTCGTTTCAAGTCTACGATCGTGTTTTTGCTTGTGGTGCAATCGCTCGCGCAACCAATCCAGGCCAAACGCATTGATCTGTTCCAATTCGATCGTGAGAAAATCGTAAACGCGTTGGTAGTACTCGGCATCCGGATTACTCCATTGCATGAACTCCATCTGCGTCGCCAAGTCACGCTCGTCATACATCAATAAACACTCGGAAGGTTGTCCGTCTCGCCCTGCCCTCCCGATCTCTTGATAGTACGACTCCAACGAGCCGGGCAAATCTGCATGCAGTACGTAGCGGATGTCTTCTTTGTCGACGCCCATCCCAAACGCATTGGTTGCCAACACCAAATGGCCAGGCTCCTTCATAAACGAATCCTGAAGATCCCGACGCCGATTTCGCTGCAAATCGCCGTGATAGATCAAGTGTGGAACGTTGCGCTCCCACAGTTGTTCGCTAAACTCCATCAACTTGCGGATCAACGTAAAGTATACGATCCCACTTCCCGGTAGCCGAGCTCTGGTTTCAACTATCAATTCAAACTTGGCATCATCGTCCCAGGTTTGTGTCACCTCGAGACTTAAGTTTGGACGGTCGATGCCTTCGTGAAAACAATCGATCGAATCAGAATTTAGTTTCAACTGCCGAACGATATCGGCTTGAACATCAGGGGTGGCCGTGGCGGTAAGTGCGATCGTGGTCGGATTGCCCAGCGACTCTCGAATCTCTCCCACGCGTGTGTAATCGGGCCGAAAATCGTGTCCCCATTCACTAATGCAATGGGCTTCATCGACAGCCATTAAGACGATTGATCGGCTAGCGATGATCTGGCAAAAATCGGGCTTTCGAAATCGTTCCGGCGTCACGTACAACAAATCGTATTCGCCATTGGCTAAATTTCGGTAACGCTCATTTCGCTCATGACGTTTCAGCGATGAATTCACGAAAGTCGCGTCGACGCCCTTCGACATTAACGAGTCGACTTGGTCTTTCATCAAGGCGATCAACGGTGAAATCACCAACGTCAAGGGTTCCCGTTTGCTTGACCCGACAGTCGAAGCCTGTTGGGTTCTTGTTTGGGTTCTCGCTAAAACGATCCCGGGCACTTGGTAGCACACACTTTTGCCCATCCCGGTCGGCATGATCACGAGGCAATTTCGGCCCGCCAAAACGTGCTCGATGATTTCGCCTTGGCGACCACGGAATTGTGGATGGCCAAATACTTCCAACAGGATTTCTGCGGGGTCTTGCATGACTGATGCTGAAAAACAGCTTGAACGGGACGATGAACGACGGTTAGCAACTTTACTCGAACGAGCGATCTCACACAAAGCCTCCATCAAAAATCATAACTCCGCTGAAAGCGTGTTTGCCCACGATCGCCCGGCTAATCTGCCTTACGATCCCGGATTTGTGGAGATCAATGTCAAGTTTTGTCTTTCGAAGCTTCGGCGTTTCTCTACAATTGATTCCGAAGTTAGATCTTCGCACCTGAACTAGCGGTTGTTTCCATTCGGAGCGACAAACTTTTGACTTCACATTCGAGCCCAATCAGCCATCAGATAAGTGCCGACCATGAAAAACCTGTTTCGCATTCCAGCCTACTTGATCCTCATCCTGACCCTCGTAGCCGCACTATCCTGTTCGAGCGTTGGATTGGCGGATGAAAAAGTTGAACTGAAACGAAAATTCACTGGAAAAATTGCTGAAGCATCGCTTCAAAATGCCGCTCCTATTTCAGGAGTCATTAATGATTTGGGAACTTGGCAAAAACTCTGGGTCTCTTGGAGACCCGACCAAGCCATCGAAACGGTAGATTTTGAGAACGAGCTGGTGTTGGTCGTTACCGCTCGTGGACCGAGCACCGTGTTCACCAGTCGGCTCATCAAAAACGACACGGGCGGTTTAAATTTCGAAGTCGCCTCTTCGGCCTCGGAGGGGCCTGGGTTCGGATACCTCATCATGGTCATTCCAAAAACCGGAATCCAAACCGTCAACGGAAAGTCCGCCAACGGCAAACTAGTCGTTGAACAGTCCCAACCAGCTCTCGCTTCCAACCAAGCCCCGCCCGAAGTTGTCGATCCGCGTCCGATAGGCGAATCGTCTGTCGCCGTTGAAATCGTAGGCAGCGTCAAAATCAACCTACGATCAGCCGGTCCGACTAACACGGGGAACTTGATTGCTGCGGATAACATCATTTGGGAATTGGATTTCCAAGACAATCTCGCCTTGATGCAAGCCGCCAGAGCCGTCGGAGATTCTTTGGCCAGGATCAAAGGCAAACTCAGCAGACTCCGAGGCGATGGATTGCGGTACCGCTGGATCGTTGCCGTGGAATCAATCGAGATATTAAACCTGAGACTAGCGCCGGATGATCTTCCCAGCGTAGCGGCCCAACCCAACCCAGCCCAACCACAAACTCCGATCGCACCAACTCAAACCACTCCCACAATGCGTCCCAATCCAGATCTCGTCACAAGTCCTAACTCAGACGGGAACTTGAACGCTCAAGACCCTGCTGCTCTGCAAGCGTTTGAACAGATCAAGATCAAAACCAGCGATGGCCGAATTCAGACGTTCAGCAAAAATGGAGTTGCCAAATTCGAATCGACCGCAAACCAACAACAAAACATCGAATGGACCATCGGCCAAAAAACGTTATGGGATTTACACAATCTGGTTGCCCGAACACGATGGCAAGACGTCCCAAAAATAAATCGGGCCCCCGATAGCGATCAAAACACACCCGGTTTTAGCATCACGGTCGAATCGCGAACCCGGGTGACTCGCATTTTCGTGGACGCTTCGGAAGTCCCAAAAATCCCAGCGATCAAGCGACTGTTCGAGCTCGTAAGCCAAGCCGCCCAAGAAAAGCAATAGTGCCAGCTTGTGATGTGGTTCGCTCGAATTGGAGTTCGCTCGAATTGGAGATCGCTCCGATCAAAACCAATCCCAACTACAATTCAAACATCTCACTGGTATCATACCGACTGGCAACGTGCACTGGGAAATCATTGCCTAGGATTCGTCGATGAGTTTCTCGAGCGCGCTCGGGCTCATTGTTCTCTTCCGAGAGATGGCACAAACAAGCCCATTTGAGCCGTTCGGTGCGTGTCTGTTTCAACAACATCGCCGAGTCTTCATTGGATAGATGCCCACCGTCTCCGCTGATCCGACGTTTCAAGTGCTCTGGGTAAGGCCCCTTCGCCAGCATCTGCTCATCGTAATTGCTTTCAATCACAACCGCATCGAGTGAACGCAAGACATCTTTCAAACCTTCAAACGCGTGGCCCAAATCGGTGAGAATCCCAACCCGATGCTGAGCGTCCTCGACCACAAACGCGACTCCGTCAACGCTGTCGTGCGGCGTCGGGATCGAATGCACGGTTACATCGCCAAATGAATGCGAATTACCTGCGGTGAACAAGCAAACCCGCTCTAATTTGCCAATCTTTTGGTTCCGTTGAATGGCTTTCAAAGTCGGATTAGTGATATAGACCGGCATTCCAAATTTGCGTTGGAACACGCCGACTGCCCGCGTGTGATCACTGTGATCGTGGGAGATAAACAATCCATCGACATCACGAATATTTCGCCCATGCCGAGCCAAACGATCCTCCGCTTGTTTTCCGCTGATCCCAGCATCAAACAAGAGACTGACGTTTCCGGATTCGACGTAAAAGCAGTTGCCGTTACTTCCTGATTGCAGCGAGACGACTTTCATAGTTCCAGATTCTATGCAAGCCCTACTCGATTGACCAGATGAGCAAGTCCGATTGCAACGAATTGGATGTTTGGGAATTCCGCATTTCCAACTCGGATTCCCCCGGAATCAATTCCGGGGCAAAATTCTCAGCCATAATGGATGGCAACGCCCCAACTCAATCTCAACCTTTGATGACACCTCCACCCCACCATCCCAATCACCCCACCCACGTCCCGTGGACGCAGGCTTGGTTCGATCAGCAACGCTCAACGTTGGGCGAATCGGCGTGCCAAGAGGCTGGTTTCTATGTGATTCCCGCGAACGTCGTCGTGTCAGTGGTGATCCCTTTTTTCAATGAAGCTGATTCTTTGGCGGACGTGATAGAACGCGTCGCCGCAGTTGAAATTCGCAAGCAAATCATTCTCATCGACGATGGCAGCCACGATCGTTCGCCGCAAATCGCACACGAGCTCGCCGAGCGGTTCACGGATGACCACAACCAGTTTCGCCTCGAAACGCTCTCCACCAACTCCGGCAAAGGCGCCGCAATCACCGCCGGGCTTGGTCTCGCCTCTGGTGACATCGCCATCATTCAAGACGCCGATTTGGAATACGATCCTGCCGAATTTCCTCGTTTGATTCGGCCCATCATCGAAGGCCGGGCCGACGTCGTTTACGGCAGCCGATTCCTAGGCGACTCCGACCAACGCACGGGCTACTATTGGAACTCCGTCGGCAATCACTTGCTCACCAAGTTCTCAAATACATTCACCCGGCTAAAACTAACCGATATCGAAACAGGCCATAAGGTTTTCTCCAGGGAGGTCATCGACGCAATCACGCCAAAATTGATCAGCCGGGGATTCTCCATTGAGCCAGAAATTACGGCTCGCGTTGCCAAAGCGAAATTCCGAGTCACTGAAGTCCCTATCAGCTACACCGGCCGAACCTACGAAGAGGGCAAGAAAATTCGTTTCTTGCGAGATGGCTTGGCCGCCGCCTGGAGCATCGTCCGATTCGGATTGTTTCCCTAGTGGGATGGGTAGAAGCCGATCCTACTACAACACCCGCTGACTCGCCGGGAAACTTCCCAGCACCGTAAGGTTGGTGCAGTGAGCTCGAGCCTCGCCAATGATCTGGGCAATCTTGCTGTCTTCGCGGTGGCCTTCAAGGTCTACAAAAAACGTATAGTCCCAATTCTCTTGGCGACTCGGGCGTTTTTCGATGTGCGTTAAGTTAATCGCATTGCGTTTGAAAACTTCCAACACATCGACCAAGGCTCCTGAACGATCTTCCGTTGTGAACATCAACGAAGTCTTGTCCTTGCCCGAAATCTGCGTTTGGCTTTTCGCCAAGATTAAAAATCGAGTCATGTTGCTCTGACGATCCTCAATGGCGGCAAACAAAGGCCGCAGCCCATAAATTTCTCCAGCCAAGAATGAGCCGATAGCGGCGACCCCACAATTAGGATCCGCATCAATTTCCGATTTCGCTTTTTGAGCTGCCAGAGCCGTGCTTTCGGTCGGGACGCGAATTGCTTGAGGGTATTGTGTACTCAACCAGTTGCGACATTGCTCAAACACATCCGGCTTGGAATAAATCTTTCGAACTTGTTCCGGCTTACAATTTGCCAATAGGCAAAACTGAATTTGCAGTTTGACTTCACCGTAAATTTTCAGCTGTTCATGCATGTCGATAAACGAATCAAGCGTCTCGTTTACGCCGCCCACCGAACTGGTTTCAACCGGCACTAGGCCATAGTCAAGTTCATCATTGACGACCTGTTGGAATACCGAACGAATCTCACGCGACGGAACAAAATTGACACTCGAACCGAAATGCCGGACGGCCGCCAAGTGCGAAAACTCGCCTTCTGGACCTAAAAAACCAATGCTTAGTGGTTTTTCCAACGCGAAACTACCACTCATCAACTCGCGGTAAATTGACTCCATCGTGCGATCTGTCAACGGTCCTTCGTTCAACGACTTGATCTTGTTGAGGACCGCATGCTCTCGATGCGGAGCGTAAATAGGTACGTCACTCTTGCGTTTGAACTCTCCCACCTCGACAACCAAATTTGCTCGCTCGTTGATCAGCTCACAAACGCTGGCGTCCATTGCGTCGATGGCTTGATTGAGTTCATCCAAACTTTCAAATTGTTTTGAGACGGATTCTGGCTGATACCGCAACGATTCATCGAACACAGGAAAACTGCCCAAGACGAACAAGTTTTTACAATGGGCGCGAACTTCACCCAAGATCTCGGCGATCCGGCCGTCTTGGGCATGGCCCAGCATGTCAACGAAAAAAGTATATTCCGTACCGACCTCTCGGCTGGGTCGTTTTTCGATGTGGCTCAGGTTAATCGCATTGCGTTTGAACACCGAGAGAATATCAACCAACGATCCCGGCCGATCCGAACAAGTAAACATCAATGACGTCTTGTCGTTCTCCGTAATCGGCGTTTCTTGGCGAGCAAGAATTAGAAACCGCGTGATGTTGTTTTCGCAGTCTTCAATTCCCTCGTACAAGGTCTGTAAACCATACAGCTCGGCCGCTTTGCTGGATCCAATCGCCGCCACGCCATCCGAGGAATTGGCCAAGTACGCGATCTCGGCCGCTGCTGCCGTGCTTTGCGCAGGGATCCGTTGAGCGTCAGGATAGTGCTTAGTCAACCATTGATGGCACTGTGCGAGGGCTTCGCTTTTGGAGTAGATCACTTTGACGTTTTCAGGATCGCATTTCCCCAATAACCCAAATTGAATTGCCAAGCGAATTTCTCCGCAGATGGTCACGCGCCCAAAGTATTCCGAAAACGAATCCAATGTTTCAATGATTGCGCCGCCAGTGCTGTTTTCGATTGGCACCAAGCCAAAATCAACGTGGCCACGGGCGACTTCTTCGAACACACCTTCGAGGGCACGAAGGTTTTCATAATCGACACTCTTGCCAAAATACTGTGACGCCGCGAGGTGACTGAACGTGCCTTGCGGGCCAAGGTAACCCACGCGTGTCGTCCGGCCCAGACTAAACGCCCCGTTGAGAATCTCTCGATAGACGCCCTGCAGAGCCGAATCCGGAATCGGCCCACTGTTTTTAGAGACAACATTTTCTATTGCTCGGAACTCCAAAGACCGATCCAGCGTGCGGCTGCCCGAATCACGCCTCAACTGAGTATGCTCAACCGATAATTTGGATCGATCGTTTAGCAATTTGACCAATCGCTGGTCAACGGCATCGATTTCGACGCGTAGTTGCTGCAGAGTTTTTTCAGTGGGAGACATGGATCTATCTAGGGTCAACGCAGAAACGGGGGCTAATGCTGAAATACCTCAACATGGAATTCACCAACCAGGAATTCCGCCGATCGACCATTTTAGACCGAGGAATGAATTGGTGCAGCGTCGACTTGAGCCACATTCAAAGTTTTCGATCCTATTGCACTCGCGACGGGCAAAGTGCCCATCCTACGTATAAAAATAGCCCGGGGCAGCATTTGCTGCCCCGGGCTGATTGATCCGTTTTGAGACGACTCGATTAAAATGAGACTCTACAAGAAGATATAGCCTTCTTCGCCGTGCTCAGTCACATCCAAACCGCGCTGCTCATCTTCCGGTGAAACTCTCAGTCCCATCGTGACGTTGAGAATCATCAACAGAACCAACGTTCCGACAATCGCCAGTCCAGCGGAAGCAAACACACTCACGGCTTGATTGATCAACTGAGTCCAGTTGCCAAATCCGCTTTCTAGCAATCCAATTCGATCGCCTTCTAATTGCCCTGTGATCGTGCGATCGGCGAACACGCCTGTCAAGATCGCGCCGACGGTTCCGCCCACGCCATGCACCCCAAACGCATCCAACGAATCATCGTATTTGAATACTTTCTTAAGCGACGTACAGGCCAGAAAACACACAATTCCGGCGGTGAATCCCAAGATGATGCCCGACATTGCAGTCACTGATCCACAGGCTGGAGTAATACAAACCAGTCCGGCCACCGCACCCGAACATCCTCCCAACAAAGAAGCCTTGCCACGCGTGACCCATTCGGCTCCGGCCCAGGCGACGACGCCAGCGGCGGCCGCAAAGTGCGTTGCGACGAACGCGTTGACCGCAGCCCCGTTGGGTGACAAAGCACTTCCTGCGTTGAATCCAAACCAACCGACCCACAACAACGCCGTTCCAATACAGGTGTAAGTCAAATTATGTGGAGGCATGGGTTCTTTTCCAAATCCCATTCGCTTACCAACAAAAATCGCACAAATCAAAGCCGAAACACCGGAGCTGATATGGACCACGGTCCCACCCGCAAAATCCAACGCCGGAAACAGCGCCGCTTCATTCCACTCACACAACCAACCCACGTCCGACCAAACCCAGTGACAAATCGGGCAGTAGACTAACAATCCCCACAACACAGAAAACACAGTCATGGCTGAGAATTTGAATCGCTCAGCAAATGCACCACAGATCAAAGCAGGCGTGATGATAAAGAACATTCCTTGGAAACACATGAACACTGCCGTTGGCATGCCTTCGCCGTCGCTTCCTTCGCCAGGCGTGTAAACGGCAAACTCATCGGCTGCCAATCGTGCCTTTAAATTGTCGAGTTTACTTTTGGCCGCACCAAGTTCTTCCGCCGCCGCTTCAGCATCTTCGGTGTTGGCATCAGACACTGCCGCTTCGGCGTCCTTCAACTCCGATTCCGAAGTTGGCAAATATGCCGAAACCATCACCGGCCGAACGCCTTTCAAACAAACATGGTCAAAGTTGCCAACGTAGGGATTTGAGCCGCCAAACGCCAAACTGAAACCAACGATCGCCCAGACGATAGTCATCAAACCCATCAGGAAGACGCACTGCATCATCACGCTGAGAATATTTTTTTTCCGAACCAGGCCGCCATAGAACAAAGACAGCCCCGGTGCGGTCATCATTAGCACCAGTGCCGAGCAAACGAGCATCCAAGCGATGTCGGCACCACTAAAACTTGGGGCCTCCGCACTCATCTCGGACAAGCTAACCGCACCGTCAGCTTGAACCACGGTATTCACGGATTGGGTTGTTGATTCTTTCGCTACGGAATTCTGGCCCATCAATACAGTGACCAAAAACAGCATCGTCAAGAAAACAAGACGTTGAAATGCCCTCATAGATAGTCTCCAAACATCGCATAAATATACGTAAAAAACCGTGACTTTTGGCAAGTCCGGCGAAAAACGAGCGCGACGTTCAATAATTGTGGTTAATGGATCTCGCAAACTCATTTCCACAAAGAAGCAAGCCATGTGCCAACTTGCCTCGGGCCAACATCCCATTTCAACGCGGCGGATCTTTCCACCGCAAATAACCACTAATGGCGAATCGCTCACGAGGGGCCTCCCTCGTTTACGCATTCCGGTTGCTATGGCTGCCGCTCAACCGGCCATTAAATCCAAGCGGCCCGAGAGGGTTTCTGCAGAGACTCCACGAACAGTTCCATACATTCGTGGGTAACATAAACTTAGGACTTAATTTGTCCGTTGCTCGAGAAAGAGCTCAAGCGCCGAGCGGTTGGAAGCAAACGCTAACTTGTCTAAAACCTCGTCATCCGGGTGGCCAAGGAAATAGCCTTCCACTTCCCCCGGATCGACTTTCAAGTCATCAAACGACCGGACTTCGCAGACAAAAAAAACATCCAATACGTCGACGGTCACGCCGCGATAAGGATAGCTATTGGGAAACGAACACAGGTAGCTCATGCGAGAAACAGCCAACGACGTTTCCTCCATCACTTCTCGTACCAACGACTTCTCCAGCGTCTCACCGGCGTCGGTGAACCCACCCGGTAATCCGAAACATCCCTTGCCTGGATCGCGAGCTCGGATCAGCAATAACACTTCGGATTTTTCGTTGACAATGATGCCACCCACTGCCGCCGCTGGTGAAAAGTAAAATCCATAATCGCAGCTGGAACAGCGAAAAGGCGATTGCCCCACTGACTCCGGCTTCGATCCACAGTTCGGGCAAACCGCAAATGTTTCAGCGACTGGTCTCGACGCGTCAGGCATATTCAGAACGACCCTCGTTTTTTTAACGTACGGTTGGTGACTACTTCTCAAACTTTTGGGCGGTGATCAACATTCGAGGTGCCGCGTTGGGAGCCCGAGTAAGAATCGCCGAAGCGGCCAAGACGGTTTGTTTGGCTTTCGCTGTGTAGTCAGCATTTTCCTGAATGGAACCTAGATAGTACAGATTGCCCGCAGAGACGCTATTGCCACCGGGCATCGCTCCATCGCTCGATCGCTTGCTTCTGGCTAGCAAGACTTCATGGTCGTTAGACGTGTAAAAGAATCCGCCGGCTTTTTCATCCCAAAACAACTCATTCTGTTTCTGCTGCAGCCCCTCTGCTGCTTCAAGCCATTTTGCATCTTGCGTCGCTCGGTGAAGCGAAATCAAGGCATCGATCAAACACGCATAGTCAATCACGTACGCATTGAGCCGGGCCTGGCCGTCGGTATGCGTCCGCAACAATCGGCCTTGGTCGTCAACCAGATTCTTGAGCGCGAAATCCGCAGCCTTGCCGGCGGTCTTCAAATAGTCGTCGTTCTTAAGAATTCGCCCTGCATCTGCATAACCACGAATCATCAGCCCATTCCAAGCCGTCAAAATTTTCGTATCCAACAACGGCCGAATGCGCTTGGCACGAACATCGAATAGTTTCTTACGAATGGGAGTCAATTTCGCCTCGAGATCCGCTAAGGAAAGCGAGCGGTTTTTGGCATGGATCGACATCAGCTTATTAAGCTGCGGAGCGTAGTAGTCTTGTTCGAAATTGGGAGCTTCGTTCAAACGATAAATGTCAGCAAACAGTTTGAATTCATCAGCGGTCAACGTCTTTTTGATTTCGTCCAATTCCCAGCGATAGAATTTGCCTTCTTCGCCTTCGGATTCTGCATCCAATGACGAGTAGATGCCGCCTTTGGGCGCGATTAACTCACGATCAATAAACGCAAGCGTTCCCTCGACGACATTTCGAAATTCTTCCCGCCCTGTGAGCTTGTACAGTTCCGCGTACACCGTTGCCAACTGGCCATTGTCGTAGAGCATTTTCTCGAAGTGCGGAATCATCCAATACCGATCGACACTGTATCGATGAAATCCTCCACCTAGATGATCGTAAATCCCGCCCATCATCATTCGTTCACAAGTGGTCACCAGCATCTGCTTGGCGCGTTCAGCATCAGGCCCGTTCTGACGGGCTTGCTCCAAAAGGAAGAACAAATTCGAAGGTTCAGGAAACTTCGGCCGTTGAGGATTAGTTGCACTGAAACTGAATCCACCAAAACTGGTATCGAAATTCGACGACAATACTTTGACGCCTTCACTCTGCCACGACTTTTGAATGGGGAGACCCTTGACCGGCTCCAGCCCAGCCAACGAGGCTTTGGTTCTTTCGGTGACAAGATTCGCATCATTTTCAATCTGCTCTCGATTATCTACAAACGCTTGTTTGACTTTTTGAATCACCGTCAAGAAACCCATCGAAGCCCCTCGATCACCGTCGCGAGCTGGCCAGTAAGTTCCTCCGAAAAACGGCTTTGCTTCTGGGTTGAGAAACATCGATAAGGGCCAACCGCCACCGCCTTGGCGAATTTCATACAACGCATTCATATAAATTTCATCGACATCTGGTCGTTCTTCACGATCTACTTTGATACAGATGAAATTGTCGTTGAGGAACTTGGCAATCTCATCATCAAGAAACGATTCGCGTTCCATCACATGACACCAATGGCAACTCGAATAGCCAATCGAAAGAAAAATTGGCTTGTCCTGCTTCTTCGCCAACGCCAACGTTTCATCGTTCCAGGCATACCACTGAACCGGATTGTGCGCGTGCATCAGCAAATACGGGCTGGTTTCTTTGGCCAACGCATTCGTGTGACTTTTATCGACACTACCATGTCCTTGAGGTTCGCTACTCGCTTGCGCCCCTGCTTTCCCAGCTTCATCCTGGACTTTCGTCTCTTGCGAGCAAGCTACGTTCAAGAGAATCAAAACCAGACAGATCACCATCAAGCAACAATAACGCATAGCATTTCCTGACTTACGTTGGGCCGGTACGCATCGGCCAACTTCTTTGAATCCGGTTTCCACCGGTAAAACAACTTAGCAAAAGACCAAGCCGGTCTTAATTCTCGACATCGATTTTGATTTCGAAATCAAACGATAAATTTACATCTGACGTTTCCGCAATTGAATCACACAATGTCTTGAAACTTGGTTGGTAGTCAACGGAGTAAGACCGCTCGCCATCAGCCTGAACCATCACAATTTCAATTGGTTTCTTCGGATCCTCGATCAAGCGACGATCTAAAAAGACAGAGAGCGACTTGCAGTTCTCCGTCTTAATGCGAATCGTGTTGCCTTTAATCTCAGCATCGATTAATTGGCCTCTGGCTGGCTCCTCGACGGACAGCCAATAAAACCGATCAACGACCGAGTCGGTCATCTCCCAGGTCACGTGCTTGGGAACCGGGTTTCGAACGTGGTCGTACATCTGACTGATCATGTCGCGGTCAGGCAAACCGCCATGACCATAACCTGGCTTGTAAAGATACTCGACATTCGAATAACCCAGCTCTTTGATTTGCTCTGCAAACGCATCGCATCGTTCGCGGCGACCATAAGCGGTATCTTTTTCACCGACCATAAAAGTAAATCGTGTGTTTCGCAGCGATTTGGCCGATGTCTGACCTCCGGTGGGAGCCGCGGCACTTGCATGAATCGCGGCAAAACGATCCGGAATTTTCGGTCCGATCGCAAATGCTCCATAGCCGCCGTGCGAATATCCCATGATGAAAACTTTGTTCGGATCAACGTCACCCAAGACCACGAACTGTTGGATCAAGTTCTCGATCAAAGGGTAAACATAGTCATCGTAAAAGCCGTTCCAAGTATTATTGGGCGCGCGAAGTGCCAAATATTTGTAGCCGGTGAACTGTGTTTGATCCTTGTAATAGATTTGCATATGCCGCCATTGACTGTCGTTCAGGCTTTGAGGAGCCCCCCCGCCGCCGTGCATGGCGATAAAAATCGGCCAGCCGTTCTCTGGCCGAGCACCAACCGTCTTGATTGTGTAGGGGCTCAAGTATTTTCCAAACGTGACCTGATTTTGGTCGTAATCAGATTTTCGTTTTTGTGCCAAAGTCGACTGAAGGTAGCGTTGCCAAGCCAACTTGCGGGCGGCTTCGGGATTATCTCGGAGAATTGCGTTGGCAAATTCCGCGCTAAAGAACCGCTTGTCCGCGATCTTTGTCAATGCAGCTTGGTCCGCGGGCGAAAGAGAAGTCGCTTGATTGGTCTCATCAGAATCCTCTTGCGTTTCACCAGGCAGCAAAACATCTACAAACTGCTCGGGGTCGGCACCCACCGCAATCGAACGCTTTGTCATTTGCTGCTTCCCCGACAAAATCAAATCGTACTTCGCATTCGGATTGAGTTCGAAACTCAGCATGTCGTTCATGTCTGCCGTCCCAGATTTCGAGTCGCCAGAAAACAGAGTCGCCGTTGAGCCGGCGTTCAAGACTTTCACCATCACTGTTTGCCGTTCGGTTTTCTCAGCGTTCCAAACGCGAACATTGACGTTGACCGTGGACTTGGCCGCGGTCGACTTTTTTGGAAGGTAGCGAGCCGTCACGTTTTCAGCGTAAACTCGTTTTTCTGGCGACCAAACCATTGGGAATGCCGTTTCCGTTTTGGCAAAACTGACCGCATAGATCGAATGCATTTTCGAATTGGGATCCGCAAGTGCCGCGTCGCCTTGAAACCAAGTGTGGTTCAAGCCTCGGGAGTCGGGCTCAGCGGCACCTAAAAAGTGCCAGCCATCATCCCAGACTTCGACCCAAGTGTGATTGCCCCGCTTGTTCTTCCAGCTGGGAATTCCAGCCAGTCGAGCCGGAACTCCGACGCTGCGGCAGGCATCTACCAGAATAATCGATAGTCCCGTACACGACGCGAGGCCTTGCTCAATGCTCTCGCTGGGCGATTGATTGGCCCGCTTACGTTGAGTGGAATATTTGACGGACAGTTGTTTGAAGACAGTCTCGTTTAACTTGAGAGCGGCTTCTCCGGGCGTTTTGCAATCGGCAACGAGTGGGCGACAGAGCTGATAAAAATCAGCCCGCCATGCATCGCGGGGTTCGTCAATATTCGCGTAGGGCAAAACATCGTTGAAGAACAACTGATCCGAGATCTTCCAGTTAGCATTCTCACGGGCATCGAATGCCAGTTTGATATTCTCCAAGATCATATCGGACGTCATATGCTTCAAATCATATTCCGGCATGTTTGTGAGCAGGAACTTCAAGGCGGATCGGTGATGTTCAGGAACTGCCTTGGCCGACTTGTTCCACTCTGCACGATTCTCGCCGGCGATTTCCAAGCTCGCTTGAACCTCCTGGGACGAAATCCAATCAGAATCCAACGCTGGTTTCTGCGAGGTCGCTTGCCCGATTCCGACCGACGTAGTTAGTACCAAGACCACCACCAGCAGCAAGAATCGAGCGATTGTTTTCAAAATGTGATTTGGCATCAAAGGCTTTCAGAAAAAATCTGGTTCAAAATCAGAATTTCGGGACACAGGAAAGAGCCAGTTTTTTGGCAGATTTTATTATGGATCAAGATCACCCAAAACGCTAATGGACTGGATTCTTTCGCATCCACCGAGAAACTCTCATGGGCCAAAGGGAAACAAACGATTACATAGGTCTGCCGAACGAGTTATGATGTCTGCTTTCAACGACCAGCTTTTCCCGGACCCCAAGATGAAAATTGTTCGCATTTCCGCTTACCAAGTCGACTTGCCTCTCAAAGAAGGCAGTTACAAATGGTCGGGTGGTAAATCCGTCAATGTGTTTGACAGTACCGTTGTTGAGATTGAAACCGAATCCGGCTTGATCGGATACGGCGAAGTCTGTCCGCTGGGTCCGTTTTACTTGCCAGCCTACGGGCCAGGCGTTCGAGCCGGAATCAAGGAACTGGCTCCTCATCTGATCGGAATGAACGCTACCGATCTTGGACCACTTAACCGAATGATGGACGCCGCCCTTAAGGGTCACGCCTACGTCAAGTCGGGTATCGACATGGCCTGTTGGGACCTGCTGGGAAAATCCTGCGGCAAAAGCGTTTGCGAGCTGATGGGTGGGCGGTTCGGCGAAGACTTCGTGTTGTACCGAGCGATTTCCCAAGAATCACCCGAAGCCATGGCAGAAAATGTCGCTGGCTATCGACGTGAAGGCTATCGACGATTTCAACTAAAAGTCGGAGGTGATCCCGATATCGATATTCAACGCATTAAAAAAGTCGCCGCCGAAATTCATGCCGGAGAACGATTGGTGGCCGACGCCAACACCGGGTGGCTGATGCATGAAGCCGCCCGTGTCGTTCGCGCTGTCCGGGACTTCGACGTTTACATCGAACAACCGTGTTTGACCTATGAAGAGTGTCTCAGCATTCGTAGGCGTACCGACCATCCATTTGTGATGGACGAATCGATCGATGGGATGCCCGAATTGCTTCGAGCCAGCAACGATCAAGCAATGGATGTCGTTAACATCAAGATTAGTAAATTTGGTGGACTGACCAAGGCTCGCTTGGCTCGCGACCTGTGTGTTTCGCTGGGCGTAGCGATGACACTGGAAGACAGTTGGGGAGGCGACATCATCACTTCCGCGATCGCTTGCATCGCCCACAGCACTCCGACGGAATTGTTGTTTACCTCGACTGACTTCAATAGCTATGGCACGGTTAGTATCGCGACCGGCGCTCCTCAACGAAATAATGGACGCCTAGCCGCAACGACCAACCCTGGGCTGGGCATCGAGCCACGCATGGACGTCCTCGGTGAACGCGTCCTCGAAGTGAGTTAGCGTTTTGCGTTGTCAAAACAAAACAGTTGGCTGGGTAAATGCCTTTGCCGGCGATTATGGTTTCAGGATCGAGAGAATCGCCTTTCGCTCCGAAGCTGACATTTTCTTGTCTTAGAGTTCGCGTAGTCGGAGGGCCTCCGTTGATCCCGACGGGGTCATGGTCGCCTTTCGCCACGTCGAAAGAGCGCCCAACGAAATCGTTTCTCGCCGGTTTAAATCATTTGACTGTTCGTGGTCGATGAATTCTTGCAACTCGATTGATGACCTGACCTCTAAGAATATGTTCGTTCGAATCCGATTCATTGAATGCTGGTCGTCGACGAGCCAATGAGGTACTTGTACCAGCGAGAAGCAAGGGTCACTCCGCACTCTTTCGGCGGATCGAAAGGCGACTATCCCACTCGCTTACGGGCGTGTTGAATTATTGAGCCAAAGGGCGAGAAGGGTAGCCCGAATGCGTAAGCGAGGGAGAGCCCTCGTTGGTGGCTCACCTTCAATGGTCGTTCGTCCTCGCTGACGAGTCCGGTAACCGTTCTCGCTTTTGGCTCATTAAATCAAGAAGTCTTCACGCGTCGGGGTTTGAATAAATCTCAGCCCAAAATTCAGCTTCCACAAGACTCTAGATGTCGAACTCGGTTGGTTCGATTTTAAAATAGTCTTTGAATAGTTCGTAAACGTCTGGCAAGTCGCGCTGCAGTCGATGGGGCGAATCAAAGAAGCTCTCCCCCGCGACGGCGAAAAACTCCGCCATATTGGTCGCTGCGTATTCGTCGAGCCTTGGTCGGCGGCGCTCTTCTAGATCTTCCACGAGCTCGCGATAGCGAGATTGGAATACTGTTTCCCATCGCTCGCGAAGTTCTTCCGAAGCGATCAGCGGCGTACCACCCATCTCGCCGTCCAAACCATCGATATGATGAATGAACTCATGGATCACGACATTGGCACCGTCGCCAGATCGCTGAGAACCACGCAGTGAGTTGGACCACGAAAACACCAACGGTCCACCCTGCCAAGCCAACCCCGAGTAGTATGCCTCTTCGTCGCTCACCAGCATCCCACGCGTCATTTGGCGATTCTTGATCAGCCCTGGATAAACGATCACCGTCCGGACTCGGTCAAAGTAAAATGGCTCTTTCAATCCCAACGTCAACAGACCCGCGGTTGCCGAAATCGTGAGCTTGATCTCGTCGTTGATCGCAAGCCCATCAATCCCTTCCCAACTTTTTTCAGCCGACATGACGCGGGCGCATTGGCGAACGCGGGCCTGTTGTGGCTCCGTCAAAAAACGATACTGCCACACGTTGTCCACGATGAATTGTTCCAACCGCTGGGGAAACGGCTTGGCAAGAATTCGGCTTCGACGCCAGTTCTTAAAAAATGAAAACAAAACGAGCATTCCAATTCAAATGAGTCCGCCGTGAAAATCTCGGGCGATGCAACGTCATTGTGCCTTGGCTCAAGCCTCACGAACAGCGGGCCACGTTGTGGTTGATTAAAAACTGGTGGTCGATTTGAAAAAGATCTCCAGGGAGATCCTCTGCCGCCCTGCCGTCCCCCGAAAATGAAATTACAATATCGGCAACGCTCCTCAACCCCCCGAGACCATCATGAACGAAGCCGTCACGAAACTTGAGCCAACCGCCGTCTGGACACACTTTGAAAATCTGAATGCCGTCCCCCGGCCTTCCAAACGCGAAGAACGTGTCATCGCGTTCATGAAACAGTTTGGGGAAAGCCTAAATCTCGAAACGATCGTCGACGAAATCGGCAATGTGATCATTCGAAAGCCGGCAACTGCCGGAATGGAGAATCGCCAAGGCGTGATTCTTCAAGGGCACCTCGACATGGTCCATCAAAAAAACTCCGATACCCCATTTGATTTTGAGACTCAGGGGATTGAATCGTATATCGACGATGATGGCTGGCTCAAAGCCCGAGGCACGACCCTGGGTGCCGACAATGGCATGGGCGTGGCTTCCATCATGGCCGTGCTTTCCTCAACAGATCTGGAACACGGCCCCGTCGAAGCCCTGTTTACGATCGACGAAGAAACCGGAATGACAGGCGCGTTCAAGCTGCAACCCGGAATCTTGAACGGCTCTATCCTACTCAACACCGACACCGAAGACGAAGGTGAACTTTGCATCGGCTGTGCCGGCGGCGTCGACACGAACGTCACCATGGACTATTCGATGGTCGATTTCGAAGGACCAGGTCAAGCCTTCAAAGTCTCCGTCAAAGGACTGCGGGGCGGACACTCGGGATGCGAAATTCATCTCGGTCGTGGTAACGCCAACAAAATCATGAATCGGCTGTTGTGGAACACCGATCAAGTATTTGGATTGCGTGTCCAATCGATCGATGGCGGCAGCTTACGAAACGCGATCCCTCGTGAGTCGTTTGCAACCGTCGTGGTGGCAGCCGACCAAACGGACGCCTTCAAGCAGCAGATTGCTTCCCTGGTTGGCATCGTCCAAACCGAACTCGTGCGGACGGAACCGAATTTGATGGTTTCCGTTGAACCCGTCGAACTGACCGGCCAAGTCATGGACTTAAGTGCCCAAACCAGACTGGCTCAAGCTATCTACGCGGCTCCCTGTGGCGTCATTCGAATGAGCAACGAGATGCCTAATTTGGTTGAAACATCCACAAGTTTGGCTCGAGTTCTAGTCGAATCTGGGAAAGCAGTCGTGCAGTTTTTGACCCGTAGTAGCGTCGAAACTGCCCGCGATGATTTGGCCAATATGATCGAAGCCACCTTTTGTTTAGCAGGGGCCAGCGTCAGTCACTCCGGCGGCTATCCTGGCTGGAAACCCAATGCTGACTCTGAAATTCTTCGTCTAATGAAGCAGATTTATGAAGACCTCTTTGGGCATTGTCCAAAAGTGAATGCCGTTCATGCGGGATTGGAATGCGGGATCATCGGAAGCGTTTATCAAGGCCTCGATATGATTTCGTTCGGCCCGACGATTAAGAACCCACACTCGCCCGATGAGAAATGTGAGATCGCCAGCGTCAGTAAATACTGGCAATTCATGGTCGCGAGTCTTAAAAATGTTCCTACTAATTAATACTTACCCCGGGCAACACTTGCAATTCAATCTTTCCCCTTGTGCTCATCCCTTATTCGAAAACGCATCATGAAATTCAATCGATCCACCCTTGGACTTGTGACTATCGTCTGCCTGATTTCATCAACGCTTGCTCCACCCAGTTGGTCGCAGGAGAAAATCCGGATCGATGAAAAGACAATGGCCATCGTGCCGTCTCCTTGGAAATTGATGGAAGTCGAGACCACAGCCAGTTTGCGAGGGCTGTATGTGCTTTCGGAATCCGAAGTCTGGATTTCAGGATCCGGTGGCACGATCATCAACTCCACCGACGGCGGCGAGACTTGGAACGTTCGCGTGGTGCCCGGAGCTGAGGAATTAGACTTTCGCGATATTCATGCCATCGACAGCGGAACCATCGTCGCCATGACGTCGGGCTCCCCTGCGCGTGTTTATCGCAGCACCAATGGCGGAGCGACTTGGGAATTGTGCTTTGAAAAAACGGACGAACAAGTCTTTCTCGACGCACTTTCTTTTTGGGACGATCAAAATGGTATCATCATGGGTGATCCCATTGACGAGAAACTCTATCTGATTGGAACCACCGACGGCGGAAAGACTTGGACGCTGAACCCCAATGTCCCTCGCACAAATCCGGGAGAAGCCGGCTTTGCGGGAAGCGGGACAAACATGATCTCGATCGGAAACCGAAAAATGATGGTGGCACTCGGTGGCGATGAGAAAGATCAATCGAAAGAGTCTAGCCGAGTACTGATTTCCGAAAACCGTGGTCAGTCGTGGATCGTCGCAAACATGCCCATCGGACGAAATCCTTCCTCAGGCGTCTTTTCAGTTTGCTTTGCCAACGACAATGATGGCGTGGCCGTCGGGGGCGACTATCTCAAAGCAGACGACAACACCAATAACTTTGCAACTAGTTCCGACGGCGGAAAGACTTGGGTCACGCCTCAACAAGACCGTCAGCCACCCTCGGGATACCGAAGCTGCGTTGCGACTTGGCTCAACGGACGAGAGATCAATTTCGTGACCGTCGGTCCCACCGGAACCGATCTCTCAGGAGACCTCGGAAAGTCTTGGCGCCGCGTTTCCAATCAAGGTTTCCACGCCGTCGATTTTACCCAAGATGGAAAACACGGCTGGGCTAGCGGTGGCGACGGTCGGATCGCAAAATGGGTCGGGATTCCAAATTCAAAATCAACCCAACGATAGGCTATTGATGTCCGAGCCCGAGCGCCCCGTTGTTCACCGCTACGAAGATCCCGTCGATTTAATTTGGCTTCGTGCTGCTACGGACTTGGGGTTGAAAATCCATCGCTCGGCGGAAGCGTACGCTGCCTACGATGGGAACGGGACACTCACGATCGCCGATGCGTCCCATTTCGATGCGGACGACTCTCTGGCCCAGATGATCTTCCATGAAATCTGTCACTGGTTGGTGGCCGGAATCCGCGCCAAGGATCTGCCCGACTGGGGACTTTG
>JBLINZ010000003.1:0-40985 GCA_047639375.1 Mariniblastus sp. | reverse complement strand
GCGCACGGCGTCTTTGACGATCGTGTAGCCGCCAGTGAATTCGTGCTCTTTCTTCAGTCGCTTAAAGATCCGCTTGGCTGAATGACGCTGCTTGCGAGGCGCCTCCTGATCGGCTTTGAGGATCTCGACGATGACTGGCAGGAAGGCTTCGATCTTTGGCTTGGGCCGAGCCTGTTTCTGCTGATAGCCAGGCGGCTCTTCGTGCTTGAGAATCTTCTCCAGCGTGTGCCAACTGATGCCGTGCTTCTTAACTGCCGCTCGCTTGCTCAGGCCTTCGACAAGAACCTGACGACGGACTTCCGTCCAAAACTCCATATCAACGTACAATCCGGTACCCCGATGACGATAAAGACATCGAACTAAAGTTCGAAATCCTCAAAAGTCAACGAAATACTACTCGGCGCGCCGCAGTTTTGGACCGCCCACTCGTTTCCGCCAAGCGCCGCACTTTTCGACCACCGTTAACAACGAGACGGCTTTCGGAATGAACTAGGATCATAGTAACTCCTCGACGAAAGCATTTCTCCCCCGAGGTGGGCCAACATCACAACGATGTCGGCAAAGTATGCCACATCTAAAGTATGATCGCGACCTGTGACATTGCTGCTGAATTTCAATTCAAAAAAGGGTCCCTTGTTGACTTGTCGCAATAAACAAAGACCGGTCCGACGAGTTGATGACACGCGGAAAATATCCGAAACCGCCTTTAACAACAAAGTTGCGAACCCAGCAGGAACCAACTCTGGAGCGAGCCTGCTCCTCTTCGGCGGGTCCGTATCCTAGCCGTGTCGTCGCCAAAAGCGATCAGTAGCGGGATTACAAAACAGGCACGGCCTTGCTATTCATCGCCCAGGGCTTTTTGAAAGCATTATTTTCGGAATTGCGTCTTGATCACCATTTTATCATTAGAATGTACACGTGTCTCTTAGTAACCATGACGATCCGTAACCGATGTCTGAGTGTGAATCTAAATTGACTGCAACCAAGCCCGTTTCAGAACTTTACAATGAAGTGACCAAGGCAGCCGTACTTGGCCTGTGGGTGAATTTGTTGTTGGGCGTCGTCAAGCTCGTCAGCGGGATAGTTGGGAACTCCTTTGCCTTGATCGCGGATGCGGTTAATTCCATTGGCGATGTCGTGACGACCGTAGTGGTGCTGTACGCCCTTCGCGTCGCTCAGCGTCCGGCCGATGCTGAACATCCCTACGGGCATACCCGAGCAGAAGGAATCGCTGCAACTAATGTGGCTTTGCTTGTTATTATTTCGGCACTCTTTGTGGGCTGGGAAGCAATTCAGCGAATCACGATCCAACACTCGATCCCTCCCGTGTGGACTCTCTGGATCGCTGGTGCCAACATCTTCATCAAGGAAAGTCTGTTCCATTACAACGTGCGTATTGGAAAACGTACTGGGTCGTCAGCCATCATCGCTAACGCATGGGACCACCGAAACGACGCCTTTTGTGCGCTCGCCGTGCTGATCGGGCTGGGCGCCATTCGGGGCGGTGGGCCAGCATTCATGTGGGCTGATGAAGTAGCCTCCCTGTTCGTGGTCGTTGCAATTGTCTGGACTGGAATGAGGCTGTTTCGCTCCAGTGCCAGCGAGCTGATGGACGCACAAGCCGACCCGGAGTTTGTCGGGTATATTCGCCAGGCAGCTTTATCGGTTGCGGGTGTCGAGGGGGTGGAAACGCTTTGGGTACGAAAATCGGGATTAGAATTCTTTGCTGACATTCACATCGAAGTCAATCAGCATGTCTCAGTGGCCGAAGGACACCGGATCGGCCATCAAGTTAAGAGTCGGTTGCTGGAAGAATTCCCAAACTTGCGAGATGTCCTCGTCCACCTGGAACCATACCCGCATAAGCACGAATAAGCGACTAAGGCGTTGGTGACATCGCGAATCTGGTCATTTATCGGTCGTTATTTACGCCGCACATAAAACGTACGAGTATTTGGGAATCAAGCCATTGGCGACTAGGGAAGATCAGCGCAAGTGAAAACCCCGCGCGACCCAGAAAGGCCGACGGGGTTTGGGTTCGCACCTGATCGCGTGTGAGAATCAGGTACTGGTTATAGTTAAAGCGATCTTAAGCCAATTCAAGTTCGAATTCGTGAAGCAACCAATCGAAGTCGCCAAACAACCTGTCCATCGATTCAAAATCTGCCCAAGCTAGTTAGTCTCTCTTTGAGACTAAGACTTCAGGCAAACCAATATCAGCCGACTCTCGATCGCTGAATGGTTTGAAATGGTTGTCGGAATATGAATGATCGTTTGACGGTAAAGCCAATTGCCAGTGCTTGGTTGTTTCTGCCGATTCCATTTGAAACTGATCTAACGGGCTCGATGTTGATGCGAATCGTCCCGACATTTCGGATTAAGCCGCGGTACAGTCAACCATGAACAGGGAATTATCTTGTTTTGCCGCTGAGCCTCTTGATCACCGAATCGGGTTCTTTAGGCGATGCGGATTGATGAATAGCTCATTCTCGCTTTACCTTTTGCTGTCCCTTTTCATTGGGCGCAACTTTTCCCCGTCCTCGATTTCTTCGTTCACGCCCAGTTTTCGGCTGTCCGTGTGCCGATGGTGGTGCTTGTTTCGGTCTGGTCTGTTCGGGACACGTGGGTAAGTGATAATCAACTAACCGTATTGAGCTTCGCTACCGGCGCAGTTTCAGGCAATAATGACTTACCCGGTCACCAATCCGGTGACAAACAATTTCAGCGAGACAAGAAGAAAGAGAGAAAATATGCGATTGATAGTCTTTACAACGGCGGCAGCGGTCATGATTGCGGGAATGTCTGCATTGTCTTTATCAGCAGAGAATGTGCAAAAGGTCGAGGCCAACTGCCTGACGGAAATCGCATGCGTGTCCGAAAAGCACTATCAAAACCCATTCATCGATTTGACACTTGATGCTCTTTTTACGGGGCAAGATGGAGTGCAAGTTCGAGTGCCCGCGTTCTGGGCTGGTGACAACCGATGGGCTTTTCGATTCGCATCGGACGTGCCAGGAATTTACACGTGGAAGCTCGACTGTTCGGACACTGGCAATTCGAAACTTCACGGCGTAGTTGGGAAAATCGAAGTGGTTCCGTATCGGGGCAAGAACTTGCTTTATCGGCACGGGCCAATTCGGGTGGCCAAGGACTGCCGGCACTTTGAGCATGCCGATGGTACGCCGTGCTTATGGCTGGCTGATACCTGGTGGAAGGGTTTGTGCAAACGCATGACATGGGAAGGATTTCAGGAATTAACCGCCGACCGCAAGTCCAAGGGTTTCAACGCGGTGCAAATTGTCTGTGGTCCGTATCCTGATGAGGCCATGATGGAAGCGAGTTGGGAAAACGAAGGTGGCATGCCCTATGAGAAAAAAGATTTCAGCGTCGTAAATCCCAAATACTTCGACTACGCGGATCGTCGAATTAAACACCTTGTCGAAGCCGGTATCGTGCCCGTGATCGTCGGCGGTTGGGGGCGTCCGCAAGGTGGCGGGAAGAGCACCCTGACGCAAGTTGGCCTCGACGGGTACAAGCGACATTGGCGTAACCTGGTGGCGCGTTACGGTGCGTACCCCACCGTGTGGATGGTTGGCGGCGAAGCCAAGGACGAATATGGCCCATGGTCCGATTTGGCACGCTATTTGAAAGATACCGATCCCTACGAGCGCCTGACTTGCTACCATGCCCCGGGGCACCCCCGTATGGCCTTAAAAGATAACTCTATGTTCGACTTCGACATGATTGCGATTGGCCACGACGGCATGGGCACTATCAATAAGACCTTTGAGTTGATGAAGTCCAGCTTTTCGGCCTCTCCAAAAAGACCTGCCCTCTGCGGAGAGGCATGCTACGAAGGTCATATGCAAACGAATTTTCAAGACATTCAGCGTCACATGTTTTGGAGCTTCATACTCAGCGGTGCAGCGGGCCATACCTACGGGGCCGCCGGAATCTGGCAGGCCAGTGTTGAAGGCGACCCCGGTATAACGCCGATCTACGACTGGACGACCTGGATTGAAGGAATGCATTATCCCGGCTCAACCCAATTGGGGCTCGGCAAGAAACTACTTGAGAAATATCCTTGGTCACGATTTGAGACGCATCCTGAATGGGCCGACGAAGGCTGTTTTGCGGCGGGGATTCCGGGCAAAGTAAGAATCATCTACTTGCCCCGACGAAATATCTACAATTGGAGCGGTCCGACAGTGAAAAACCTTGATCCGACGGTTGACTGGCATGCGTACTATTTTGATCCGGCGACAGGACGAAAATTTGACCAGGGCACAATTAAGGCGAGTGCCAAAGTTTTCGACAAGACGGCAAAACCGGTTGAGTTTAGGAAGAGTGTCCCTTCACCGCAGGATTGGGTGCTGGTCCTGGAGCAGGAAAAACAGTGATGGTTGTTTCTTGCGAACTCAATCGCCATAACAAACCAACACGCCATTAATACCGAACAAGATGCTTCCTGAATCCAAGCGAACGTCAAAAATCGGTACTCGCTATTCGTCAATCCTCAATGGAACGGAATCGGATCAATGATTGTCGAGCAATGATTGGTCATTTCTGAATGGACTGGCTGTTCAAAAATCGGTCGTTTTTTGCACCGTCCGAGATAAGGTATGAGTTCTTGCAACTAGCGAGTCGGTAACGTTCAAGTTCGGTGGATTTAGAAAGTGGCGGCTGAAAGCCGGAGCTTTCTGAATTCCACTGCAACGCCTTGTTGGCCTGTCATCATTCCTTATCGATCAAGGCAAAAATTCTCTTCATCTCATTCCGGACATCCGCATGACCACTTTGTTCTTCCGGTTGGTTTTCCGGGCGGCCCAACTTGTTAACCTTGGTCAGCTTCCCCGCCCTGGTGTAGATCCATTCTTTGGTTCTGATTTGTTTATTGTTCTTGTACTCGATGTGAACCCATTCCCGCGAGGGTCCTTCTTCGCCCAGGAGCTGTGGCAAGAAGCTTTGTCCGTGGACGCGTTGCACCGGTTTTGGCGCTGAAGCAATCTCAAGGAACGTGGGCAGGAAATCCGCCAGCTCGACGAATTCGTCGCACCGCGTTCCGGGTTTAATCTTCCCCGGCCAACTGGCGATTAGAGGCACACGCGAGCCCCTGTCGGTCATCGTCATTTTGCCGCCCTTGATTTTGGTGCGGTTCTCTCCCCAGATGGAAGTCACGGGGCCATGCGTGCCGTTATCCGCGCAGAAGATCACGATCGTATTGTTACTGATTCCAAGCTCATCCACGGCATTCACCAGCCGACCGACATTCTTGTCCAGATACTCCACCATCTCGGGAAAACACTCCGGACTATTCTTTTGCTCTGAATCGGGCAAAGCACTCGTCGTCGGGCCGCCGGGGACTCTGATGTAGGGCGTATGAACCAACAACGCTGGGTAATAGACCAGGAACGGCCCGTCCTTTTTTCGTTTCATGAAATCGATCATGAAGTCGGTCAGGACGTCCGGACCAAACCGCTCGGCAATGGATGCTTCTTCAACTTTACCGTTGATGCGGAAATAGGGCTTGTAGAAACGCGATCGCTTGACGCCATTCCGGTCATACATTTGCCAAAGGCAAGATTCATCGAAGCCGAAAGCCTTGACTGTATCACTGCGCTGCAGCCAGGACAGATTCCACTTCCCGGCAATCGCAGTGGCGTAACCCACCTCTTTCAGTTGATTGGCAAAGCTGTTGAACTTTTTTGGGTCCAGATAGGTGTCATCTTTCCAGTGCGTCAGCACATGTTTGATGCCGGCAAATCCCGGATAGGTGCCGGTCATGATTTCAGCTCGCGATGGTGAGCATGCCGGGTTGGCAAAGCAATGGGTAAACAACATCCCGCCCGCGGCCAGCTTGTCGAGATGTGGCGTCCGAACACCGCGGCCTCCGTAGGCATTGAGCGCTTCAATTCCCAAGTCGTCCGCGAAGATCAATACGATGTTGGGTTTGTCGCGTGGCAAGAGACTAGTTGGAGTCAGTGCTTCTTTTTTTTTAAGTGATTCCTCCCAATCATCATGCTCCGCTTTGAATTTCTGGAAGGCGTTGTACTCCTCAGCTGAGATCTGACCGTCGGAGTCGGTGTCGATATGAGGGAATAGCCACTCCCAACCCTTCTTCTGCTTGTTCCATTCTTCCTGAGACTTCCAGTGTGCGGACTTACTGTTTGCCGAAGTGCTATGTGTCTTTCCATCAAGGGCCTGATTCTGGATCCGCTCAAGTTTCTGATCCAGATCTGCCAGCTTCTTTCGGAGCTTGTTGTAGGGAACATCCTGCACGGGAATACTGGCATCGACAGCCATAGCAGCGGCCACGCCGGCGGATTCGCCGAGGTTCATCCAGACGGCCTCCATGCGAATCGACGTGAACGCGATATGACTGGCCGAAACGCAAACAGGAACGAGCAGGTTGTCGCACTCTCCCTTGCGCGGCACGATGGCTTCGTAGGGGATCTTATAGCTGCCGTTGTATTTCCCGTTGTCCAGGTAGACAATGGAAAACGCACCGCCTTGCACGGCGACTTTGCCATCCTCTACGACCACCGCATACGGCCAATCGTCGACCCCATAGGCTGCGAGACCGACCGTATGAGGCGGATCGGTCTTGCCCTCAAGGTCTTTCTGTGTGACGACGTACGATGACACCATCCGCCGGGCCTGGCGAACATAGAGCTGGTTTGGCCAGCCTCCAGTCTCGTCGAACGGCCCCTTCTTGAAGGAAATTCTGCTCGCGTTTTGCTTCATGCTTTCAGGTGCCGCAGGATCGGTTTTTGCGAAGTGAATCGACTTGCTCAAGAACTCCTGATGGAACTTCCAGATCCGCGACCGCGTCGCCCAATCGCTGTTCGGGTATTCATCGTTGCATCCGTAGACGGTGGAAGCCATCATGTTGCGATTCGATTGGGCGCCTCCGACGAATGGCCCCCTCTTTAACTCCGTGATTTTGCCGAGCGTATCCATCTTTCGCTTGGAGAAGATGTCGATGCCATCGCGAACGGCTCGGCGGTACAGTTCAAATTCGGCAGGATCGTAATTCACTGGCTCGGGAATCGGGATGCCCTTGCCGCTCATGTCGAACTCATACCGGTAACCGTAACCCATCGACAACGAGTCAGCACTACCTTGCGGGCCGATCTTTCGGTCTTGAACAAATGGGACCAACCCACTTTCAGGATTCCCGGGTTCGACGTAGGGATCGATGTCGTGTACCCAGAGACTCGGACGAACCCCGGCAAGCGATTCGTTGTAATGCTCCCGCGACTCTCGCCCCCAGGTGTAGTTGACTCCGCTCATCGCGAGCAAGTCGCCCTCGTAGGAACAATCGATGAACACTTTCGCGGAGATCGTGACGGCATTGTGCTTCTTCGGTTCAGGAATGGGGCAGCCGGTTTCATCGACAGGGGCGTAGTCGAGGGTAATTGACCGGATCGAATTGCTCTCCTTGTTCACAGCGATAGGCTCATGCTGGGCAATCGGCCGCCGGCGTGTCGGCGAGTCGATGGTAGCGTCCCCGAGCTGGATATTGCCAAGACGGTGGTCGTAGATCACGGTGATGCCTCGGTCCTCAACCGCTTTCTTGAAGCGCTCGCGATACCCTTTGTGGCCGATACCCACAATGGCATTCCCCCGATGCCCTCTTACTTGTTTTTCCAATCCCTCCGTCAGGATCTTGTAAGTCGAGCCACCCACCGTATTTCCTTTGCCCCAGTCAAGATGGTTGATCCCTCCACCGGTCATGCCACCGAGCCAGCGACTGGGCTCGACGAGGATGACCTTGGAACCCTCTTTCTCAGCGGCCAAGGCAGCCATGACGCCACTAGCCGTGCCGCCATACACGCAGACATCTGCCTGGTAACGCGTTTCCTCTGCAGCCAGACAGTTTTGCCAAACCAGTAGAGCGCCTAAAACAATGATTGATGCTAAGTGATGTTTCATGATTTATCTTCTCTGAGGCCCAACAGTTGATTGGACGGAACAGGTGATCTGACAAATCGTCGTGCTATACAGACCAGCTATTTGTCACAATATTCTAGACTATTCTGCGCGAGCGTAGCGCGAGATTGGCTATTCGAAATACGGTCCTTTGATCGAGGTCCCAACAAAGGTACGAGTTTTTGGGTTTGCCGCCATCAAAGGGTCCATTGTTGATTTTCGTATTAAAGGGTTGAGTATTTGAAGATTCCTGACTAAGTGGAAGTCCTGAATAAGCAATGAAAACACCGAGCAGCTTGGTTAGCGGATAGGGGCGGAGGATCAATTATTTTGCAAACTGGCTTGGCAACAGCAAACGTACACGTCGAGAATTCCGAATTTTTGTTTCCCTCGAACGACTAATGCATACTGACACTAAACCATACAGAGAAAACGATGAAACCGATGACAGTGCCGATCAATCCACCCGAGAAAAGGAACAAACCAACTCTATCGGGTTCTACAGGTCGTCCTATTTTGGCTTTAGTTCTACCCTTCCTAACAAGTCCAATTGTCAATCCGATTATGGCTCCGGGCACGCCGCCGTAGAAAAATGCGCCACATGCTATTGCCATTCCCATGTTTCATCCTCTTCGATTGCGATTGACTTTGTTAATCCCGCTCAGTCTAAGGGAATCCCGATGGAACCGCACTCAACATTCAATTCAAAAAAGGGTCCTTTTTTGCACGTCTGAAAAAACCTAGCGGCGCCGATGAGTTACGCTGTTTGCCAATTCGGTTGGTTGCCAATCGTCTTGACTGCCACTTAACTCCAAAATCCAAATGTCCGTTCAATCATCCAAAAGGCCGCGATGCCACCGATTGCGTAGGCTGGAACTTGATTCGACCACGCCGGTAATTTCAAAAGTATGCGTCGAGCCATCAGGTAAGCCAATAGTAACCCGCCGACAAACACAAGTTGTCCGGCTTCGACCCCAAGATTGAATGTCAACAATGCCATGGGGATAGACGTTTGCGGAAGGCCTACTTCGCTGAGCGCACCTGCGAAGCCAAATCCGTGCAGGAGGCCAAATATAAACGCCACGACCCAAGGCGCTCGCGCCGTGAGTCCTGGTTTGCCCTGTTGGCCGCGGATGATTTCAGCCGCCACGAAAACGATGCTCAGCGCGATGATCGCCTCCACAGGCGGGCCCGGAACGTTGATGAACCCCAATGTGGCGAGCGCAAGCGTGATACTGTGGGCTACCGTAAACGCCGTTATCGTACCGATCAGTTTCTTCCAATCTGCAACGATTAGCAGTAACGCCAATACGAACAGCAAGTGGTCAATTCCGAGCAGGATGTGTTCGATTCCAAGCACAAAATAAGTCCAACCGACTTGCCAGACGCTGGGACTCGCTTCGACGACGTAGGAAGGCTGCGCGGGTGTAAGTCGACGTATGATTTCCGTGCCGTCCATGCGATGGAGTCGAAGCAAGACATCAGTATAAGTGCCAGACAAACCAGCGATCGTAACGGATGTACCTGTCAGTCCACCTTCACGACGAATTTGCTGACGCTGAATGTGGGCACCGCCGACAAAAGCGCTGACTGGTTCGGACAACACTTCCACGTCGTCGGCAAATTGTAAATGCAGGCTCAATCGTTCGTTCACTCCACGAGCAGGAACTTTCCAGAACACCGCATACGTGTCCTTTGTCGTTTCTTTGATCTCGAGATAGCCGGGGCGCATCTCATGAGCCTTCGCGGTCGATGCAAACCATGTGAATAGGACCAAACCAAAAACGACAAACGGAGCCTTCATGAGGCCTCCGAAAGATCGATGGTCTTTTTGGTGCTCGCGTTGTCTGTTGGCCATTCAATTGTTATTTCGTATTCGCCAAGCAAACGATCGTTCATTTGCTTTCGAATCGAGAGCCGTTTTTCGTTGCTCCATTCCCGTTCGACAACTTGTCGAATTTGATCAAGCTCAGGAAGACGACCTTCCGTCCGTGAATCAATCTTGATCAAATGAAACCCCAGCCCCGATCGAACCGGCCCCTGCCAATCACCAACTTTCAGGTCGTCCAACTTTTCCGAAAACCGGGTTCCGAAAGTTCCATCAACGGCCTGGCGTCTGGCATCTTCAAACGAAGTTGGCAATAGACTTACATCCCCAACCTGCTTTCCAGCTTGAAGAAATGATATTTCGTCGGCAATTTCGGCTTCGGTGTGTTTTTCAGGATTGAAATAAACTTGCTGAAAAGTGTAAGTCGGAGATTGCCGAAACCTGTCGTCGTTGTCTGCGAGATAAACGATCAGTTCTTTTTCGGTGGGTTCAACCAACGAAGCGGTATCGTCGGTCAGGAATTCAAGCTTTTGTCGCAAGCGTCGGCGGATGATTGTGTCGTCGTTGTCGATTTCCATCGCTTTGGCTTGACGGTAGTAAACTTATTCCAATACGAAATCGTCAATCAAGCCCTTTAGTTCATCGGGGGTCGGTGGACGTTGCCAAGTTTTTGCAAACACCGTGGCTAGTTGCTCAATGCGACCGGCGCTAACGACGATTTCGTTATCCGCATCGGCCAAGTCCGAGGAATTCACAAACCCGTACGCAATGAACAGACCGATGCCAATCAGAAGAAAGTGTACTAACGGTTCTTTTAGCAGTTTCATAACGAAAGAAAATTCTTGGTTGTAGTCCCGCACTGGGCCGTACTGAATATCATTCCGGCTCAGCCTAATAAGCTACCCTCCCCATGGGAGGGTCGAGCAGAAGGCTCCGGGAGCGAGTTACCTAATTCGACAACCCTCCCCGGACGTGGCACATTCGACCTCCCGGAGGGAGGGTGATGCCACATTTCACTCTTCATTCATCACTTCCTTGGTGTGTACCAGATTGGCGATGTGTAGGCACGTTCCTGGGTGGTCATTGGAACGTCGTCGCTCATTTCGTTGATATCAAAACGCAATGCGTCATAGGCGGTCCAGCGTGGCGTGGGAATTTCGATTACACGAGCGTAATAAAAAGCGCGTTCCGCTGCATCAAAGTTTGGATCCTTCCAGACAGTAATCAACTCTGGTGAACCGATTTGGTTCGTCCAAGTAGCAGCCTTGACATTCACCGTGTTTCCAACGGGCGGCAGTTTGCCGTCGGTTCCTGGTTTTCGATCACCCGCCCAAACAACATCGTGAACCTTCTCCTGCGGCCTGCCGCTTTCGTCCAGCCAGCCCTTCACAATTTGGATGCGATCCAGGTTGCCGCCCATTGAGTCTTTCATCGCGGCGACGAGGAACGTGGGTGACTTGTTGGCTGGAGCGTCAACAAGATCCCCGCCCATTGGCACGCCTTTACGATAGCCCATGTCCGCAGGCAGGCGATTGTTGGCGTCTTCGGAAACAAAATCCCAACCGCCGAAAAAACGAACCGTCATACGTGACCCGGTAGTGGCATAAGTTTCCTTCCGCTGCATGGCGTCGAAGATCGCCTCGCGGGTGTTTTCAGCCGCCCAGACCGCCGCGTACCCGGACGCCGCCTGTTGCCAGCCCATGACTTTGATGCCGTTAAATTCAAAAACCGGGTGATTCCAACGATGCGGCGTTGGCTCCTTGCCGGAGTGTTTGCCGAAGAAATTCTCCTCAGCGGCGGTGGCCAACGACGTATGCGAATCGGTTGAACCGACCATTCCAAACTTAAATGGATTCGCCCCAAGTTCACGCTCGAATTGCAAACCGCGTTTGTAAGCCGAACGCGCATATTCGCCTGGCAGCATGGCTTTTGTTTTCAGCACGCTCAGGTCCATGTTACCCTTGTCCCAGGTCTCGTAATCAGCGAATTCGTCATTCGGTGAAAGCAGAGGATGCGCCTCACCGTCGCCCTTGATCTGGGTCACTTCGTAAAGCGGTTCCCAACGCATTCGCGTTTCGGCATATGCCTTGGTGAGCGGATTACCTTTGAACGTCTCGACATTGAACATGTTGCCGCTGCTGAGATTGCCGTTATGTGGAATCGCCAAGATAGAGCCACCAGTCTGTTCCTCGTAGGCCTGCATCCATTTCCAGAGGTCCTCCGGATTCTCGCTGTCAAACGCGGAAAACGGAACGACCTGTTTTGCCTTGTCTGCTGCATCGCGTAAAATTACAACACGGTGCAAGTTGTTGCCGCCAGGGTGCGACGTCCATTCGTAACCGTGAAAGGCCGTAAAGTGTCCTGGCTCGTTATAGCGTTCTACGACTGCTATGTGCTTTTCCCATAACTGGCGTAAGAGTTTCTTTTCCAGCAAGACGGGTGGAATTGATTGATCAGCGAGACCCTGAATCATCTCCATCACAGCCTCGAATGATTCGTCGCCACCCGCGTGCAACATCTTATTCCAGCGTTTGACCGTGGGATCGGTCATCAGCGTTGGATTTCCAGCATAGACCTCAATCATGGCGCCGTATGCTTCGGCGTGATCGGCAATGACGAGAAAATCCAAGGGGCGAGATAACTTTACCTGCTCTCCGGAAGCCGAAGTAATCTCAGCTCCCGTGGCGAACCGGAAAGCTGCTTCGTCACTCAGTTTGTTGCCAAAGCCGAAGGCATCACCGGAAAGCGACGTGTGCAGATGCGTGTCCCCAAAATAGACATTCGTCGGAAAGTTGCGACCTGCATATGGCGAATAGCCTGGCTTCTCAAAGTTCTTCGTCACTTCGCTTTTATCTTCATTGCGGGGTTTAACGTCCTGCGCGAAGGACGGTAACGCGATCATTCCCGTCAGCAAAATGGTAAGAAAAAGATAAGTAATCTTCATAATGATGTTTCCCTGCTGATGCAGATTAATCTCCGGGGGTATACCAAATCGGTGAAGTGTAAGCTCGGTCCTGAATACTGGCTGGCGCACCCTCGGGAATTTTCACTCCAAACACTTTGGCGTCGTATGTCGTCCAACGAGGAGTCGGGATTTCAATAACACGAACATAGTAGAAGGCTCTCTGCGCTGGGTCGAATTCCGGGTCTTCCCAAAATGCTGCCAAATACGGATCACCAATGGCATTGGTGTAGGTTGCCTCTTTCACGTTTACAGTGTTGCCGACCGGTATCTTGCAGCGGCCATCATTGGCGATCTTACGATCATCGGAAACGGCTACATCGTAAACCTTTTCGTGTGTCTTCCCGTCCTTGTCCATCCAACCTTTGATGATCTGGACGCGATCAAGGTCAGCTCCATCGGCATCGCGAACAGCACGCACCAATAGCCTGGGTGCTTTACCTTCAGGCGATTTACTAAGGTCGCCGCCCATCGGGACCCCGTGCTCGTAGCCGTATTCGGCAAAGTCGGAACGATCAAGATCAGAATTCTGGTAGTCCCAGCCAGCAAACACTCGCACCGTAAGGCGAGTCCCTGTTGTCGCATAGGTCTCCTTTCTGGCCATCGCATCCCATATGGCTTCCCGCGTGTTCTCCCGTGACCACACCGCCGCAAGCCCGGAGGCGCTGGTCTGCCAAGCGTATTGCGAAATGTCTTTGCCCTCTGGATTTGGAATGCGTCCGGCAATGACTTCGTGCATACGGTCGGGGTCAGCGGATGGAGCAAGAACTTCAACCTTGCCAAAAAAATTATCTTCACGACTGGTCGCCAGAGAAGTATGCGAGTCCGTTGAACCGATCAGACCGAATTTGAACGGGTTCACACCAAGTTTAGACTCGTAGGCGAGACCGCGCTTCAAGGCTTCACGCGCGTATTCACGAGGCAACATCGAGAGCGTTTTGGCTTCTGGTCCGAAGCTGCCTTTATCCCATGTTTCGAAATCCGCGAACTCGTCATTCGGAGAAAGCGCCGGATGCGCTTCCCCGTCTCCCTTCATCTGCGTCACTTCGTATAACGGCTCCCAACGCATGCGGCGCTCGGCATAGTCTTTGGTCAGCGGCTTCTTAGTCGTGAGCGTGACGTCATCGAACATCAAGCCGTTGGATAGATTGCCGTTGTGGGCGGCCGCAAGAACACGTCCTCCGGTTTTATTTTCATAGGCCTCCATCCAGTTCCAAAGGTCCTCGGGGTCAATGCTATCGTACTGAGAAAAAGGAATGACTTGGTCCGCTTTTTCTTTGTCGTCTCGGAATATAAGATTGCGGTGCAGATTGTTACCGCCCGGCATGGACGTCCACTCGTATCCGATGAAGGCTGTGAAGCGGCCAGGCTCATTATACTTTTCGGATGCAGCTGTAATGCGCTGCCACATTGTGCTCATCAGTTTTTCGTCGTTTATCGGATCCTTTCGAGCATTCATGGCCGCTATCCAGACCATGTACGCTTCCACACCTTGGTCGGCTTTCACTAGCTCGTGCACCTTTTTTCCGAACTCGCTTTTAAGAAGTTGGGGGTTCGACTCAGCGATCATAGGAGCCAGTCCCAGGTTTTCGGCGTGATCGGAAATCACAAGGAAATCGAGGGGACGTACGAGTTTGGCTTTCAGACCGTGACTCTGAATTACTTCCTCGCCCCGCGCGAAACGGTAAGCTTCATCTGGGCCGAGCGTGTTGCCTACCATTCCTGCATCTGTGGAAAACGACGTGTGGAGATGAGTGTCACCGAAGTAAACGCGATTGGGAAACGTTTTCGACGGATAGGGCGAGTATTCAATCTTCTTCCCACTGGGCGGAGGTACATCCTGGGCAAACGCCGAGTCGGTCATTACGAGGATCAAACACAGGATTAGCTTCAGTTTCATTATTGTCTTTCGTCAAATCATCGTCAAAAGTTGGGTATGTGGGACGCTATTCTACATATCTCTGGATTGCCGTTACCACCTGACGGTCAAATCCCAAGTTCCTGTTCCGGGCAATTTTCATTACTTTATCACGATACTTGGTTGTCTTCCAAACAGAAAGATCGTTCACGATCAGGCCGACCATTTCTGGATGCTTGCCCAGCGCAACGCCATAGCTTTCCACGATTCGATCGCGCAATTTATTGTTGTCGTTTTGGCCATGAATTGAAAGCGCGATCAAAACCGTGCGAATTTCGTCTGCTGTCCGTTCCGGGTTGGACAAATAAACCTCGTCAATTTCGTCGATCGCGTTAATACCGTGCAGCTCAATGTAAGCAGTGGCCCACGCGGTCAGGTTGGTTGTCAAGGAAAACCTGTGGCAACTCTGAAAAGATTCTTCGATCAGTTTTCTATCCTGATCGTTCGGATTCTGAGACACCATCAGAATTGCCAACGAGCGCCATTCGAAATACTCGCGTCGAAGCAACATTGAACGAATATCATCTTGAGAAACAAACTTCGCCATCTTCTTGATCGTTCTGTAAGGTGCTCGGCCCATTTCCAGGTAAGCCAACTCGTGCAGGTTGCGGTTTTGATGGCCAAGCAAAGACAAAAAGAATTTGTACCGCTCATTCAATCCCTTTTCCCCGGTCCATTCCCCGGAATGAGCAAGGATTCGCTTGACGACCTCTTGGAACTGGCCGTCAGCGACGCCCAAACTCTGCCAGGAATCCTGATTGCTTTTTCGAACCAGGACGACGGCATGTTTCGGGTTGGATTTCAAGATTCGTCTTGTCGTGCTGTTAACGAAAAGATCAATGTTTTTCGGGGCTGTTTCGCCTTTCAGAATCGCGATGGTTGAGTAGGTAAAAGGTTGGGCTTGGCTTTCGCGGGCAAAGACGACGAATTCGCTTTCGATCAGGAAATCAGCAACCGTCTTTTTAGGAAGGGGAAAACACGCCCGGCAGGCATCAACGCGAACCGGCGACACGAACATCAGACATAACACCATTAATATTCTGATATTGCGATTCCGTACCGAGACCATTATTTGCCCATTACGAAATAAAAACGCGATAAACGTGGACAAAGTGCTGGGCGTTGCCCAGTTGTTTAGTTCTATGTTGTTTTTCAGTTCCATGGGGCACAAGTCTGGGTACGTTGAAGTTTGGTTGATTGCCTTAGCCGTTTGGGCTGCAGCAGAATACTAGTTATCCGCCTCTATTTTGACGACGACCTTGTTGAGCTTGCCGGGCCACATTTTGGTAGCGTGGCCCGGCTTTGCCAACTGAATCACTTCCCTGGCGTGTACCAGTTCCTAAACTTTACTTGTTGCCCGTGTTTTTGGTGACCGCCTCCATCACGCGGTCAAGGTTGAAGCTCCCGGGCTTTTGGCGCGGCGGGAACTCTTTGAAGCTCTGCAGCCACTGACCGACATAAGCACCAGCAGGCGCGATCGCGAACATGTGTTCGAGATACCAGCGCTGGTAGCCAATCGCGTGCTCTTGCTGGGCTCGCTCGAAGGGATCCATGCGGAGGTTTGTGAGCCGGGGTGCCCGCAGTGGAGTGAAGGGGTTCTGCCAGACCTCCAAGCCGTGGGCTTCCTGCATCAGGAAGGTGATTTTCCATGCGTTGTAGCGCAGGGCGGCAACGCTGCCGTCGTCAGTCCAGTAAATGAACTCTTTGCGCGGCCACTCGGCTTCACCCTTGAGGGCGGGAGCCAGATCGTAGCCGTCAAGGTGGACCTTGTATGTCATGTCGCCGATCTTGCGGCCCTTGAGAAGGTCCTGCTTAGCGGTCTTATCGCCAGCGGCAGCCACCAAGGTGGTAAGCATGTCCTCGTGAGCTCCGATGTCGTTGACGATCGTTCCGGGTTTGATCGTCCCGGGCCAGCGCATGTAGCATGGCACGCGATAGCCGCCCTCCCAGTTGGTGTTCTTCTCGCCGCGGAACATGGTGGTACCGCCGTCCGGCCAAGTGAATGTCTCCGCTCCGTTGTCGCTGGAATACATGACGATGGTGTTCTCGGTCAGGCCGAGTTCGTCGAGCTTGTCGAGGATCTCGCCGACATGACCATCGTGCTCCACCATCCCATCAGCATAGATGCCGAGGCCGGTTTTGCCCGCCGACTCCGCCTTAAGGCGCGTGAAGATGTGCATACGGGTGGAGTTCCACCAGAGGAAGAAGGGCTTGTCCGCTTTCTTGGCGCGCTCCATGAAGTCGATCGCTTTGGCGTTCACTTCCATGTCGATCGTTTCCATCCGCTTCTTGGTGAGAGGACCGGTGTCTTCGATCCTTCCATCAGCGAAGGTGTGCATGACGCCACGCGGGCCAAATTTCTTTTTGAACTCAGCAGTTTTCGGATAGTCCGGATGCTCTGGCTCTTCCTCAGCATTTAGGTGGTAGAGATTACCGAAAAACTCATCGAAGCCGTGCTCGGTGGGGAGCATTGAATCAAGGTCACCCAAGTGGTTTTTACCGAACTGGCCGGTCATATAACCCTGAGCTTTGAGCAGAGTGGCGATGGTCGGGTCTTCCTTCTGCATGCCCTCAGGCGCGCCAGGCAAGCCGACCTTTGTCAGGCCAGTGCGGATCGGGGACTGACCGGTGATGAAAGCGGCGCGACCTGCAGTGCAGCTCTGCTGGCCATACCAGTCGGTGAACATTGCGCCTTCCCTGGCGAGTCGATCAATGTTCGGCGTCCTGTAGCCCATCCTGCCCTGATTGGACGCGCTGATGTTAAAGCCGCCGATGTCATCACCCCAGATGACCAGGATGTTGGGTTTGTCCTGAGCCAATCCTGTTGTGCAAAACAGCAGCAGGAGTCCAAATGTGGTTAAGAGTTTTTTCATTTCGTCTCGATTCGTTCTATTCTATAAAGGTGCTGGTTTCGATGTATTTGAAGACGCTTAATCGAGCGTCTTCGAGAGTTTCATATTCTTCGAATTTCCTCGGGCCGCGCAGCGGACCGTCCGCTGCAACCGGTTGTTCGGCATCCTGGTGCTTTTGGGCGTGAATGCTACTGATCACCAGTTCACTCTGATGCGCCCACTGATTGATGGGAGCCTTGGCAAGGCTGCGCTTGATGTTGAAATCGGTTTCCGAGACCTTGTAAGCGTAGTCGGTGACGCCGAAATCCGCCGGCGAGGCAAACCTTGACGACTTGTGCTTCACACCTCCGATGGGCTCGGCCTCGGGGAGCATGTAACTTCCGTCGAGCACCGATGGGCCGGGCCGATAGATCCGCATCAGGAAGTTCCAGCCCTCGGTCACATCGACGCGATTGGGAGCATCGCCGCACAGCTCCTTCGATCCATAGTAGACGGTAAAGGTTTCGTCTTCGTTCAGTTTGACGTTGGAGGAGTTGACGATGCAATTCTCGCTCTTCATGAAGCCATCATTTCCATAAATCGTGATCGACCAGAAGGCGTCGTTCTCCGGCACCTTGTAGGTGGCCTTGTAGCCGACCTTGGGATCATGGTTTCCGCTGTAGTTGAGGTAGGTCGCATCCCATTCGGGAAACAGCCCCCATGCTGCCGCCGCCGCAATATGGCGGGTCTTCTCATCAACCTTGCCGCGCGGACCCATCATTCCCTTCCAGCTGTTGTATTGCGCGGACTCTCGCTCGTATTTCGCGGTCAATGCTTTCAGCGAGTCCATATCCCATTTCAAGGGGGGGAGTGGATCCGCACTTCCGGCCTCGATAACGAATTGATCCTGCAGCTTGTTTACCAGGGCGATCTCTTCCTTGTCGTCGGGGTTGAACACCTTGATCCGGATTCCAATTCCGACATATTTGGTGTCCGTAGGAAGCTCGTGCTTGCCGGAGTCGTAGATAACGAACGGACAGTAGTGATCGTTGTCGACGAGAAAGACCGAAGCGTAACGCCCTTTCGGAAGCTCCGGCACCGAAATGGTCGCGCCTTTGGATGTGTCGACTACCCCCATCGAGTAGAGCGTGTCCCGGTTCATGCGCACGACATTCTGTTTGCCCAACGGAGTCGGGGCGCGGAAATGGTAGAAACGATTCACGCCGCCGGACATTTTGGAGAGTTCGGCGAACTGCCGGTCGGTCTCCGCATGGATATAGGTTGCCGGGGTTACCTTGACTTGTTGACCAGCGCGCTCAAGGATGTCCAGCTTGACTTGATTGATCGTGCCTTCGAACTCGAAGCCAGCCTTGTAGTCGCCAACAGGAGAGCCGTAGTCGGCACCCACATCAAAAGTTTCGTCGAGCGAGAAGGCGGTTAACGGAGTCCGCTCTGTGCGGGTCCTCCCGACCTCTTTACCATTCACACTGAGGACTATCTCAGCTGCCTTGCCGGGCCCTCCCTCAGACTTGAAATCGACCCTCGCATTGACCTGCTCGCCTGCCGGCAAAGGATTGGGATCCGTTATCTTGTGCTTGGCTTCCCCGAAGTCATTGAAGACGTAGTTGAGCTTGCCATCTTCGACGTAGAGCGACCAGCCACCTGCGACACCACCGATGGAGACAATAACGCCGTCCCCGATTTCTTTTGAGGTGTCGAGTTCAGCATCCAGGGTATAGCTTTTGCCGATCGTATAAGGTGCCGAGCGCTCGGGGATACGTGAAACACCAGGGAGGAAGGTAAACGACTTTCGGTTACCACCGGCTATCGGCATCTTGGTGGGGTCGTAGCGTGCACCGGCGCGGTCATCGAGCGGGTAGACGTTGTATTTCTTCGCCTCAGCATCAAACCGTTGTTTCATCTCGGCGAGCTTGTCAGGCATCTCGGTGGCCAGGTTATTGGCCTGCGAGAAGTCCTGGTCCATGTGATAAAGCTCCCAGACGTCAGCATCGAATTTCTTGGTGGCACTCAGACGCCATGGGTAATCGACATGTTTGGTGCAGGCATACCAACCGTCGTGGTAGATGCCGCGGTTACCGAAGAGTTCGAAGTATTGGGTGGTGTGCTTTGTCTTGGCCTTGGCGTTGGCAGGATCCCAGGACGAGACCATGCTCGCCCCGGCGAGAGGCATCTGCTTCACGCCATTGACGTACTCAGGAAAATCGACTCCCGTCGCTTCGTAAATGGTAGGTGCGATATCGACGACATGGTGAAACTGACGCCGCCTGCCACCGGCATCCTTGATTCGTTTTGGCCAGCTCATGACGGCCGGGTTGGATGTACCACCATAATGAGAGGCGACAAGTTTGACCCATTGGAACGGCGTGTTAGTGGCCCATGCGAAACCAGCCGGATAGTGGTTGTAGGCTTCGGCGGAGCCGATCAGGTCCTGCTTTTCGAGGATCGTCTTTGGATCTTCCGGGAATCCATTCAGGCTGATCATCTCATTGAACATCCCAAACTCCTGACCTTCGCTCGAACCGCCGTTGTCACCAACGAGATAAATAAACAGCGTATTGTCGAACTCACCCAGCTTTTCAAGGGCATCGATCAGCATCCCGGCTTCGTAGTCGGTTTGTGCGGCGAACCCGGCGAAGGTCTCCATTAACCGGGCAGCCACCTTCTTTTGGTCGTCGTTGAGACTATCCCAGGCGGGGATCTGCTGGGGACGCGGTGTGAGTTTCGTGCCAGAGGGAATGACGTTTGCTTCCAGTTGGCGGGCAAACGTTTCCTCTCGGAGCTTGTCCCAGCCCTGGTCAAACTTGCCTTTGAACGGCTCGACCCATTCGGGCGAAACATGGTGCGGGGCATGGGTTGCGCCGGGCGCAAGATAGACGAAAAAGGGCTTGTTGGGATCGACGGCTTTTTGCAACGTCATCCAGGCAATTGCTTTCTCGCGCAAATCATCGTTCAGGTTGTAGCCTTCGCGTAGAGGAGCTTCGATTGGTGAGATACCGTCGTACAGTGCCGGGTAAAACTGGTGGGTTTCACCGCCGACGAAACCGTAAAACTTGTCAAAGCCCTGGCCGGTAGGCCACGTGGTGAAGGGGCCGGTCGGGTTGGCTTCCCAAACCGCAGTCTGGTGCCATTTCCCCCAAGCGGACGTGCTGTATCCCGAGTGTTTGAGCACCGTAGCGATGGAAGCGGCGGTGTTCGGAACTCCCGAATGGTAGCCATCAAAACCCGTACCGATCTCCGTGATGGTGCCCATGTTCACCGAGTGGTGATTCCGCCCACTGAGCAATGCCGCTCGCGTCGGGCTGCATTGTGCGGTGGTGTGAAAGTCGTTGTATGTCAGCCCTCGATTCGCGATGCGATCAAGTGCGGGGGATGGAATAGGACCTCCGAACGTTGAGAGGGCGCCAAAGCCGATATCGTCGATCATGAAAATGACGACGTTTGGCGCTCCTTCCGGGGCTTTGGGAATATTCACCCGTCCGGGCTTCGCGTCGAAGTAAGTTTCAGCAACAGTAGCGTCAACTTTTTCGGTCGGCTTGGGAAGATTGTCAATTTCCTGGGCGAAAGAATTCGAGGTGGTCAGTGCACAAATCACCAAGGCAACTGCGAGAAAACGCGGTTTCATCATTAAATCCGTTTTAAACGACTATGGTGGAGAAAAAGGTGTATTCGATGGATGCAAATCCAGAAAACGACGCGACGAAAAAAGCATTCCCTAGCGAACAGTAGAACGAGAGGTCCTACCGTTAGCGAAATGCCTATCAAGGAAATGGTAGCTTGCAGATAATTAATTACACTTGAAAGGCGACAAATCTAGATTTTTGCACAATTCAGATCTTGGTCGCAACTGAAAAGGCGCCTGTTTTGGGATTTTGGGCGTGCGAATCCGATCGTCAGGCGTCTGGATTGGTGCCACTTTGGAAACAGTCTTGCGGGCTCATTCCTTGCCGATCAGCGCCTTAGCTTCTGCCCAGAAGTCCTTAAGAAACAGATTAGAACGACGTACTGTTTTCGGCCTTTGCCACTCGGAAGCCTGCTTGAGAAGTTCACGAGCTTTTTCCTGATCTCCCAATTGCCAATGCGCCATGGCAAGGAGCACGTGGGCGTACCCCCGCTCGGACTTTTTTTTGACGGCGATTTCGAGAGATGTTTTGGCTTCCTCCCAGTTCCCGTTGCGATATTTGGCGAGGCCATGAACTTCATGATTGGTCGCCCACTGAGGCAGCGCATCTCGGAGTTTGGTCGCCAGGAATGTTGCCCGTTCCAACAATTCAGGATCGGCTCCGGGAAGTGCCAACACGGAGTAACTAGTTTCCCGCATGGCATCGATCGCCTTGCCGCTATTTTGACCGTCTCTCCGCTGCAAAGAAGCAATCAGCTCTTCGCCCAGGAACATCGCCTTTTCATGCTGGCCGGCGGATCCATGAAGATTGATCAACTGACGCGTTGGAATCTCAAAGCTATACAGGTTTGGCTTTATCAACCGACGCGACCTTGCCAACTTTTCTTCGTATTGTTGAATCGACTCTTCTAAACGCCCCGCTTTTTCCAACAGCTTGGCCAATTCGAAAAGAGCCCCAATGGTCTTTTTGTGATTCGGGCCCAACACACGATTGTGCAGATCCACTGATTTCTCCGCGATTTGAAGTGCTTTCTCAAAGTTGCCAGTCTGTTTGTAGATCAATATGAGGTTGCCGATGCGTACGAGGGACGCTGGGTCTTCTTCCCTTCCATGTTTGACAATACTACCCCAAAGCTGTTCTTGTATTTTTAAAGACTCCTCAAAATTTTTGACTCGCTTATATGCAATAGCTACATTCCCCATTACTTTCGACGTCAAGTCATGCTCTGGGCCAAGTTCTTCAAGGCACTCGGCGAGAAGCTCCTTTCTTAATTCAAGCGTACGCTCTGGCTGGGAGATCCATATCGAATTGTGGAATCCGTTTCTCCTGGCAAACGTTTTTTCGTGCTTCGGCCCATATACTTTCGTGAAAGCTGGAATGAGTTCCAAATTCAACGTCTCTGAATCTTCACGGCGTAGGCCGCGGTCGTAGCAGTTGGCTAAATCGGCTTTCGCGTTCAATGTGTTCTTGTGAGTCGGTCCGGCCGACGATTCCCAGTACATCGCAACTTCGTCAAAAAGCTCAATTGCTTTTTCATACTGACCAAGCTGCGTATAGGTTTTGGCGATCACAGTTCTCAATTCGGCTTGACGTTCCGGCTGGTCGGCCAATTCAGCCTTCAGCCAAATAGCAGCGCCGTCCAATTGTTCAACGATGGTAGTTTCAAAACCTCCTTCTGTTGGACGGGGGCTCTCAAATATTCGAATGAACAAGTTGCTGACTTCTTCTGCCTTGTCCCGGGCAGCATCGGCTTCCTTCCTTGCAGTTTCCGATTTCGCAAGTGCGTCCGCTGTTTTCTTTTGTTCATCTTCAACGACGACCAGTCGATCGCTCGCAAGTTTTTTTGCGTCTATCGCCCATATCGCCATGGTTGAACTGACGATCGTTCCGATCAGCAAAGAGGCTGCAACCAAGGCCGTGGCGATAAACGGAACTTTGTTTCGTTGGTAGAGTCGTTTGCAACGGTAGGCTGTCGAAGCAGGACGAGCCGAGATCGGTTCCTTCCGCAAAAATCGTTGAACATCGGCGGAAAATTCGTTTGGAGTTTCGTAGCGCCGACTGCGATCTTTTTCAAGCGCCTTCATGACGATCACATCCAGATCGCCACGAAGGAGTTGGACGAGAGAACTTGGATTGGTCGCCCGGCGACTGGCAACGGTTTTTGAATTTCCGGTTGCAGAACTCAATCGCGTGCTTGGCGTCGGTGGATCTTCTTCACGAATGATCCGTTGAATTTCTGCGTATCCGGCTTCTTGCAGACGCGCAACATCGAGTGGAGTAACGCCTGTCAGCAATTCGTAAAGCAAAACACCGAGCGCGTATACATCGGTTCGCGTGTCAACGTCGAGGACCTTGCCATCGGCTTGCTCGGGACTCATGTAAGCTGGCGTGCCAACCATTTGGCCGAGCCGCGTAAACAACGTTCCTTCCGTCAACCGTTGGGACGTGGCTTTTGCGAGGCCAAAGTCGATGACCTTCACGATCGGTTTGTCTTGTTCAAGCGCCACCAAAATGTTTGTTGGTTTGATATCCCGGTGAATGACGCCTTTGAGATGAGCATGCTGAACCGCGTTGCAAACTTGGCAGAACAGATTGAGACGTTCGGCTGGCGGTAGCTGTTTCTGGTCGCAGAAATCTGTGATTGGAATTCCAGGAACGAGTTTCATCACGAAGTAGGGCCGACCGGTGGGGGTTGAACCGGCGTCGAGAACATGGGCGATATTCGGATGGTCCATCAGGGCCAACGCCTGTCTTTCGGCTCCGAAACGAGCGATTACCTCCTTCGTATCCATTCCCGCCTTGATGATCTTCAGTGCAACCATCCGTCGTACGGGACGTTTTTGTTCTGCTCGCCATACCGATCCCATACCACCTTCGCCAAGCAGTTCGATCAGTTGATAGCGTCCGAGCATTTCCCCAGGAGCTTCTGAGGAATTGATAGTCTCGGTTTTTGGTTTAATGTCGAGCGTTGGGTCCATCACCTGTTGGACATGCGCCAACAACTTGTCATCGCCGGGCTCAACAGTCTCAATCTTCGAAGCGCACGCATCACACGTCTCAAGGTGGATTTCGATTTCCGCGCATTCAGACTCACTTGAAACTCCCTCAAGCCAAGCACGAATTTGATCGGTTGTAGGGTGCGTTGACACAAGTAACTCAAAATTGGAATGGGTGTTCGATTGGGAAAGTCGATTGAATCAGTATTGGTCGACCAAACCCGTGGCCACTTCTTTAATCGCTTTGAGAACGCGGTGTTGGGCTACTCGAACGGCGCCCAGGGTCATACCAAGATCATCTGCGACGTCCTGAGCATCTTCCTGACCAATTGCTACCCGACGGAAAATGGTAACGCTTTGCTCTGTTAATCTTTGTGAGATCTGATCAAGCAAGTGATTGATAACATGCCGATCGTGTTGTGTATTCCAAATAATACTTTGCCGGCTGCTTTCATCTTCAAGCTGACTAGCAATGTCTTCCAGGTTCGGACCGCCTTCATGGTGGCGCTTGATTCCTCGCCAAAACTCGCGCATGCAATTGGCCGTAATGGCGCGCATCCATGACCGAAATGCACCCGTACGACCATTGTGCTCAAACCCCCCGATTTTGCGCAGGACGATGGTCATGACTTCCTGCCGAATATCGTCGGCGTCCTGCCTGCGGACGCCCTGTCGATCGAGCCAGTGGTAGATGAGATCTTCGTAGATTTCGGAGAATTCAACCCACGAATCTCCGGAAGACGTCTCTTGGACGCGCGCGAGAATGCTCAATCGGGTTTGCTCAGACATGTACCAAAACTGCTTTTTTTTCGAACCAGTCGGCAAGTATAGCCAAGCAGAAGCGCTCCGCTTTGTCTAATGCGGGAATCCATTTAAATTTGAGGCTAGAAGGCGATAGGTTTTGCCGGACATTCAGATTAGGCTAACTTTTGAACCGTTTTGGGCAAATTCGCCTTTTTACTGGCCTAACAGGACCGGAATTCTCCTTTTTTTAATGCCAAAGTGTAATCTTTCACCCCGCAATCCCAATTAAGTAATAACCCATACAGCATTTATTGGAATCAACATGCTTAGTTTATTTGCTTTTGGTTGTCCTCTCGGTCTTGCTCGTCACAGCGATTACGGCAATCGTTTTGCATGGAGCCGCTCCGGCGATCTCCTTTGCTCGGAAGAAGTCATAAACTCATAATACTTTCACTCATTATCACTGGAACCCGATTGGGGACAGGCCATGGTGAACCATAAGTAGATTTACGATCGTTGTTTGCCTTTCTTTTCCAATTTGCTTTCCATTGAGAATGTTTTCACAGAGAATGTTTTCACAGAGAATGTCAATAATCCAATACAGAACCTCCATTGTTTCAGAAGAGAGACGCCATGCGTGAACTAATTTTGCTATCGACTTTGCTCCTCTGCTCAGGATGCGGTTCCGATCAGGCGAGCAGCAATTCTCAGCCGATCCAGGAGCCGGCTAGTTCCGCGACCCACAGTGGTGAAATTGCCACTTCTAAAATTTCACCCGTTGCAGCAACGCCACCCGCGTCGATTGCCAAGCTTCCGTTTGATTTGCCGATCATGCCGGGTGCGCGCTATCGAAGCGGTTCAAAATTTTCGAAGCCAACCAAAAGGCGTGGGCCTGAAGCAACGGCGACTATCATCGCGAAAGGAACAACAACTGAAGTTGTTGAATTTTACAAAAAAGCTCTGATCGAGAATGGCTTCACTGCAAAGCTTGGTCCCGTCAACGACGAGTCGAGCGCAAAAGTTTTTGGTGCGCGAGAGAATGGCGAAACTTGCTCGGTTACCACCATGCGAGGCGGCTCAAAAGCGGGTCCCGGCGAATGCCAAACCGCGATCATTGCCACCAAGCCAAAACCAACAGAGGAGGCGGAAAAAGAAGCAGGTGCAATTAATAGAGATTGAGAGGAATGCTTGATGGTCCGAAAGGCGAAAAACAAAAGGAAGCAAGGAAGCAAGCCCCCCGAAAAGTAAAGAGGCGCAGAGGATAGCTAACATTCTTGGCATTCTTGGGGGACAGGCAGCGTTTATGCGAAATAGGCTCCCTTTGAGTGCATTCTGGCTGTGTTAACGGTGGATTGGGTCCAGCGATCCGTTGCCTGTCCCCGATCCGTTCCGGCCTGTCCCCGATCCGTTCCGATCCGTTCCGATCCGTTGCCTCTTTGCGCTGAGAGCGACCCTTAGCGATTCGGGGTCATGATTCATGTGGTCTGCGTTATTGTTGCTGGCGTTTCGAATTGAGATAGAATTGCGTGGAAAGGCAGAAAGCGGCCAGTGAAATTGTCGCGGTGACCGTCAGAATTGATCCAAGGTTTTTGTAATCCTCTGGCACACCAAGAATCATGAGTGATCCAAAGCCACAATAGATCGGAAAAGCAGCAGCGTGAAGAAATAATAGGCCAGCCGATGCAAACGATGTTGCACGCAGAATTTCGTTCCCTCGCGGTTCGGATTTGATTGGGCCAGTCATGAACTCAGGCGGATAACAAAAATAGGTATCAGCGGTTTTTCGTATGGTAATCCCGGATCAGCGGGATTTATAGAGGAGAACCTCGATCTTTGCGCAAAAACCGAGGTCGCCAAACCAGGTAGCCTGTAGCAAATGGGCGGATCTAGCCTTGCGCGACTGCGGCGCAGCAATCAATGGGGCAGCCTGGACCGCAGTGGGAAAAACTTCGATCAAAGGGTCGTTTTTTGAAAGGCGCGGGAATCGTAGGAGTTTCTGCTCGATTTTGCCTACCATGAAATCGGCATCGTCGGCGCGGGAAGCTCACTCAGTTGACATGTAGAATTAACGCGAGACAGAGTTTTTGCTCTCCACGTAGGACAAAGGTCAACAGTCTGACGCGGCACGAAGGCCGAAGAAAACTGCCTATTCCCCTCTCCTGACACCTATTCTTCATGCTGTAATTGTTCTTAATAAAATCTGAGCAACAAAGTTCTCTACGGAGCCGGGCCTGTTTTTCCGCATTCCGTTTGGTGCGGGTCAGCCCTGAGCATGTAATCATACTGAGTACGAAGCCACGATCATTGTCCCGAATAGCAGAGCCACCCTTGGCATTGTCACTGTGCAAAATAGCAGCTTCGTATTCACCGCCTCAGTATTTTGCAGGACGATAATCAAGTCATGTAAATGTGCAATCGCAGCAGCAGCAATTGTCATTTTGTTTGACATGGGCTCTCTCATTTTTGCGAGCTGTTTGTCCCGCCAATTGGCGGTTGGAAGCTTGCTGATGCCTGTTCACCGTTTTCCATCCGGTGATGTACGGTTTGCTGTGGGAAGGGGATCTCGATACCCAAATCGTCGAAGCGGCTTTTGATCCGTCGCAGCAATTCGCGTTTGATCGCCCATTGTCTGTCGGGCTGAACCTTCAGGCCGAGTCGCACAACCACCGACGAATCCGCCAAAGCATCGACCCCAAACATCTCCGGTTCGCCAAGAATAAAGTCGCTAAACTTAGCATCGGATGTAAATTCGTTGGCAAGTGTTATCAGAATCTCGATCACGTTGTCGATGTTTTCGCCATATGCTACTCCGACATCGAGGACCACGCGTGCCCAGCCTTCGGTTGAGTTTTTTACCGCGGTGATTTGTCCATTGGGGATATAAAAAACATGACCGTCGACATTGCGCAGCACTGTGATCCGCAATGTGATTCGTTCTACCGTGCCAGTCATGCCGTTAATTGTGACGTTGTCGCCAATTTTGAATTGATTCTCCAACAGCAAAATAAAGCCGCAGAAGTAATCTTTGACCAGGCTTTGAGCTGCAAAAGCAATGGCCAGTCCAACCACGCCAGCACCACCAAGCAATGGCGCGATGGGCACACCAACAGCGTCCAGCATCATCAAGATTCCTCCAACGATGATGGCCGCATTGCCGGTGTTCTGAAAGACGCCAATCAATGTCTGGGATCGGTGTTTGCGTTCTGCTGTTGTGCCGCTCGCATCCCGGTCGATCCACTTCTTTGCCCGTGAACAAACAAGTTTCAGGAACAGCCACAGGACCAATATCACGAGCAGCGTTGCCAACAGCTTGGGCCCGGTGTTGATGACGAACTGCTGGACGCTTACGTAAAGTTCGCTTCGTTTGGCAGCTTGCGCCTGGCGACGAAGTTCCTCGCTTTGTTTGACGAGAACCGTTTCTTCTTTCTGTAATGCCAACAGCTGGTTACGCAGGCCTTGCAGTCGGTCCGTGCTTTGGCGAATTGCCATCCGACTCTCGCCCAGTTGTTGCTGCGTCTCGGCAATTCGTTGGCGAAGCTGCTGCAATTCACTTTGCGGGGCATTGGCGCTAAGGCGTTCGTTGAAGTTTGCTTCCGCCGTTTCAAGTTCTTTTTCCAGGTTGTCGTATTGTTTTCGCACCGTTTCGAGAGTTTGAGATTCCAGCTCGATGTTGTTTTCCAAAAGGCCCTTGCTCTCAACAAGGTTCTCAAGATCTTGCTCCAGTGCATCGAGAGCTTTTTCTTTCTTTTCGACTACTCGGCGTGCTTCTCTTTCCGCTTTGGTTTCCGGTGTCTTTTTCTGCTCCTTTGTTGGATCGCTTTGGACAGTAGATTCTCCAGTCGGTGTGTCCGCCTTGGTTGGCGGAGTCGTGTCGGAAGTCGAGGGTATTGATTGCTTATCGGGCAGCTTGGTTTCGGCGACTGGAGCCTGGATGCCTTTGAGTTTGTCCAAGGCGGGTTTGTCCTGGGCAGCTTTGGCCTCAAGTGTGGTGATTTGCTGTTGCGCGGTCCTTCTCGCTGCGATCGCCAAATCAAATTTTTCCTTGACTAAATCCTGCTCTGTTCGCAGGGGCTTCAGCTTTGCTTCTATTTGCGTCACCGCAGACGCGACGCTATCGTCCTTGGCCTTCTGTAGTTGCTGTGTCAGGGCCTCGAACTGTTGCGTGAGGTTCTGAAACTCTGTCCCTGCGGCTTCTTCTTCGACGCGGCGCTTTTCCAATTGGGCTCTCAACTCGACAAGTGACTTCTCGTCCGCAGCAATCGTTGCCTGGAGTCGAGCGATGCGGTCTGCCTCGGTAACTGCATCGCCGGGTCGTTGTTTTGGCTGCTCTTGCCCAGAGACTCTCGGTTGATCTTGAGAATTAGCAGTTGAAGCTGATGGAAACTTCGCGCCCAACGCTCCCGAACTCAATGCTGCCGGGCAAACCTGGAGAACGAGAAATAAGCACAGCAAATTGCGCGTGAAAAATAAGTTTAACATTGATCAATCTCTTTGGCCGGCCGCAAACAATCCCTGGATAGGATAAGTCGATTACGGCTTGTTGCTCATTCTATTAATCCAACCACACATTACCAATGGACTGTGGGGCCAAATCGTGCGTCCGATCACGGCTGTTGGAATTACAAATCAAATCTCGAATTAATCTGAAACATAGTGACTTCATGCGTTGATTCGGGTGGAGTTGATGAAAGGGAGTCACTTTCTCACGATTCTCAAACAAAATATTCACCTTAACTTCGGTTTCTCGAATCAGGTTTCTAATCGTTCGATCAACTTCTCCAGAGTGGTGCAATTCAAGTTCCATACTCCGTAAAACGGATGGTCGAGGTCATCGATAATCAGATTGAGCAGATGGACAGCCATCGCAAGGGTTATTGTCATCAGCAAATGAACCCAGACGCTCGCTGTCTGGTACTACAAAACGTTCCACGACCGCCATTTCAAGCCCCCGGGTTTTGCCCCGCCTCCAGAACCAATCGACGCCAGCGAAGTTTTGCGATCCGAGTTAAATTGGCTGCGTGACGAATACTCGGAAAGCCAAATCAAACTCGAACAATTGGCCGAAAGCGTTTTTTCAGAAGCCGAGTTACGACGCAAGGCAGAAGAGCAAGAACATGGCCATTGCCGAATGGCCGACGAAATCGGGGCCAGCCGACTACGTCCTGTTTGTTGGTCTAACACCAATCGCGGTCGTCGGAACAAAGCGCCAGAACATCGACGCTGCCGGCGCGATCACCCAAGCCAAACGCTACAGCCGCGACTACCAAGTCAAACCGGAAGAAGTCATTCCCGACGGTCCCTGGGATAAGTGTCACATTCCGTTTTTGTTTTCCACCAACGGTCGCGGCTAGTCTCGGTTCGTCGGCCAGCATATTGCGTTGCCGCCGCTGGGTCGAACGAGGTTGGCCAATCACTTGGCAGGCCCGGCGTTCTGAAACTCGATTTGCCCCAAGCGTGTTGCGAACATGCCCAACGGCCAGTCGACGTTTGTCCGGGCTCAGTAGTTTCCCGAGATAGCTTCCTTCAATATCGAATTATCCAGAGCCTAGTCAGCAACCAGTGTCTTCAAGCGAGCGTTCTCACGTTCGAGCTCTTTCAGACGTTTGGCTCGATCGGTTCGCATCCCGCCGTATTCTCGTCGCCACTTGTAATACGTCTGCTCGGATATCTCTAGCTTCCGACAGACCATGCCAATCGATTGGCCTTTCGACGTTTCAACTTCTTGCCATCTCGCATAAATTCGTTGGTGTAAGAGTAGCCGTCTTCCTTTTCCTTCACGACGACCTTAATCGAAGTGGGCGTTTGTAAGTACGACTCCTTGTTCTTCCATAGGAAAGCTGCTCTTGAAACGTTGCTGGTGTATGACAGTGAGATGTCACTGCGTCGTTATCATTTTTTCTTTTTCGACTTTGCAAGCTGTTGGTGGAGCATTTCGACTTCGAGCTTGAGCGTTGGCTCCAGTTGGATGAGACGATCCGGGATGTCCATGTTTGCGTTTAGAACTGTTAGCACAAAAATTATCGTGGGCTGAACATCGCAGACAAGCAAATGCTTATTGACTCGATAGAAGTATAAATACTTGTGCAAGCTTGGCTCTTCTCGCAGCAAACCCGGGTTGTCGGAAATCCGCTGCAACGCAGATTCAAAGTCGTCCATGTAGCGGGCGGCGACTTTCTTTCCCCACGTATCTATCGAATAATCTTCAATTGAAACGAGTTCCTGAAGCGTTCGTTCGGTAAGCTGGATGGCTTTGGTTACCGGCTTTCGTTTACTCACCGTTTCGCCTTCTTAAGAAGGCTCTTGAGATCACCCTTGAATGCAACGGTGCGCCCGGCAATCGCATCTTGGTAGCCGTCGAGAATTGAATCGCGAGCAGATGCGGCTTCCTGACGGTTCTTCCTCTCACGCAACAAGTCACGGACAAATTCGCTTGGCGTAGCGAAAACTGTCCCATCGCCGGAATTTTGATCAACGAATGCACGAAGCTCGTCCGTTAGGGATAGGTTGAGTGACGATGCCATCAAGTTACCTCCTTGCTTACTGTAGTGAAGCTGTAGTAGCCATATTTCAAGCCTACCACTTGTGGCGTATATTGTCAATATTCGTCACGGTTGATCCGGACAAATCAATTCATACTGAAACGAAGAAAATTGGCGATGGATACTACGGCAAGGCTTTTCATCAGACTCACTCCCGGAACGCTGCAAGCTCAGTGGAGCCCGAAGTATTTAAACGAATTTCATGGTGGTCCCGAGGCGCTGTTGCGCTGGTTGGAAACCCAGCTCGGTCTCCCTGTGGCGGGGTTTCATCAGGCAGATCGCATCACTGAGTATGCGGCTGCACTTGATACGCTCGGTGAATCAGTTATCACCGAAAGCATGACCGCTGATCGGTGGGCGACGGCTGCTGAATTGCTGGCTCGCCGCTTCCCCGAAACGCAGCGTCGCGAATTGCCAATGCGCTAACGCAGGAACCCGGCTTGGGTAGCAGTAGCTGGGAATCTGTGATTGCCGAGCTTTGCAGCCCTGAAAACGACACTGACGGAAAACTTCGCGAACGCCTGGCTGCTATGTGAAAGAACTACAGCGGGCGGCCAAATCCCTGCTCGTAACGTTCGTGCGAGATGTTCGCTGGTGGCTCAATGGGCCTCCGGTCGAGCGAAGCTTCTAAGCAAGAAAAACGATTCCGATCCGAATTTGATCAATGCACTCTATCTCGCGGCTGGTCAGGCGTCATTGCTAGGGCAACTGGCTGAATGCCAAGGTTCGGCTTTGTCAGAACCTCAATTGGCGAGGTTGCTCGAAGAAGCTCTAGGTCGCGGAGATCCTCAAAACCGATCGGAAAGCGCCGCGCCAGCAGCGTCATTCGGCCAAGCGAAAATTCGAGCGTCTGCACGACGAACACGAATTCACGGACGGTTATGGAGTTCCTTGAGGCCGTTGCTGATCCCAAGCATGACCGGCACGATGAATTTGTTGAATGGGCCGGGCAGTTTGACCCTGAACATTTTGATAGTGTAAAATTGACCAAGAAAATGCGGCGGGGACTTCCAGATTGGCGGCAGTATGGATGACAACCTATGACAAATAATTCCTCTACTAGATTCCAGTTTGCCAGCGATTTTGACGGCGACCTCTATCTTTTTCCCATGAACCTCGACGAGCCAGATTATGAACGTCATTGGCATGTGTGGGTAATTCTCGCCGATGGTAGCCGCAAAGAGGCTCCACTTGAAAAGACAGCCATGTGTGTCAATGACGGCGAAGTCACCAACCCACTTGGGGATTCAGGTCATCAAATGGTTGCTGGATGGAATGTCAATTTCATGTATTGCTTGGAAATTGAAATCCGCATTGGTTCTGGACCATCAATTCGAATTCCACATCCATGGAAGTGAATGAAAAATGCTTGGCGGGGCCGACGAGGCAGCAAAAGTAGAATAACCAAGGAAGCTGAAGAGAGTGAGCTTTGGAAGGACCAGCATGGACAAACCACAGAAAACGGAGTTTGCAAATCCGAATTCAGATACCAAACAGCCATTGTTCCTTAACAAGAAAAGCCGATGCCACGTTTTCTAACAAAGTCTCGATTCAAACTAGGTGACGAATGCCCCACCAAACTCTTCTATACAAAAAAGCGAGATGAGTACGCTGACGCAAACGAGTGTGATGATTTCTTGCAGAGTCTTGCAGAAGGCGGACTTGTGGTGGGGGAGCTTGCCAAACTCTATTTTCCTAACGGCCACGACATTGAAACGCTTGACCATGAACAAGCTTTGAAAGAAACGGACGATCTGCTCGCCAATGAAAACGTAATCATTTTTGAACCAGCAATCCGTTACAAGAATCTTTTCATACGAGTCGATGTGCTCGTCAAAACAGGCAACGAGGTTGAACTAATTGAAGTCAAGTCCAAGTCACTTGATACGAACGAAGCTGATCCCTTTCGGACCAAGGCGGGAAAGATTTCATCGAAATGGCAACCGTATGTTCTTGATGTTGCTTTTCAGAAACATGTTTTAAGCAACGCATTTCCAGATTATGACGTTAGTTCGTATTTAATGTGTGTTGACAAAAATCAGCCATGCACAGTGGATGGACTGAATCAAAAGTTTCGGATTAAGACATATTCTGATGGTCGCAAGTCAGTGGCTCCGATTGCTGGACTGTCTCTCGATGACATATGCCCGGACGTTCTCACTCGTTTTTGCCTCGACGACCATGTTGACCAAATCTATGCAGACGAATTTGATGGACGCTCATTTCAGGATTACGTCCAATGGTTGTCAGATAACTACGAGCAGGATAACAAGATCCCGCCCATCATAGGCAAGCAATGTGGCGGATGTGAATTTCACTGTTCCGAGAATGATAGGGTAAAAGGACTTAAGGATGGTTTCCGGGAATGTTGGTCGGAATCGTTGGGCTGGGAAGAGTCCGATTTTGATGAACCACGTATTTTTGAGTTAAGCGGATTTCGTAAAACCCAGCAGTGTATTGAGGACGGAAAAGTCCGAATACGTGATTTGACTGAAGCGGATGTTGGCAGAGTATTCGATGATCCTGCTGGTCTTACAGTCACTGGAAGACAGGCACTCCATGTTCAGTCAATTAAGTCCAAGCGACGTGACTCGTATATTTGCAAAGCCGGTTTGCGCAATAAAATGGATAGTTGGACCTATCCACTTCATTTCATCGACTTTGAAACAACCACTCCCGCCGTTCCTTTTCACAAAGGACTTAAGCCTTACCAAACAATTGCCTTTCAGTTTTCTCACCATACTGTGCAGGCGAACGGTGAGGTTTGTCATGCAACCGAATACTTGAACGCCACGCCCGGAGTCTTTCCAAATTTTGACTTCTTGCGAAACCTCAAATCCGCACTTGAGAACGATAAAGGAACAATCTTCCGTTACGCTGATCACGAAAACACAGTCCTCAATCAAATTATCGATCAACTCAACTCGTTCGGGCAGGAACAAGATAATGACGAGCTAATTGAATTTGCACAATCGATCACAAAATCTTCGGGCGGAAGTCCCAATTTTTGGTTGGGTGACCGAAATATGGTGGACTTGCGGAGGCTTGTCGCCAGTTATTACTTTCATCCGCTGATGAAAGGATCACAGTCGATCAAGTATGTACTGCCAGCGATTTTGAACGATTCTGATTACCTGAAGCAGAAGTATTCTCAACCCATTTATGGATCGAATGAACATGGGATTGTCAGCCGCAATTTCAAGGATCAGACATGGGTGAAGTATGACGGAGAAATGGCATTAGATCCGTACAGCCTCCTGCCTGACATATTCAGCGAGATTTCCAACGAGAAATGGTTGTACTTGGAGGAATCGAACGCAATTCGGGAAGGCGGGGCTGCGATGACAGCCTATCTGCGACTTCAATACGAAGATCTTCCCGATCACTACCGAGAACAGATGCAAGCTGGTCTGCTAAAATATTGCGAACTGGATACGCTGGCAATGGTAATGATTTTCGAGGGCTGGCGGGAAATGCTCGGTTGATATTTGCTGCTCAGGTTGTCTGTCAGCAACTCGCTTAACGGTAATAAGGAAGCTTTTTCTTGACTCAGCTTGTTCAACCACTCTTCGACGGCCCCGTCGACATCATTGGTGACATTCATGGTGAAATCGATGCGCTGGAAAATTTGCTCGGTCATCTCGGTTATAGTGAACATGGAGTACACCCTGATGGCCGACGCCTTGTCTTTGTCGGCGATCTGACTGATCGTGGCCCCGATAGCCCTACCGTCGTCGAGATTGTCAAGAGTTTTGTTGAAGCTGGTCGTGCTCAATGTGTTATGGGAAACCACGAATTCAACATTCTTCTCGGCCAAAGGAAGCACGACAATCATTGGTTCTTCGGCGAAGAATGGTCTTTGGATTACACAGATGAACCGACACCAGCCAAGCTTGCCGACGATACCATCCGCACCAGCGTCACTGATTTCTTCAAGTCTCTTCCATTGGCACTCGAAAGAGACGATGTTCGAGTCGTCCATGCGTGTTGGGACGACTCAATGGTCGATAAGGCTCGTGACTCAAAAGACGCCGAAGCTCTGCACGATGAGCATCGAAAACAAATCTACATAGCACATGAAAAGTCTAATTTGGATGAGATTGGTCGAGGACTGGAGCACCAAAATAGAAATCCAGTTAAGGTGATTACATCAGGGAAAGAGGAACGTGTTGAAATCCCCTTTGAGGCCAGCGGCAAGCTGCGCTATGAGGATAGAATCCATTGGTGGCATGATTATGATGAAAAACGAATTTGCGTATTCGGCCATTACTCGTTCTTCAAAGGTGAGTTCAATTCGCCGGGCCGAGCAATTTGCAATGATTTCGCCGTAGCCAAACGATGGATCGAGCGACAAGCCGCTGACTTTGACGGTACTTTCAGAACCAAGCTTGCCGGTCTTCGGATTCCTGAAATGACGTGGGTGTTCGATGATGGGAAATCTGAATCACTAGAATTTAGAGAGTAGGTTTGGTAATAATTCGATTGAGACTGGTGATCACGTGAGTAAGGCATCCCAATTGAAATTGGACGGCAAATCGTAATGCCGAACAATGCTCGTCCGAGGTGGCACGATGCCGAGGCGAAAAGAGGAGCAGTCGACACAGATCATCAAGATCGGGTATTTGAGACAACTGCGAGTCAATCTTAATGGGAACATTCTGTGAAAGCGCAAGACTGTTAACAGCTTCTCTCAGTGGACGATATTGGACTTGAACCAACGACCTCCTCGATGTCAACGAAGTAGGTCCAAATCTGAAAGACCGAATCGTCTGCTATATGTGTTAAGCACTTGATGAAGAATTGATACGAGGAAAATATTAGATAGGTGCCTCGGAAACTAGCAAACCTGGCGGAATATGAATTCCGTGCTGATTCACCAAATGTCTAACGAATTTTTCGGTACAGAACGGGTACAGAATAGGAGTGACTTCGAGTTTCTAAGGAGCATTCAGTGGAATCGCCGACCGCAACCTACAAACGAAAAAGCCCGCAAAACACTGAGTTTTGCGGGCTTTTATGAGCTCCCCCTGCTTGATGCGTTTCGAACTTTCTTCCGCTCGCCGCCTGTCGATTTCCGGCTTCGTTACCGGGCGTTTCAGGAATGGTTCAAAGTGGCCTAAGACGCGAACGGATCGCAGCAGGATTCGCGGAATGGGTTCCCGCGGCATCGGCCCCTGCTACAAACTTTGAACACGATGCAGGCGGCACGGCTTTCTGGGCATGCATGCCGTACCTCCCAGCGTTCGGCACGTTGTCGTTGCGCAACGTCCCGTGTTTGCGGCGCCTTGAACCGGCCGGCCATCACTACGGTACAAATGACAATCTCCGCTCTGACCAGTTCGCCAGCCTGTGTGTGGCCGCGAAACGCCATCGCTTGGAATGTCGACTAGCGAATGCTTCTTACAACTCGAAAACCAAGGGCGTTCCCATTCTTGACTTTCCACAACAAAGCGTGTCTGCCGGGTCCAAGCGGATCGATTTCTGATTGCATATCGTTGCGAAAACCGGGCGCCCAATCCTCACACCACTCAGCCACATTCCCGTGCATGTCAAAAAGTCCCCAACCGTCGGGCAGTTTCGATCCACAAACCTGAAACGTGTCTTGTTGAGCAACGGCGTAGCGAGGTAGAAATTGCGCGTCGTCGCCGAATGAAAATGCGGTCGTCGTCGTGGCCCGGCAGGCAAGTTCGAACGAGGCATCGGTAGTGAAAGCTGCTTCGAGCATTCCAGTCGTATAGGAATTGGGTGGATCACCGGCAGCAACCGCCATATTTCAATGAATCGTTTGGAACTATTTCACCTATCATCGTTCCGCGCGCATCAGAGTTGAAGTCTCTCTTGCCGACTTCGCCAGTTGCAATCCATCATCGCCTGGATTCCGCTCATGCTTTGGAGTGGGGATAAGTCGGCTGGACTTGGCGTTGGGCACGCTGACTATTCGAGATTTCTTACGACGCGGAATCCCGTATCAGGGGTTTCTTGATGAATTGGATGCTCAGAATCCAAAAAGGATGCCTTATTGATAACCGGGTCTTTTTTTCTGAAATCGCCCCCACTCCTTACCTTCCTCCAGTGTCGGAATGTACTCTCCGGCGAACTATCGGGGTAATTTGGTTTGAGGTAGACCGGTTGACTCGGACCCATAGGATCCGTTTTTGATTGAGTGTCGCAACGAAAGGTGCGCACCCAATCGTTACAAAGTTCAGAGAGGTTGCCATGCATATCAAACAGCCCCCTTCCGTTGGGCAGTTTCGATCCGCAAGGTTCAGTCGAACTTTGGTCACAAACGGCGTATCGCCCCATAAACTGAGTGTCGTTGCCGAACGAATAATCGGTGGTTGTCGAGGCTCGGCAGGCCAGCTCCCATTCAGCATTCGTAGGGAGCCGGTAGCCATTTCTTCCCGGAATCAATCGCCAATCTTCCGTTGACCACCTTGGTTCAGATGGAAAATGATGATACACGGATCGATGGATCTTCCCGGTTCGTTCGTAACAGGGCTGAAGTCCCTCTTTTCGACTCAGCCAATTGCAATACATGACCGCCTGGATCCAGCTGACGCGAGTGACTGGATGCTCGTCACGGGGCCCCAAAACTTGATACAGTGGTTCAAAAACTAAGTCTGCCCTGCTGCGGTAAATTTCAGCCTGAAGGTCATCGTCGTCGTCGTATCTTAGGTAGGGGCGTTCCCGCAGGCCGACATCGGGGTCCTCCATCGCTTGGCGGAACTGGCCCAAGGATACCTCCCGATCGGACATCAGAAAATCTCGGGTCAAGGTAATTTTCTGGGAGGGAGTGTCTTTGTCAAACGGAGTCCAGTCTCCTTTCATCCTGTTCAGAAATGTGCCAGCTGGAATCTTGACCATGGTCATTCCAGATGGGGTGACATGCCAATTTTTATTTTCCGGTGGCTCGAAGGTTGAGGCAATGACGGGCAACTTCATCTTCCAGCGTCGAAGCATCCAGGCGGCTGCACCGTGAACTCCACTGTCAGGTGAACTCTGGTACCATTGGCTTGCCAACGGTCGCCATGTCTCCCTCTCGCCGGGAAACATCGGGTCGAGTTCAGTGCTGCCAACCGCGAGGCACAATCCAGACTGCAGGTCTGGATCGTCCACGCCCTCGGCGATTTCGACCAGCTCCGAGATCCTGCCGTGCCAGTTGCCATGCTGCTCGATGAACCAGGTTCGCTGAATGGGGTCGGCGGCGCGGCGACACATGACTTTCGCCGGATCGATGTCACCCAGGTACAGGGTCAAAATTGCAATTTTTGCCCGTTCCCTATTGGCGCCATCGTCAAGGTCCGCGAACGCTTTACGAAGCAACTCTAACGATTCCGAATTCGTACGTTGCATGGCGTCCACCAGGTTGGGCACGTCCGGCCCCGAGGTGAAACCGATTTGATCAATCAATTCCTGCGGGCCGTTCAATCCGTCCAAGGCTGCGAGCGCGTATGACAGTGTGAGTCTCTCATAGGGGTCGGCACTTTCCTGGCGGTCACGCAGTTTTTGGGTCACGATCGCGCGGGGGAATTTGGCGAGATCGTCGATGGCCCGTGGCACGGACGTCCCCCTTGAACTGAGCAAGGTCGTCGTCGCGATTTCGATCTGTTCCGATTGGTGTTGGAATCGCACCGAGCTTAAAAGGTTCAGCGCGCCGAAGGCTACCATGAACACAGCCAAAAGTCCGCCGCCCCAGCGAATGCCATGCAGATTGCGAGCGTTGTTCATCATCTGTTGTTGAGTCGTATTCCACTGCGACTTGCGTGTGAACAATCGAATGTTCGCATAGCCCCACCAGGTCGGCAGGTAGCGATTGGTTCGCCGTGACTGCCACTCTCGGGTCCGTTCCTCCAATCGCATTCGCGCCCGGCCACGTCGAGTCTCACGTTGGCTCTGTGCTATCCATTGACGCACGACATGCACCAGATAGTCATGCGTTAACAGGAAATAACGCGACCGGGTTGCCGTTGATTGGTCGTCGCCATTATTACTTTCAGCGGTCTCCGTGGGAGTGATCAAGCGAAGTTCCGAGTCAAGAATTCGGATCAGGTTTTCAAAGTGTTGCGGTTGATCTTGATACCCCGAGACTTTCAGGAGTTCTTCAGAGAATTGCATTTTGCCTTTGATGTCAGAACCAACTTCTGGCAGCAGTGCCTTCAAGACCAGTTGAGCTGCCTCACGGTGGGCGCGGTAACTGGGATTGGATCCACGCGAATCAAACGTCTCATTCAAAAATGCAACACCCACGCCTTCGGTCCCGCCGACCGCCTTGAGTGTTTCCGATGTCCAGGGCTTTCCTTTGAGCATCTCGGCAAACAGCGCCAACCGGACGCAAACCACTTTGCCATCCTGTGAAAGTGCACCAATCACCCGGTCAAGAAAATCGACCTGCTGCTTTGACATTTCCGACGGTTTCTTGGGCAGTTTACCAAACGCACGTCCAAACGCCGCCAAGACGTTTCGCGCGTGATCCTCGTCAAACAAATCGACCAGCGCGATGTTGTGCCCCGGAACCAGATCGACATCCAATTCCAGCATCAAGCGACTGATGGACAGCCAGAAATCGTCGCGCACCATCAGGATGCATTGAACGTGCTGGCCGTCACATTGCCGAAGCGCGGCCAGCAGCCCGCAGTTTTCCGATCCTTGTTGTACGTGAAGCCATTGCTCGAATTGATCGATAATGATCAACAATTTATGCCCGGACATTATCGGGCGACGACGGATCGCCGCCATGGATTGTCCAAGATCCAAATCGTTAGTCAGCTCACTGAACCTCATTTTCAATTGCTGCCGCAGCGTTTCTTCGGTCCCCACACTGGTCGCTTCGATGTAAATCGTTGTCACATCGTCTGACAACTGTGGCAACAAACCGGCTTTGACCAGCGAGGACTTGCCGCATCCCGAGGGTCCGTAGATCAAACCAACCGAGAATGTTTTGTCCCGATCCGTTTCTTCGATTTGAGTTTTCCAAAACCAGACACTCTCCGGTAGCCCCTCGCGGTTACGCGGCCCGGGCAGCAGTTCAAGGAAAAAGTCCTTGTCGCGACTATCAAACGACCGGAGCCCCCTGGGGATCACAGCGACCACCGAGTCAGAGGCCGAAGAGTTCAATGACGAATGACTACCGGAGGAATCCGGGGCCGCAGAATACAGCAAAGTTGTGCTGGCGGGTGCCGAGCTGACCGAAGAAGACAAAGCCAGAAAAGCGTGCAAGTCGTCGGCCAGATCACGGGCCGTCGAATAGCGTCTGCTGATTCGTTTGGACAACGCCTTCATGCAGATTCGTTCCAGTTCGCGAGGCAATTCCCCGTGGTATTGCCGGAGGGGCCGAGGCTGGGAAGTCACGATGTTGCGCATGACTTCTTCCTTGCTGCCGCCAAAGGGTCGGCGTCCGACGAGCAATTCGTAAAACACAATCCCCAAACTGAAAATGTCACTTCGACCGTCGACGAGGTGGCCTTCTCCCGCTGCCTGTTCGGGGCTCATGTAGGCCGGCGTACCTGCGTAACGCGATTGGTTGCCAACATCCTCCTCCCGCAGCACCAACCCAAAATCGGCCAGATGAGGCTGCCCCTGGCTGTCGATCAGGAT
>JBLINZ010000002.1:0-44856 GCA_047639375.1 Mariniblastus sp. | reverse complement strand
GTTGCCCTGGTCATCAACCGAACCGAAAATCTTAGGAATCGATCACTAATTTGAACAGTGCCAATGGTCGGGACAGCCAATTGAACGGAATAAACCCAGAATAACACCGTTTTAAGAGGTGAAACCAGCGGACCAAGTCGTTCGAACCACCTACGCATCTACGGCTTGTCGATTTAGTGAGCCGTGAGAGGTTCGGCACCGGGTATTTCGGAGAGGCCCGGCCGCTTACGCGTCACGGCTCACGAAAACTCGGCAAATGGCCCAAAAAAGGCAGCTCGATAGTCAAATGGTTTGCCGGCGTTGATTAAATCGATAAGCCGTCTACAGATTTCGACGTCGCAGACGATTGGACCGCCCTCTCGATGGCCGCCTTCAGGTCGACCAATTCAAAGGGTTTGGAGACCACCTCCGCCACGCCGGCCAGTCGTATCGTTTCGAGCTCATGGGCGCGGGGATAATTGAGCAGCAAGACCAGCGGGGCTGTGGCAACCCCCCCTGACAACCAACGAACCCGATTCTCAACGTCTTCGTTCCAGGAGTCGGCTTCGACACAAATCGCACCCAATGCGTTTGCCGAATCAGCGTCCCAGGTGCCACGTTCAATCCACCGAACTTGCCAGCCAAAACTCTGAATCGCGTCGGCAAGCATTTCGAATTGAGACGAGGCCCTCGCGCTCACGCCGACGAATTGAATCTTTGCCTTCTGCTTTTCTAAGAATTTGGGCGAACGCGGTCGACCACCGATCCGATCACCCACCGTTGCCGTCCGAGGCTCGTGCCAATGGCTCACGCCGGACGCATCCAACTGCCGTACAAACTCGTCGTACCGGCCTTGCCACTGGTGCCAGTAGACCCGGATCACCCCTGGAAACGGCTGGCCCGAGCGAACCTCGCCCTCACACCAACTTCCCAACAGCCCCACCACAGGCGTGTTGGCAAATGTCGCTTGAATCAATTCGACGTCACCCTTTTCAAACTGATCTCGACGCGATTGAGCCACCACAATCAAGTCGAATTTACCGGCCTCAACAGCCGAAACTTTATCGATCGGCACCATCGTCACGGGTCCGCCAAAACTGGAAATGATTTCTTTAAAATCCTGATGCCAAAAATCGCCGGTCAATAAAACAGTCTGGTCTTTCATTTCTTTACCCTGCTCGCGTCATGCTAAAGGAAAAACAGCGTCTTGGCTGCTTGCTCAATTGAGGGATCGCCCCCGCTACGATTCAGTCGATTCCCTCATCTGTCTCTTGAATGATCTCCCACACAGCCGCTGCCGATTCTGCATCACGAATTCTCTCTAAAAACTCTGCTTGCTGAAGAATCCGACTCAATCGAGCCAGAACTTTTAGATGCACCGACTCGCTATCCGAACCGATCAAGAAAAACACATCGGTCAAACAGCCACGCGGCCCACCGAACGGAATTCCAGAAGTCGTAATCCCCAATGCCAGAAATGGATCGCCCATGATATTAGGCATCGGCCGACGGGGGTGAAGCAACGCCACCCCATTACCCAATGCGGTTGGATGGAGTTCTTCTCGAGACTGCAACGCGTCGGCCATTTTTGCGGGCTCCCAGAGCCGCCCAGTTTTGGCCGTCAGGTCGCAAATTTTTTGAATGACCGAACTCTTAGTCCTCGCCAAGAATGGCACGTAGATGTTCTCTTCAGCCAATAGATCCGGGATGTGAAATACATCGTCCGGTTTGAGCTGAGTGTTTCGGTCCAGCACTTTCTCGACTGCCGTCAGCTCCTGGTCATCCGAAAGCCCAATTTTCTCTTCAAACCATTGATGAATCTCTGGCCGGGAAAAACGCCATTTCCCAGCCACCCGACGACCTGGCAAGCGTGAGCGGTCCGCCATCTTACGGACTTGTTCCGGCGTTAAATGGAGGTAAGCCGCCAGTGAATCAATGTCAAAATCTTCAACTGCCATGATGTTATCGATTTGTTCTCAAAAGACCCATGAATGATTGGCAAACGAACACAGGCCGCCAAGCGAATCCGTGTTGGCTGGTGACTGAAATCATGCCATTCAGCTGACCGCGGGAATCCTAGGGTAATGCTTGTGCACATAGTAGACCACCCAAACACCCTATCCTTCAATCAAGCTCATGCTAGCAATCAACGATTGGCAATGATTTCCCGCAATACATCAAAAACTTTTTGTACGCGAAATCTTCAATACTCTTCGGCAAAACGATCGTGTCAATTCTGATTTTCGTAAATATTGACACGACGCCAGCGTCTAAAACCAGCCGAAACGGTTTCGATCAATCTTGACGAAACACTTGGATTACTGAGAATCGTTTTTCGTTAGCAGGAAGCTAACACGTTGAGTTTTCGAGTTCTTGATTGCATTTGCATGAACGATTCACGAAGACACAACACGCGTGGTAACGCAAACTAATTTTTGGCATTCGCCAGGCAAGGAGGCCTTGTGAGTACCCAGCTAGTAAAGACGAATCTTGGAATTCGACTTCGAGATATTCTTCCAGACGCCAAACTCATTGGCTCTTCGGAGGTGTATTTCCGCTCTTGCTGCGGCTTGTGGAATGACTGTCAGACCGGCGACCTATTCGTTGCCATTATGGACGCCGAACAGGATGGACATGACTTTATTCATGAAGCCATCCAACGAGGCGCCACTGCGATCGTTACCGAGCGGCTGTTGTCGACCAATCAACCACAGTGTCTCGTTGATGATTCCCGTGAAGCCTATGGGAAGATTTGCCAGGCTTTGGCTGGGCAGCCCAGTCAACGTCTGACGACCATTGGGGTCTCGGGGACCGACGGCAAAACCGTGACCAGTCACTTGATCGCAAGTGTTTTCGAAGCAGCCGGCCAAAAGACCGGTCTCGTTTCATCAATCGAAGTCAATTGCGGGACGGACCAACAGTCGGTTCCCAATCACCAGCTGAACCCACCTTGGCTGGCAGAGCAATTGTCCAACATGGTGATTCAGAAATGTGCGAGTGCTGTGATCGAAATCCCCAGCGTCGCGTTAGCAAAACGCGGACTCTCAGGAGTCGACCTCGACATCGCAGTACTGACCAACATTCGTCAGGATCACCTGAATTTCCATGGCTCGCCTGCCAATTATCGGCGTGCCAAAATGCGGGTCTTGAACCAACTCAAACCCACCGGGCTCGCCGTTCTCAACATCGACGACCCAACCACGCATTTCCTTTTGGAAAAAATCGACAAACCCGTTCTCACGATTGGAATCAAACAAGAAGCCGACGTAACGGCCACCGTGATCGAACGATCCGCCAGCGAACAAACGTTCATGGTAACCGCTGGCTCGGATTCCATTCCAGTTCGGACGACCATCATCGGCGACCAACATGTTTACAACTGCCTGACCGCGATGGCCGTCGGACTTGCCAGCGGATTTGACCTCGCTACGATCGCCCAAGGACTTGAAACTGTCGGACAGATCCCGGGCAGGCTGGAACGAATCGAATGCGGACAATCGTTCGGCGTGTGGATTGACTCAGCACGCAGCACTGGACAATTGTCAAACGCCATTCGCGCACTTAAACAAGTTACCAAGGGCAACGTGTGGTGCGTCTGTTCGATTGACGACGGACAAACGCCGTTGCACCGTCAGCGAATGGGCGAAGTCGTCGAACGTGCCTCTGACCACGCCGTGATCACCAGAACGGCGGTCGACGAAGCCATCGACTATGAACCGGCACATCAAGTCCTCGATGGGTTTGATGATCCTAGTAAGGCCCAATTCATTCCCAATCGATTCAAAGCGATCGAATGGACGCTCCAACAAGCCCAACCCGGTGACGCGGTCCTGGTGACCGGCTGTGGAGAACGACCGTTCGCACTCGTTGGCGAACACAAATGGACAATCAACGACCGAGACGTATGCCAAGCATGGCTCTACGACAACGCGATGCCCTCAGGCGACGAAACGTCGTCGGTCGACGCGCCAGAAATTTTCAACATCAACGACTATCGCGACCTGTAAACCGCGAAATGGGCAATTCGGTTGGGATTTCAAAGGAACAGCTGTGAGCAAAACTCGTGAACAAAGTGAAACACCAAATTTGCTATCGGCCCAACGCCAGCGAAAGACACGTTTTTTGAGATTTATTGTGAACCGACCTTGCTACCGTCCATTCATTTCCGTAAATGTAATCCAGCAATGAATGACACACGTTGCAAACACGAGTCGAGCCAATTCAAGACTTGCTTGAATATTAAAACGCTCGATTCAAAACGAACACCTTGAGTTCAGTCGCCGGTATTGGAAACGCGGGAATTTGATACCACCCTCCCTCCTGGGGGTCGAGCATATTTTACTTATTGTAACAATGGTTTCTGGGTCAACCGTTACAATGAGTGCTCACGGCTGAGCTCCAACTGTGCACTGGGATGCTTGCATCCCAGTGCCAGCGAACACGAAAAAGCGTTGGTTTCTTTCTGAAGCCAACGCTTTTTTTCGTAGCTGCCCGATTCGATGAGCCATTCAATGCAACCCGACGAGCCGTTGGATTTTTCAGATGAGCCCAACGCGAAATGGAAACCCGACGAGGCAGGGTTGGTTGATTTAAAATGCCAGACGCTAAATCGTTTAACGAATAGCCGACAGGCGACAGTGCCAAACGCAAAGCGTTTGTATCCCAAGCTTGCCCCTTGAAGGCGGGCCACTAACATTGGCTCTGCCTCGCTGACTCATTCGGGCTATGATTGCCCCCACTTTACCGGTCAATAAATCAACAAACCGTAAAGCGAGCCGGGTTACCATGGCTACCATCAAAACCGACATAAAATCAAAAATCCCATCAGCGAGGACGAACAATCATTAATCGCGAGATTCGGAGAATTCCTTGCGAATGCTCAATGGCAATTCACCGAAAAGGCTTCAACGCCCAAAAACAGCCCCCTTCTTTCCACAAATTCGGACGAAGGCGGTTTGCTAGTTGATCAAACTTAATCCAGATTTTCTGGGATGAGGGTCCCGGCGAGGGGCAAGGCAGTCTCAGAAAACCTCGCTCATTTTGAATTAACAAGTCGTCCCAATTGGACTAAACTGGATTAACTTGGTATAGCCTTGGACGCATATCCAACAGCCCAAGTGATCGTTCCCTCCACTGCCGCAGTCCAAAACATCGCGAGATGCCTGAAACAAATATGATCAAAACCCAAAGCTTGACTGTCTCTCGACCCTTGATTTCAATCGCTATCACCATCGCGTTCACGGTGGGCTGCCTGACGTTTACAGGCTGCGACCTTGGCACCTACAGTAAGCGGCTAAAGGGAACGAAAGTCGTGACCCAGCCGTCAGCAGACACCGAGATAGACGACACCGTGGAAGCAGAGTCGCAATAGCAGCGGCCGTTTTGGGCGGTGCCCGAAACACGTAGCTCGCATCCTCATACAAAGGCATGCTGAATCATTGATGCCAACGCAGTAGCCATTGCAACCCGAATGCGTAAGCTTCGAAGTTGCACTATTTGACTGTGGTGGAGCGACATCCTCTGAAAGCTGCGGACAGTAGTCTGCACAAAACCGTCCCAAAATTGTTTCGTCGTGAAGGCCCGGGCTGGTGCAATGCGTTATCGCAGGTAATTTGCGGCGTTTCGAGTTGACGGTGACCGCTACTTAATGAACCTCTTGTTTTTGCTTGGCAAGTGCTCAATACCGACACACTAAGCGGTAATCCCACTCAAAAAACCAGCTCTCTTCTTCCCACAAAATGCTCGCCTTCGGCTCATTGAACCAACAAGCCCTGACGCAATCGAGTCGCAATTCCTAGTCTACGTAATCGGGCGGTAGGATATTCGCTTGGCAGCAGACGAAGCGAAATCTATTAACGAGCCAACGTGATCGCCTACGGCTTAAGCGTCTCACCTACTGGCGGAATCTCACCACGGGCGAGGGCTTGGCTGTACCGCATTTCCATTTGAGCGGCCGCGAACACGAAAATACTGACCAACACCAGCAAATATTGCCTCGATCCGATCGCGTAGCCCCCGAACGTGATCGCCAACACCTGACCGATTCGCCCGGCAATCATTGTCGCTCGATGGTGTGGCATCATCATCGCCAACACGCTTCTCAGCACACGGCCTCCATCCATTGGAAACGCGGGCAGCAAGTTAAACAGAAACAAAGCCAAGTTCATCCACATCAAGATCCCAAAAACATCTCCCCATTCAAACCGGGATTCCAAGCCGACCGAGGCACCACTGAACCACAGCCCGATCGCCAAGCCAACGGCGATCACCAGATTCACAGACGGCCCCGCCAACGTGATCATCAATTCTTGCACTGGATCGGAGGACATTCGATCCAAACGAGCCAAGCCACCGATCGGGGTGATCAAAATATCTCGAGTTCCAATCCCATAACGACGGGCCATCAAGGCATGCCCATACTCGTGCATCAACACGCACAAGAACAAAGCACAAACCAAACATAGCATCACGAGAACCATAGGCCACGGCATTTGGGCTTCGTACCGGCACCGATAGACAATGTAGACCGGCAGGAAAACGTAGGTCCAGTGAAGGAAGATATCGATTTCGGCGACTCGGCCAATTTTCAATCGCATGGATGAGCCCGCCAAAATTGAGTTGCCATCAATGAGCTCGCGTCGATTAACATAACGAAGCCTACTTCACAAAAATTCCATTCATGCGTCGCTTGACAGAAAGCATCACTCTACAACCGGCGACGCATTGGGGCCCAACAATCGCTTGTCGCCATCACGAACCGTGAAACCCGATGCATCCAAGAACTCGCAAATTGGGATCGCATGTTTGCGGCTGGTATCCAGAATCTGACGAATTTCACTCATCGTCAATCCATCTGCTGCTTGGATCTCTTCCGCCAGTTTGGCTTTGACCTCATTCAACACGCTTGTATGAATAAATAAATCAGCGGAAATTTTCACGAGGTCACCGTTCTCAGCCGCCATTTCCAGCAACTCAGCCACCGATTCCTTATTCTTTTTAGTCGACTTGATCAAATCGGCAACCGCCGGGGGTGCGATCCCCGCCGACTTGACCGTCCCAATCAACTCGTCCAACAACACCTTTTGGCCTTTGGAAAGCTTCGGACCATATCCGACGATCCCGATTGAATTGATGTTGGCACTGACTTTCTTTTGACGTTTCAATTCGTCAATCACCAGATTCAACAACTCCGGCTGCTCGAGGTAGCTAAATTCAACGCTGACCACCGAGCGAGCATGAGTAAACCGCAACGGCCGCTGAGCGTGTAGACGCTCCAACGTTTTCATCAGACGATCAGCCAACCCGTTGAATCGATCTCGGTGAATCACCACGCTTCTCGTCAACGAGACTTTAATTTCGATCAAGACGCCAGACGCCTTGAGCTGTTCAAATACCTCGTCGACGTCAACGATGCCGGCACTCCTCGCCAAGGCAGAAGGTTTCCAATTCAAGTCATCGGCCAAGTAAAAACTAGCCGAAGCCCGCTCGACTGGATCATCGCTTGAAAGCATCGTCATCATCTTCAAATCGAGTTCCGTGGCCTTCTTGATTCGCCTGGCGTTGGGGTCAATCACTCGGCCGCCTCCAATCGTCTCGACTGGCGATTGAATCCTCACGACAAAGGGCTGGTTCCAAACCGCGACCGCTGGCTCATTCAAAAACACCTGAGCCAAACACTCACTTCCCGGTTGCAATTCACTTCCCTCCAGCAGTCTGAGATTGCCAAGCAATTCCGCGGTGCCCACGTGGAAACGAATCCGAGTCCGGTCTTTCAGGGGTTTGTTGATTCGATTGAGCAAGTGCAATTTGACCGTCATCAAACTCGATGGCACTAAATGATCGGTTTGACAAAGCTCATGCCCTCGGTCGATCTCCAAGTGATGCACGCCAGCCAGATTGATGGCTGCTCGTTGACCGCGAGCGACAGACTCCGAGGCAGCGTCGTGGTTTTGAATCCCACGAACCCGGACGGATTTATCGCCCGGCTGAATTTGAATCTGGTCACCCACCGAGACTTCACCACTGCTCACACTACCCGTAACCACGGTCCCGTGCCCGTCGATCGTGAACGTCCGATCGATCGCCATCCGAAAGGGAGCATTCCTGCGGCTGGCCCGATCGGATTGACTGACAATTTCTGCCGCCGTTGACAACGCGGACTTGAGCTCCTCGATGCCCATCCTCGTTTTAGAACTGGTGCGAACAATCGGAGCGTCACGCAGAAACGTGTCAGCCACCAAGGCTCGAATTTCGTCTTCGACCAAGTCCAACCAATCCGGATCCGACAAATCGCATTTGGTCAACGCAATCACACCTGCAGGCAAATCCAACATCCGCAGAATATCCAGGTGCTCTTTCGTTTGCTGCTTGACCGAGTCATCACCTGCCACGACGAGCAGCGCCAAATCCATTCCCGTGGCACCGGCCAACATCTGACGAACAAATTTCTCGTGCCCCGGCACGTCGACGATTCCCAATCGATAAGGCGGCAAATCAAGATGCGCGTACCCCAACTCAATCGTAATACCGCGTTTTTGCTCCTCCGGAAGCCGGTCGGTATTCGTGCCGGTCAGCGCACCGATCAATGACGTTTTTCCATGGTCAATATGACCAGCCGTGCCGAGAATCAAGTCTTTTAACATCGACCCAGTTTACGCCAGAACGGCCCATGTTTGAAGTCGTCTCGTGGCGAAGTCTGAGCTCGACTCTCGGATGAGCCTATCTTGAGCTGGCCAAAATGGCGGGTTTCATCAACGCGCATTCATGCCCAGCAAGACAAGCTTTGGCATTTCGCATCAATTTTAGAAACGCACACGAGCGGATTCAGCAGATTGGGCCGCGCGAACCGGAGGCTGCGAAGGGACAATAGCTTGGGAACCAGCGTCGCCTTGGCCGAGCCCGCCCCGCGTGATCGCATCCCAGGTATCAAACGTTTTGTCACGTAGGTTTTGGTTCTTTTGTTGAGCCCAATTCGTAGTGCGATCGATGATGTCTTTGGATTTCGAATTCATCTTTTCAAATACATTGGGCTCTCCTAGCTCACGTTTTGGAAACAAACTGCTCATCCCGGAGAACGGTTTTTGCCCCATTTCGTTTTCAAATAACGAAGGCCGCCTTTTCAAGAATTCGAAAGATGGTTTCTCAAATTTCGGAAAACTAAATCCAGGACGCGACTCCGGTTCGGAATAGCGTTCGGCCGCCTTGACGGTGTTCGACGAAAACGGGTAGTTAATCGTCGATTTCTGAGACGGTGCTTCTTTTGAAAAATTCAGCAGTTTTGGCCAACGAGATTTTGACTCTGCTGAGGGTGATTCTTCTCGAATCCCACGTCCACCAAAAATCCTTGAGTCCTGTGCGCTGGCAGTCATTGAATTGGCAAGGCATCCAATTACCACTGCAATTAAAATTAAACCAATTTTCATTTTTCGATCCTGACTATTCGTCTGGGCGGAATTCCCTTGTGCCCCTTCGTGGGCAGCGAAGTTTTCCAGATTGCCCCGTCACCGTCCAGACCGTTCTGACCAAAGTCACCGTTTCCAAACTGCCAATTTGACTCAACCCGGGCAACTTGCGTGGTCAGTATCTCTCAATGCACGAGATAGGCGTCCTAGGCCCTGTCCGCTAGACTACGGACAGGCAGCCGCTAGCATTTCGTGATCGCGGCCGGCAAGTTTGGACAATTTGAAAGCAAATCAAGTGAAGACAATCGGATTTATTGGCGCCGGCCAAATGGCAAAATCGCTGGCAGCTGGAATCTCCAGCACGAACCCGGCTAAGTTTGAGTTTCAAATCTCGGACCCCAGCACCGCAGCTTGCGATTCGTTTTCCGAACTGGTTGGGCAACATTCCACCGTCGTTCGGGCTGCGAACAATCAAGCGGTTTTGGACACGAGCGAATTGGTATTCTTGGCCGTCAAACCTCAGTACGTGGACGCTGCGTTGGACGATCTCAAAATTTCCAACAACCCCTTGATCGTTTCGATCGTGGCCGGATTTCAGCTATTTTCCTTGCAGCGGCTGACCGGCACCAATCGTGTGATTCGAGTGATGCCAAACACGCCATGCCTGATCGGACTCGGAGCCAGTGCGGTTTCAACGGGGGATGAAGTCAGTGTCGAAGACGTCGAGCTGGTTAAAAGCTTCCTAGCCTCCGTGGGCACGGTCGTCGAAGTGGAAGAACGGCTGATGGATTCCGTGACCGGGCTTTCCGGCTCCGGCCCAGCTTACGTTTTGACGTTCATTGAATCGCTGATTGATGGCGCCGTGTTGACAGGGATGCCGCGAACAATAGCTCGGGAGTTGGCAATTCAAACCGTACTTGGCACCGCGACGATGCTACAAGACTCGGGCGAGCACCCGGCAGTCCTGCGTGACCGGGTCACAAGTCCAGGCGGAACCACGATCGAGGGACTCAAGTCACTCGAAGAGAATTCGTTTCGGGATGCCGTCATGTCAGCCGTTCATGCGGCCAGCGTGAGATCCAGCGAATTGGGAGAATAGTGAACTCCGTTGACGCGGCCGCCAATCCAAACGCCGTTTAATGGTAAAATTGCTGCCGCATCTCCAATTTTTGATCGTTTTGTCCACGAATTGCAATTGAATCAAATGATTCGCTAGAATGAGTTAACGAGGCCATCTTACATTTGGCCCATAGAAATAGAACGGGAGATTCCCAGTGTCTTTGTTTGAAGATGATCGATATGTCTACCGCGATACGTTTTTTATTCACTTTGAGAAAGCGAGCCGTCCAACGGGAGCCGAAGTGAAGTCCTGCATCGAGACGCTGGGGGAAAAATACGAGTTTAGCAAACTCCGCGAATCCGATGGCAAGTTCGAATCGGTGACGATTCGCTCTCCCCACGACAGCTCCGCTATGGATATCACCATCGTTGAAGGAGAAGAAGTTCTCGAGCAAGTCTCAGAACTATTGAAAGAATTTCGGACCATCACGCTCTCCGGCGACGATCATAAAAAGCTTCAGAAACTTGACGCTTGCGACGCTCGGTTTGATATTTTTCACTTCGAGCATAAATCCGGGGGGGAAGCCGAAGAAGAAATGCTTGATCCAGGCGGACTGTTGCTCGTCATGGAACGACTCGCTGCCGCCTGCGATGGAGTTGGCCTCGACCCTCAATCCAAGACGTTGCTGTAGGCCATCGGATTGAATCGGCCGGCTAGATTTCACCTTGGATTCTCATTGAAAACTCACAAGTCTTCGATTTTCAATTCCACTGATCCCACATCGCTCCATCGAGCAACAACTTGAGTTAAGTCATGCAAGCAAAAGACATCAAAAACGGAACCATCGTCGAATTCGAGGGCCAGCCGGTCATCATCCAAAGGATCAAAGTCAATTCGCCCTCAGCACGAGGCGCAGCAACGGTGTACAAATTCCGCGCACGCAATATCGTAACTCGACAAAAAGTCGATATTTCGATGAAAGGGACGGAATCATTGGCCGATGCCGATTTTGAACGGCGGGAAGTCAAATTGATGTATTCCGACGCCACTCATCTTCATTTTTTAGATCAACTGGATTTCCAGCAGTTTTCACTGTCCAACGAAGATCTCGAAAACGAAAAACAGTTCATCACCGAATCGCTCGAAGGCATGAACGCCATGATCTACAACGGCGACTGTGTGGGCATCAAACTTCCCGACACCATTGAGCTCCTCGTGACCCAGTGCGATCCCGGCGTCAAAGGAAACTCAGCCACCAGCCGCACCAAACCCGCCATCTTGGAAACAGGACTCGAAGTCCAAGTCCCTGAATATCTGAAAGAAGGCGAATTGGTCAAAGTCGACACGAGAACCGGTGAATACCTGTCGCGAGTCAACAGCTAGTTTCTGGCTTGCACGGCTCTGACTCTAGTGGCGTGGCACCACAATCGTAGCCCTTTGAGACTGCGACTTGATTGGTAACTTCAAAGCCCGTAAGCGAGGGAGAGCCCTCGTTGGATCTCGCTTATCAACGGTTATTCGTCCCCGCGAATGGTCTAGTGCCCGGTTAGCCAGAAGCAGCAGCCACCGGCCGGGTTAAGCGGCAGCCCATTGGCGTCAGCGAGTGGGATGTGACGGTTCGAACTCAGCGGGCAGACAGCAGAATCGAATCGCGACTCCCTCAAACGCACCTTGGCTTATTTTATCGAAATCGATTTGCCAGACAGCACGAGCGTCTCTTCAAGCAACTGGACCGACTGAATCTGAATGTGCTTGTCGCCCAAAGTCAGCAAATCGTTGGGGAAATCAATCAACGCTACCGGATCGGAATCGACTTCCGTCCATTCCACACTCAACCCAAGTTTTCGCAGCGCTAACGTGATCCGGTCAGCGATTGCGGTGATCGGAATCGGGATAATCCCCGACCGAACACGTTTAATTTGAACAGCCAATTGTCGCGGCACGTCAGTACAAAACACGTCGACTTCCGCATTCACAACGCCTTTGATTCGACGAGAATCGAACTGGAAAGCGATGTTCAATTGATTCACATCAATCCCGACCCGTGGCTTGCTGACACGAGGCGGCAAGGCGCTGGGAAACTTGACCGGCAAATCCGCGGCGAGCCAACCGTTGACTTGCGTTTCCGTAAACTCAACCTGCCAATCTTCTTCCGTCCGCGATTCATTTTGAAGCCGTAGCAATTGGCGTTCGAAATCGTCACCGTCGCGAGCCTGCTCTTGTGGGTTGGCCGCTAACGCGTCGGCATAGAAATCAGGCTCTCGTTGGGCGAGGGTATAAAGCACCCAGAGAACGACCAACAGCACCAGAGTCACGCCGCAGCCGATGAAGACCAGCATTCGGAGCACGCGAGTTACACACCCAGGCTCGACGTTCTCCTGCTTCGTTGAATCCGGTTTGGACTCTGACGCGGTTTCAGTTGAGTCGTGTTGGTTAATGGAGCTACTCCAAAATCAATTCGTTGAAATTCAATTCGTTGAAATTCGTGGGCCGAGATTTTTTGGGAACCCGGCAAGGTTGTGATTTTTTTTTACATACCGAGCCGACGGCGAACACGGAAACCCAACGCTTTCAGGCTTGTTGAATTAATGCCCAGTTAATGCCAAGTTAAACGGCAGCTATGGCAACCCAAATGCGTTCGCGTGGGAGAGCCCTCGTTGGTGGCTCGTCTTCCGATCCCGAACTCGCGACCTGCACGTTGCCTCCGCTGACTTACGTCGGGCGTGCATCAGGATAAACCACTACCAATTACTTCGTAACGTAGCCTTCAGGCAAATACAAAATACAACCGCACCGCTGACAGTTGACGAGTTTCCTCATCATCAGATCGCTAACCATTTGAGTGATCACGCGTTGATTGCAGTTGCCGCAAGTTTCAGTATCAGTCGGGCCAAGCGTATCCTCACCCTTGCCAGCGACTAATCGTCGGTACTCTCCGATAATATCAACTGGAAGTTCCGTTTCGGATTCCGCCAACTCGTGTGTGATCCGCTCCTGTTCCGCCTTGAGCTCATTCAGCTCCAACGCAACTTCGTCGCGCATCTTTGACGATTCGACTTTTGATTTCTCATAATTGCGTTTGGCCGCGTCTGCTTCGGCCATCAATACGTCGAGTCGCTCCAATTGTTCGAGGATTTCGTCCTGCAGAACGCTGTTGGCTTGCAAATCCGCGGCGATTCGATCCTTGAGCAATTGAAATTCTTTGTTCGAAGCACAGGCATTGAGCTTGGCATTGAAGTCTTCAATTTTTGCTTCCCGCTCGCCCAACTGCATCTGCTTAGCGTTACTGGCTTTGCGAAGCACCAATAACCTCTCCTTGGATTCCTCCAACCCCTTGGCGAAACTGGCCTCGTTGGCAGTCACAATCCTGACCTTCCGAGGCCCTTTTTCCATACGTTCACTGATGTCAGTCAATTGCCGCAACATTCGATGCAGTTTTCGAAGTAATCCGTAGTCGAGACTCACTATGTATCGCTCCTGTTGTCGTCGGCAGCGCGACGAACCGTATGTTTTTAAAAGATCTAATCCTCATCGTAGCAATAAAAAAAACCGTTGACTATAACCAGTCAACGGTTCTTGGTTTCAAATTCGTCGTCGAACTGGCTCAAGCCTGAATGACGACGCGAATCTATCTCTCTAGTTCAACCGAGGCTCAGCAACCAAGCCTAGGTCGACGAGCCCAGGATCATGTGCGGCCGCTCCGTTGATCCCAAATTCCTCGCCCAGAGTTCCGGCTAAATCGCCCCCACGCGGGCTGTCCGATAGCCGCTGAACGTCCGGAGTCGACTCTTTTGCCGCCCCGTCGCTGGACGAACCAAACAGACTTGCGGCTGGCATGAAGCCCACAAGCTGCTGCGAACGAACCGGATTCTGAAGCTTTCGTACCGCTTTGGCTTCGATCTGACGAACCCGCTCACGGGTGACCTTAAAGATCCGCCCGACTTCTTCCAGCGTATACGTATAGCCATCGCCCAAACCGTATCGCAATCGGATAATCTCCCGCTCTCGATAAGTCAGTGTTTTGAGCAGGCTCTCAATTTTGTCACGCAAGATGCAGTTGGTCGCCATCCGTACTGGATTTTCGCTTTGCGAGTCCTCGATGAACTCACCAAAACTGCAATCGTCGCCTTCGCCCACAGGTCGATCCAGGCTGACAGGATGCCGCCCGATGTCCAATACGCGTCGAACTTCATCGACATCCATCTGGGCACGCAGCGCGATCTCTTCCATCGACGGTGGCCGACGTGTTTCCTGCTGAAGCGCTTTTTGAATATTGCGTAGTCGAGAAAGGACGTCGATCATGTGAACAGGAATTCGAATCGTCCGAGCCTGATCCGCGATCGCACGCGTGATCGCTTGGCGAATCCACCAAGTCGCATATGTCGAAAATTTAAATCCGCGACGGTACTCGTATTTATCAACCGCACGCATCAAGCCCGTGTTGCCTTCTTGAATCAAGTCCAAGAAACTCATCCCACGGTTGCGGTATTTTTTGGCAATCGAAACCACCAATCGCAAGTTACAACTGGACAGATGCCGTTTGGCATTTTCAAACTCTGAAAAGAATCGCTCGCAATCGCCGACGCGTTTTTCAAGACCGTTAGGACTTTCCTGACATTGAATCACCAATCGAGCTAGTTCACTTCGCAATCGCTTCCGCTCGACTTCGGTCGGCGCATCTTCCCCCGTGGCGGCCAACTGTTGACGAATCAGATTCATCCGATCGGAAAACTTCCGCAGCTCCTTGATTACCGGGCTAATTCGACGCGAACGCAAGCTGAGCTCCTCGACCAAAATCACAAGCTTGGCCCGGCGACGCAAAAACCTCACGCGTGCTTCGGCTTTGACTTTTTGGCCAACGCTCATGCTAATCAACAGCCGAAAATCTTTCGCGTTCTCTTGGGACAAATGATCCATTGTGCGAAAGTGATGTGGCATCCGAGCTTGGATTTGCTCTTTGGTCAAATTCTCGGTTAGCGAAACCTTGATCGTGCGATCGAACGGTAGCTCACCCGCATAAACTCGTTTCAACGTTTCCGTCGTCGCCGTCAGGGCGTAATTACAAGTCATCACGGCTCGCCGATATCGCTTTCTCGCAATCTCAATTCGCTTGGCTAGCGAGATTTCTTCGTCGCGAGTCAACAATGGAATCACGGCCATTTGGCTCAAGTACATCCGAATCGGATCGTCACTTGGACGTGGCAATTTCCCCACAGGAGCCGCAAACGGTGACTCCGCCTCGGCTTCCGCCTTGAGAATTTCTTCCGGAGTCATCTCATCGCTAGATGCATTCGGATCAGAATCACACAATTCAATTCCTGATTGCTCCAACGCTGCGATCAAGCCGTCCAGCTTTTCAGCACCCACCGTCTCATCAGGTAGATAGTCGGTCACGTCTTGATAAGTCAGGAAACCCTGCGATTTCCCTTTCTTGATCAAGGCTGACAAGTCGCCCGATTCGTGGGCTGCCTCGTGCTGGGACTCATTTTCCTGGGCTGTCGTATCACTCAAGCCAGTTAGGCTATTATCCGTTTTCATCGTACGTCGTCCTCCTGCGAGATCCAACTCGCTAATGACGTTTGCGATTACCAAGCACCGATTCCCTGGGGGGGATCAATTCAATTTCAGGATCAACATCGAAACACATTCCATTGAAACCAAACGCATGCGGGTGTCCTCAGTTGGGCGGGACCAAGCGAGCTGCGTGGGGTTGAAATGTCTGACGATGTCCAATTTGAATTGCGGTTTTGACAATCAAAGCAACAAAGCGGCACCCCTCCATGGGCACTCAAATACTTCATTACCTCTACGTTTTTTTCAGCCTTTGAAGTTGCTGTTGGAACAGCTCTTCCAGTGCTGAGGCTTCCTCTTCTGAGTCTAACTCACGACCATGTAACTGAGAAATCTTGGCTTGCTTGCCTGACTCAGCTACCCGTTCGTTAAACGCAGCAATGATCGTTTCCAATTGTTCACTCAAGTCGAGTGCGTACACTGACCCGTTTTCTTCAACGGCTTGTTTCTTCTGAATGGCTTCATCGTACAAATGATCAACCAATGATTTTAACCGAGAATCCTCCAGCTCCAACATCAATTGTTGGTAGCCTACATCTTTCCCATCGTGAAAAAATTCACCCATGACCTCGTACAGCTCTTTCAATACGCCTTCCGAGAATTGAAAAGGAGCAACCTTTTCAACAGCCTGATCCAGTAAAGCAGGATCCTGAATCAATAGCTGAATCAACTCACTTTCTTTGCGATCGAATTTTCGATAGTCGATCCGTTCAGTCGCTTGATCTTCCGTACCAGCCGAAACCGTGTTTCGAATGCTGGAACGCATTTCAGTCAGACGTCGCCGAATCTGGTCGGGTGTCAATTGAAATTGGCGAGCGATTCGCATCACAACCTGGTCCTGCCGCATGCTCTTCTCAGCCGACTCAACGATCAAGCGGGCTGGAACTTTGGACAACGTAGTGAGGATTCGTTCGAGCGCCTGGTTGGCCTTATGGGTTTCGTTGACAAGATCCACACCGCGAGTTTCGACCAAAATCTTGTGGGCAATCGCATCGGGTGCAGCCGAAACCATCGCTTGGAATTTTTCGCCACCGTTTTCCATTAAGAAATCAAACGGATCAAGGCCCTCGGGCAAACTCAAGATCCGGAGATCAATGTCGTGGGCGACAAACAAATCGAGCACGTTATTCATCGTCTTCTGGCCGGCATCATCACCGTCCAAAACCAATGTGATTCCGTCCGCAAATCGTTGAATCAAGCGAATATGCTGCTCGTTGAGAGCAACTCCCAGTGCCGCCACGACGTTGTGTAGCCCCGACTGCCAAGCCGCCACGACGTCCGTGTAACCCTCGACAATCGTTAGCCATTTCTCCGTAACTTCCGGTTTTTGGATGGCTTGGCGAGCCAAATTCAAGGCATACAGATTCTTGCTTTTGGAAAACAATCGAGTCTCTGGGGAGTTTACATATTTCGCCTTGGGTACGTCGCCGTCGGTGTACAGCCGCGGGACGACTCGCCCGCCCAGAGCGATCGCTCGGTCCTGCGTATCCCGAATCGGAAACAACACACGACCGCGAAAACGTTCGTACCAACCGCCTCGCTCATTCGCCGAAACCAATCCGCAAGCCTCCAAGACTTCTGGCGAGAAACTTGTGTCGCGCGAACGATCGACCAACCAACTCCACGACATCGGAGCAAAACCAATTTTGAACGCATCGATGCTGGCCTGCGTGATCCCTCGCTCAGCCAAGTACTCACGAATTGGCAGGGCGGCATCTGAACTCAAGAGACATTGATGATACTCTTGCTCAGCCCAAGCCATCGCACGGTACAACGTGGCCTTGTCGTCGACGCTGCCTTTGATGATTTTTTTCTGAAAGCTGTTGATCGCGATGCCAGCACGCTCCGCCAGCATCTCCAACGCTTGGCGAAAATCGACGCCCTCACGTCGCATCACAAAATCAAACACATCGCCGCGTATATCACAGGGATAGCAAACCCACGACTGCCGAGTGGGATCCACTTGAAAACTAGGCTTGGTGTCCGCATGAAACGGGCAAATTCCAACGTAGTAACGTCCGCTTCGGCGCAGATTCATCTGGCTGCCAATCAAGTCAACCACATCGGTTGCTTGCTTGACTTGATCTTTGACGTCGAAATCAGGACTGTAAACCACCCAATACTCCAAACTGTGACACGGTGAACCCGGCAAGAACCATTGATTCGATTCTCGAACAGGTTTTGTTCGTTTGGAGGTCGCAAAAAAGCAATTTTTACGATTCGTCGATTAGGATTCCATCGAAATACGAGGCCGGGTACACCCCGCCCAATTCTCAATCAATCCACTCAACCTGATGCTAGCCATCCCCAGGCATCGTTTCAAACCACTTCCTGTGGCGTTATGAGGTTATGCCCGTCTGCTGCTATGAAGTAGTGCCCTCCATGACACAGCACAGTAACCTAAAACACCGGGCAAAATCGAGTCAACACCAGTCTCCAAAACTCCCTAAATCATATCATTCAGCTGAAAGAACCTGCAAGCAGCAATCCGCCAGCAAGTGGTTTTTGAAGTCTACTGACCTCGCTCCAGACACCACTCTCCCTTTTGGAGGAAGATCGCAATTTAGGCCGCAGGCCGGTACACGCCCCGCCGGTGGCGTCAACCACCGGAGTCGTAAGCACTGGTTTTAGCCCGGAGGGCGACACAATTCCCCTCAGCTTGCCAAAAAAAAGTGCCGGATCAACACACTACCCAATCCCAGGATGACGTGAAAATCCAGACCTTCACCACTTCAAGTCTTCAACACTACAAATTCTCTTTCACAAACTCCGTCATCAGTTCTCGCAAATGAGCCGCCTGTTTCTTATCCTTGATCGAATGCCGATTACTTGGATACAACATCAGCTCAAACTGTTTGCCGGCGTACTGCAGCTCTTTCACGAATTGAATCGTGTTATTCAAGTGTACATTGTCGTCGACCGTCCCGTGGATTAATAACAGTTTGCCATGTAAGTTCTCAGCGTTATTGTTCAAGACGGATGTTGATTCGTAACCTTCGGGATTTGTTTGCGGCCGCCCCATGTAGCGTTCGGTATAGATCGAATCGTAGTTCGCCCAATCCGTCACCGGAGCACCTGAGATCCCCATCTTGAACGACTGCGAATGCGTCAAAGCGTAAGCGGTCATGTAGCCGCCGTAGCTCCAGCCCCAGAGCCCAATCCGCTCGCTGTCCACCCAAGCCTGTCCCCGCAGCCAATCGACACCACGCTCGATGTCGGCCAATTCATTTTCAGCAAAATTCCGATGAATTGGCCACACGTTTTTGGTACTTCGAAAACTGGCGGATTGGTTATCGCAAATCCAAACCACGTACCCTTGCTGGGCCAGCATTTGATGCCACAAATACCACTCACCGCCAAACTTGTTGCGGACTTTGGGATTTTGCGGACCCGCGTAAGTAAACACAAGCACTGGGTACTTTTTCTTAGCATCGAAATTCGGCGGCTTGATGAGCATCGCGTCCAGCGGTTGATCGTTACCCGACGGGACTTCCAAAAACTCAGGCCTCGCCACCTTGAGATACTTCAATCGGTCATCCGAATTCGTGTTCAATTCGCGAACCAAGGAGCCATCATTGCGTCGCAAGAAGAACCTGCCAGGGCTCTCAACATCGCTCCAGCTATCAATAAAAAACGCGAAATCGTCACTAAAATCAACGTCGTGCGTTCCAGCCGTTTCAGTCACGGCTTGTACTTCTCCTGTCTCCAGATTGGCCCGATAGGCCTGAATCCCAATCGCGTTGTCGCGGGTTGCGGTGAAGAAACAATACTTCTTGTCCTGCGAAACGCCCTGCATCCCACGGACTTCCCACTCACCAGCCGTCACCGCGCCGAGTAACTTACCCGCCCCGTCGTAGCGATAAATGTGGCTGTAACCCGATCGCGGACTTCGCCACAGGAATTCGCCTTGATCGAGCAGAACAGGATCGCCAGGCGACTCAATCCATGCCGGCGTCTGGTCGCGAAACAGAACTCCCTGATTCGAACCATCCGCGTAAGTGGCCACTAAATCCAGCCACGTTTGTTCACGATTTTGAACCTGAATCAACAGCTGCTTGCCATCACTCGACCAGGAAACGCGTGAGATGAGAATCTCTTCGTCGGCGTATTTCGAAAGATCAACCCACGTAATTTGCTCCGGTTGATTCGCGTTGACAACGCCGATCTTGACGACGGGATTCGGATCGCCCGCCTTGGGATAATTCGTCATTTCTGACTTCCCACGAACCGGCATGTGATCCATCACGGTAAACGGAAACAAGGGCGTCTCATCAAGCTGCAAAAACGCCACCTGATCGCCATCAGTCTGCCACCAGTAACCCTTGAAATTCCCGCGGCCGTAGAGTTCTTCCTGGTAAACCCAATCCAATTTCCCGATCAAGTGTTGTTCATTGTCCGTCAACACTGACTTGGTTTCACGAGAATCGAACTCAAAGAAATGCAGGCCCGTTTTTGTGCTAAAGGCCACCTGCGTTTCAGCATCGTTGAAATTAAAAAGTTCAGCAGGCGTTTCTGGATCGCCTAATACAACGATGGATTCTTTTGTTTTTTTTTGACCCTCGATAAAATACAATGCCGAGTAATCGTTAACGCTGAAGATAGCAACTTGATTATTCGTGGAAACGATCGCATCGGCTTTCGCCAATTCATCGGCAATCTCACGACTCATTCCAGCGTCCACCAAAGCCGCTCGGACCGAAGTCGCGTCGTAGGGTTTGGCTGGGTGCATCACGATTCCACCGGTTTCGGCATCAATAAAAACCGCGTCGTCGTAGATTCCTGTTCGCAACCAATGCGTGTCGCCAATCCAAGCAGGTGTCTTGGCCGTCTCTGCCAACAGACTTTTCGGACCGTCGATCATCTCAAGCGAAATCAAGCCAACCTTCTCAGTTTCCGTAGTCGGTTGAGCCGGAATCTCAATCGGATTCGGGACTCGCATCACTGGAAACACTTTTCCTTCTTCCAAATCCGCGTCGAAGAAATTCCAAAACGCAAACCCGTCATCCGACTCGGACTCCAGCATATAACTGATCCAACGCCCCAATGGCTGGGACGTCCGCACGATGTACGTACCCACGGGGACTTCAATTTCAGTGAGATCCCGGTTGGCCGCCACGCGAACCATTTTGTGCTTTTGAAAGGCCCGTTCCGCCCGATCCAGCGAGGTCACCGTGTCGATTTCCAATTCCGATTTCCAATCGGCCGTCAATTTCTCAACGCTCACGCCGTGCATCAACAACCGGTCCACCACCCGAGCCTGCTCCACGGGGATCACGTAAGCAAACGGCAACGGCGTGGTTTTCGTCGGCTCGTACTTGCTGATGAAATCACACAAGTAATCCGTTGGCTCGTCGTCGAGGTAACCCTTGATTACGAACTTTTCTTCAAAAGGCCCCATCTTGGCAGACAAAGACATCGTGACTCGAGCCGGTTGGGTTTTGGCAGCCTTGACCAACTCCTCATCAACCGAATCCAACAACCGATGCACATCGGTCGAATTTTCAGTGACGTAGTTCATCAACTCGGTGACAAAATCCTTGGTCGCAAAAATTCGCCCCTTGTAATCGAGGTAACTGTAGGCCTCCGAAAGAATCGCCAACCGTCCACGCATCCCCACATACTCGGTGCTGTACCGCGGCTCGTGTCCGTAGGTTGTCCATTTCGTGTGTTCGCGATCGAAGTTCCCATAATAAAACGTGAGCTGGCCCTTTTCCTTCAGTCGCTCTGTCACGACGGGCATCATTCGCTGCCGCAAGAATTGTCGAATCGGCTCGGCCGTGGCTGGATTGTGCGGAATATCGTAGGTCAAACTGTATTGATGCTTCGAGCCATTGGTCGTGTGACAGTCGACGAACATGTGAGGATTGGCTTGATTGATCAACGCCACCAACGCCCGAGCTTCCGGCGATTCAATTTTGCAAAAGTCACGATTGAGATCCAACTGCTGGGCATTCTCTCGACGACCCATTCCGTTCTCAGGACCAATCTGCCCCCGACGATTGTTCTTACCCATTCGATCGTTGGCGTCAGCATTGTAGTTGGGAGCAAAGATGATCACGTTCTTATCGAGCCAAGGATGATCGGAATTGTGAGTAAGCTCGCGAAGCATTATCAGCAGGGCTTCTTTGCCGGCACATTCTCCGCTGTGGATATTCCCCAACAGCAAGACAACATTTCGCTCGTCCTGATCGCCTAACGTGTAAGCCTGTTTGGCGACGATGGCGCCGATCATGTCCCGACCCTCGACCGTCTTCCCCCACACAAAATCCCTGACGTGAGGCGCGGCTGCTGAGCAGGTCTTTACAAACTCAACCACCTCCGCCGACTTACTGGTCGACTTGTAGTCGCTTTTTTCAGCCACCGTAAGCGGATTCGGGCCTTGTTCAGTGCCGGCTTGACCCGCGGCATCGGTTGCAGAGAGATTCATAAATGTTAGAACGCAAGTAAGAAATGCGACAGTTCTCATCATTGTTGACGACTCATTAAAAAGTGGTTTTCTGACGACACCCTCATTGGAAAACACGGTCGCCAAAATCGCAAGCTGTCACAACAACATTGGTTCAAATTTTCACCTTGAAATGTTGCCGACGCCCCCTACTCAGAAATCACCCCATGACACGATATTGCATTTTCCTCGGAGGACTCTTTGCCGCCCTGGCCGTTGCCCTCGGGGCCTACCATGCCCACGGACTGGAAAAAATCTTGGGCGATAAATTCGCATTCGACCCTGAACTGTTTTCCAAACGAATGGGTAACTGGGGCACGGCTGCGAGTTACCAAATGTACCATTCGATTGGCTTGATCCTCGTCGGACTGATCAGCATGTTTCGAACCAGCAAATGGCTTTCCGTTGCCGGTGTCTGTTTCTTGGTCGGTATCGTGTTGTTCTCAGGACTACTCTACGTGCTGGCTTGGACTGACACACGAATCTTGGGAGCGATCGTTCCCATCGGCGGTGTGGCGATGATCATCGGCTGGATCGCATTGGCACTAGGCGGATGCTGCTTGACGCCAACCGCGACTGTCACCTTAAAACCGAGCAAGTAGTTGAACCTAGTACGTGGATGGTCTTGTTGATTGATGATGCAGTGGAGAGTCAGTGAATTGCCGACGGCTCGGTGAACCGAGCAACATTGTCGCGTAGCTTTCCAAGCTAATTGTGAAATTAAAATGAACGGCAACCTGACGAGGTTGTGACTTTTCGGATGAGCGGAGAGTAAAATGGCAACCCGACGCGTACAGGGATTTTTTCACTTAAGATGCGAAACGACAGATCGTTTACCGATTAACCCGCAGGCGACAAAGCGTTTGCAGGCGTCGGCAATCGCCCCCTGACGCCAAGCCAACGAGGGCTCTCCCTCGCTGAAGGGCTTGTTGATTTAGTGAGCCGAAGGCAAACATAGCAGCCCGACGCGTCAGCGAACACGAATTACGATCGACGGCGGGCCACTAACGAGGGCTCTCCCTCGCTTACGCGTCAGGTTACCATGGCGTGCCGCCTCTCAATTCAAAACATCAACCTTAAGAAAGCAACCATGCAAGTTGGCTATTGCGGAAACGTCCACCCGGGACGCACGATCGATGAAGTCAAACAGAATCTGGTCAAGTTTGCAATCGATGTGAAATCCCAAGTTCGCCCCGACGGTCTCATGGGCATCGGGCTGTGGCTCAGCGAGACCGCCGCGAGAGAATTGGATGACCGCGATCGCTTGTTGGAATTCCGCGACTGGCTCGCAGCCTCGGGGCTCCTGCCGTTCACACTCAATGGATTCCCCTACGGCGATTTCCACCAAGACGTCGTCAAACACGATGTCTACCGGCCAACTTGGGCCGAGACGACGCGGCTTGACTACACCGTCCGATTGGCCGAGATCCTCAACGTCTTGTTGCCCGCCGAGTTCGACGGCACAATTTCGACACTGCCACTGGGATGGCCTGTCGATGGTCCAATCTCGCATGTTGATGATGAACAGTTTTGGAAATCATGCACGCGCAACCTTACGATCTGCGCCCAACGATTGGCGGACATCGCCCAGTCATCAGGCCGCAATATTTTCGCGTGCCTTGAACCGGAACCCGGTTGCATCCTCGACACCTACGACGATGTGATCAGATTCTTCGACCGGAATTTACTGACGAGCGATCCAGACACGAATCAAACCATCCGAAACCACATCGGAATTTGCCACGATGTATGCCATTCAGCCGTGATGTTTGAAGAGCAAGATTTGGCCATCGCCGAGTACGCAAAAGCAGGCATTCGAATCGGAAAAGTCCAAGTCTCTTCAGCGGTCGATGTCGTCTTTGAGAACGAAACCGAAGCCGTCAAAGAGGCGAAGCTTCAGCAATTAAGCGCGTTTGCTGAACCGAAGTACTTGCACCAAACCTCCGTCAAAATTGACGGCAAGGTGACATTCTATGAAGACCTAACCCTCGCGATCGCCGCTGCCAAGGATCGCCCAGAAGGGAATTGGCGGGTTCATTTCCATGTCCCCATTTACTCGGAATCACTCGACGCGATTGGCACGACTCAAGCTGACATTCAGAGTTGCTTGATGGCAATCAAAGCCACCGGGTTGCCGATGCCACATTGGGAGATCGAAACCTATGCTTGGAATGTGCTGCCCGAACGATTGAAGACCGAGTCGCTGGCCGACGGAATCGCAAACGAGATCAGGTGGTTCGATTCGCTTCTCGAAGCATAGCGTGTGCCCCCAAGCCAGGCTCTCAACAGTTTTTATTGAGTCGTTTTTGGAGCCAAGCTCAGCTTCCCACACGAGAAGAGAATGTTTAGCTCCCAGCTCATTGCAAATTTGGACGGGACGGTTGAGCGACAGCATTGGTAACCCGACTCGCAAGTTTTGAAGTTGCGAACTTTTGTGCCGAAGGCGCTTTTAGCGGGGGCCTTGGGTGGCCTGACGCAAAAGGATTGCTGTCATAGTATTCGGCTAACCGGAAAAATTGAACTTCATCGCCCCTCACAAACGGCAGCCCGCTCTCCTCGAGGATTCGGACGAATCCGCCTGGTCATTTCATCAAACGTCGGCCGAATTTTCGGCGAGAAGGACGCTAGTTTTTTGAGTTGGATTCCTTCTTAGTGAATCGTTATTGAGCACGACACGACCGCTCAATTACCGGCTACTAAATTCTGTGGCGAACCAGCCAAAAAAGCGGCCACATTGTCGGCGGTCGTCTGCATCAACCGGCGACGAGCTTCAATGGTGGTCCATGCGATATGCGGCGTGAGCACACAATTCTTGGCATTCAACAACGGATTACCGTCAACGATGGGCTCCTGCGACACGACATCTAAAAGTGCCGCGGCGAGAACATCGGAATTCAAGGCGTCGGCCAAATCCGATTCGTTGATCAATCCTCCGCGGGCGGTATTGATCAAAACCGCAGTCGGCTTCATCGCGCCCAGCAAACTCGCGTTCACAAGCCCCTGAGTCTCAGGCGTTTGGGGGCAGTGAAGTGAAACAAAATCTGCAATCGAAAACAACTCCTCAATGCTTTTCCATTCAAACCCATCGACATCCAGTGGATTGACATGAGTCCGACTGCTCGCGATCACCTTCATGCCAAACGCCGCCGCAAGCTTGGCCGTGGCTCGGCCGATCTTTCCCAACCCTACGATCCCCATCGTTTTCCCCGAAAGCTCCGTCAATGGCGAAAGCCAAAAACTAAAACTCTTCGACGCCTGCCATTGTCCCGCTTGGATCGCTTGGTAATGTTCATGTGGCTTGTGGATAAAGCTCAGAATACAGGCCATGACGTGCTGGGCAACGGAATCGGTTCCATACACCGGAACGTTGGAGACCGGAATTCCACGTGCCGTCGCCGCTTTCACGTCAACCACATTGTAGCCGGTCGCGGTGACAGCGATGAATTTCAGATTGGGCAACTTAGCCAAAACGTCAGCGTCAAGGACGACTTTGTTTGTCAGTAAAATATCCGCATCAAGGCTCCGCTCAACTGTTTCGTCGGCCGAGGTCCGAGCAAAGACCTGCATTTCGCCAAGTGCAGAAACGGCATCCCATGGATTATCACCCGGGTTCAGCATTTCCCCATCCAAAACAACGATTCGCATTACGACAAAACCTCGTAAGCGACAAACGCGAGGAACAGAAGCCAGCCGACAAACAACACCACAGAAACTCCCAACGCCAACCATTGTGGACGTACTGGCGGAGGCAGATTGAGTTTGGGTTTGGGCTTGCCTTCCGGCAGGTGAATCGCAGAAACGCTCCCGTCGGCTTCTTCCGTGTTCAACGCGGGCATGTCACATTCGCCCTCAGCAGAACTATGATTCCGCGTTTTCGATTTTTTTTGTTTGGGGTTGGCCATTGCAAACCGACTATCTCGTTCGGATCCGAATCAAGCCCGCAAGTGTATCCGCAAACAACATGTCAAGCTAGAAGTCGTCTGCGGAAGCAAGTCGCTGCCGGCAAATTGCTCCACTGACGAGCACAAGTGCGCATCCTACAGTTTCGAGCAACCGCGTTAAATGGGCAACGGAGAACCGCCCGGGCGCTTTCGCGTCAAGGCTCACAAGCCCAGCCACACTTTAAGACCGTCGTTCGGCCATGGCGTCGCAGATTTGGAAATCAGCTTGAAAGACGTCGTCGAAAGAATAAACATTGTCGAAATGGGAGCGTTTGTCGTGGCTCGATTTCTTCATGATTCCAATGGAGATCATGTTGTATACCAAATCGCCAAAACTACTTGTCTCGGATATATTCCAGTTGTTGAGTACGACCTTGGCCATGTACCCATACTGATTGAGGGCGTAGCGGCGAATGGATTCGCATAGCTGCTGGCCGGTCAGATGGCGTTCTCGCTGCGCGAGTTCAGCTTCGGTTTCCGGATCGCAATCGGGATCGTTAAACTCCTGAGAACAGAGTTCCATCGAGTCGGCGGCATAGGCCAACGCTTCCCGCACGAACCAATAGGCTTCGACCGGATACCGAGGGTCCTGATTGACGAGCTGGTAGAGAGAGAATGAATCGTCTGGCATTTTTCATCCGAAATGAAGAAACATGATTCAATGGAAGGGGCTTGGAACTCCAATCCCACCGGCAAAATTTAACATCTTGGCAATTCGATTTCGGCGACGAGGAAGCGTTTAATCGAATCACTAATATTCTAGCCGATGCCCAAACGAATCCAATGGAGATTCCTACTTCTTCTTCCCTTTACCGCCACCTCGACCGCCTCGGCGACGTGTACGCTTTGATTTCGACACTTCCGGTTTTGCCAGATCTACGGATTCTGAACCGGCTTCGTCAATCGGCGCAACCGGGGATTCACCTTGGTTTTCACGCTCCATTTGCGGCTTGGGCTGGCCCTCAGGCTGGTTCTGGGGGGCAGCAGCCTTGCGAGTCAGCGTCTTGGAATTGGCGTCGGCCTGCTTGGGCTCACGTTTCGAGCTTTCCTTAGGCGGCGAACTAGACTTTTTGATTACCGATAGCACTTCACTGGCATCGATCACGATTCGCCGGTGATCTTCCGTCTCCACGAGCAACTGCTCAGCAATGATCTGCTGGCTTAAGACTTTCGCCTTGCCATCACGAGTCACGATCTGTGAACCCACTCGCGGCAATTGCTTTTGGATCGCCTCGTAGGTGTCAAACTCATACCGTAAACAGCATTTAAGCCGCCCACAACGACCTGAGATCTTGGTCGGGTCTAGCGTTGCCTTTTGAAGCTTTGCCATTTTCATAGAAACCGGCGGCATGGTCACCAAATGCGTATTGCAGCAAACAGGCTTGCCACAATCACCATAATCGGCAAGCAGTTTGGCTTCATCTCGCACGCCAATCTGCTTCATCTCAATCCGCGTTTGAAACTCAGCCGCCAGCAGTTTGACCAACTCTCGAAAGTCCACGCGTTCATCCGAAAGATAGAACACGACCAAACGTTCACCGCCAAACAATTGCTCAACGTCAATCAGCTTCATCTCCAAATTCAACGATTCGATGTGCCGTTGGCAGGAGTCAATTTTCGCCCGACGAGAATCATCAATCCCATCGATCGCGCCGAGATCATCAGTGGACACCTCGCGCACAATCTGACCGCTTGCCGGCTGATCCAAATGCGACAGCGAGTCATCACTGGCCTCACAAAGCACCTGGCCAACTTCCAGCCCTCGGTCGGACCTCACGATGACTTCCATGCTCCGCCGATACTCGATGTCATTGCGGGAACTCATCACGCCAATACTCCGCATCAATCCATATCGAACAATGTATTTTGGCACTGAGTCACTCCGGTGACGTTCGAGATTGTTGCTAACAAGTAATGGCGATCAAAACAATGAGATCCGCCGATCTGCCATCTCTCTGATTGAATTCAAACAAGCAGAATCGCAGTCGCGGCTGAATGTCTATTCCGGAATCCACAACCCAGATGGACTGTCTTCGGCTTCTGGAGCCGATGCTTCACCGGCCGCGGCGTCAGCCACTACGGGAGTCGCAGCTTGACTGCCAGGCGTCCAAATCCCACCGCTTGGCTGAGCTGCTTCACTGGGAACCCCTTCGGCCGGCGGACCGCCACGAATCGGTCCTCGATCAGGACCGATTCCAAACCGGTCCAGCACACGAACTAGCTGATACTCTACATCTGGGTCATTGATGTAGTTCATTTGAATTGTCTGCAACAACTCAGGAAGCTGGTCAGTCAAGCCTCGCGTCAAGCGGAACTCAAATTCCTGAACGAAATAAATCCCCACAGGCCGGCCAGCTTTGAGGCCTTCTTCTTTCGCCTTTTCCAGAAACTCTAATGACTGATCGTCGTCATCGGTAAAGTGAGCCATCATCGAGTAACACGCATCCCGGGTCATTGAATCGGATTCAGGCCGATCCAAGGCCTCAGCGACAACCTTTTTGAGGACTCGCATATTGCCGACGGTCATCGCGTCATTGCGGACAGCGTTCAGCTGAGATTCCGACAGCGATTTATAGTCGAGACATTGCTGCAAGATCGGGGAACTAAGCAGCTGGTTTTCGCCCGGTTGAACTTCTTCGTAGTTGCTCAATCCCAAACGGGCACGAATCTTATCCCCCAATTCATCGTTGAAGACTTGCCCTTGAGAAGCATTCTCGAGCATCAAGATCAACGCCCGAAGCGGAATCTCCATCTCAGGATCTTGGCTCGCCGCTTCCGGCGATTGATCGTTCAAAATACTGAATTCGAGTTTTGGCCATTCTTCCAACAGCAAATGCTCTCGATGTGTTTTGACCATCTCAGCGTGGGCTTGCCGTGAGACGCCTTCTGGCAAATGCCAACGCCACTCCAGCAATTCGCTCATCGCATTGGACTCGCCAATCGACTGGCGTTTTGGCTCACCCTCAATGAATTCTTGGAAAGTCTCGTTCAGGAGACTCATCATTTCATCGTGCCGGTCGTCTTTTGCGGTGATAGCCTCGATCCGAGCCGGACGATCCGTCTGCTTACTGTAAATCAAGATCTCTGCGATCACGTTGGGTACATTCTCCAACGTAAGCTCATCAGCCGAACTGACTTTCGGCCGGTCAAGAACCAAGAAGGTCATCCGTGGAGCAGGGCCTTCGTCGAACGGATCGGCGTCAATGGATTGGGATGGAGCGAACCGAGGATTCGAAATCGCAAACTCACTAACGGCTTCGATTTCCGTCAATTCGAACGTGATTCGCTCAATCGAGACGGGAGCAATCAAAGGACCATCGTCAAACAACTGAGCAATCGCCTCGGCTTCCGCGGCTTCCAATTTAGATACGTCATCCAAATGACTGTATCGTCGCCAAGCCGCCACCATCTCGGGTTGGCGTCCCAAATAGGCATTTACGACCGCGATCCCGCGAACGATGATCGGCAAGTCCGGATGCTCAGAATCAATCTTGTTGAGGAATTTCAAAGCCTTGCGAAATTGTCCTCGATCAAGGGCCCGAAACACGTTGACGTATCGTTTTTCCCACTCGACATCGGCGGGAGATGGAGCCAATGGGAAATCCTGCTTCAACACCAAGGGCGTCGACTGCGAAACCAAAGACTCATGTAGCATGCGGCCCAATTCGGGATCGGAGTCGCCCTTGAGAGCCATCGCGTACTTGAGGTGCGCTCGTGCCGCAATCGACTTGCCTTCACTGAATAACCCAACTCCGACCATTCGAAATGCGTTGGCCAGCGAAAGTGGAATTTCGTTCCCGGTGATCGAGTCCATCGCATCTTGCAACGACGCAACGGCCTTGTCGGTTTGGCCTTCCGCCAATTCGATCAACGCCCGGTGATGCAAGCCGGTTGAATGCTTAGGATTGGTTTTGAGAAACAGCTCGTTCGACTCTCGGGCTTTTTCAATCTCGCCTGTGGTGATCAAGATATGGGTCTGGATCGTCAACAGACAATCTTTTGGCCCGGATTTCTTCATGACTCGCTCGAGCTGGTCCAATGCAGCCTTCGATTGCCCAGACTTGTTCTTGGCCAAGACGTCATTCAAATCGCCAACAACGTCTTTGCCGCAACAAAACTTAATTTTCTTTTCAGCGTGGCAAGGGCACTGCTGATAAATATCGATGTCCATAAAGTTTCCGTATTCTTAATATATCGTCAGCCGGATTTTCCTGTCCGGCCGGAATGTTCAATTTCGAGCGTCTTACTTGTCCTGATCAGCACGATTCAGAGACGACCGCCCCATTGGCCAATCTCGATTGAGCTGACCGATATTCACTTTAGGGCAATCTTGGGCCTCAAGAAACCCATGATTGCCCCAATTCCCTCGCGAAAATGGCCTGCCGATCGGGGCAAAATGGGCCCTTGGTTCGCAGTTTCATTTAAAAAACACTATCATGAACGATTGACTATTCACGCGAGCAAGCAGCGAACGGATATTTGATGGCGGCCCACGAACAGCAAACCTGGTCTCTCGACTCGCTTACCAACATCGGACATTCACTGACTGAAACCGCCAGTCGAATGCCGGACGCGATTGCCGTCGCTTGCCCTAAAAAAGGCCAGCCGAAACAGCTCCCAGAGGGGCGGTCATTCCAATACGACACAATCACGTTTAAAGAATTAGAAGAAACAAGCAACCAATTCGCGCTTGGAATCCAACAGCTGGGGATCCAACCTGGCACGCGAATGGCCCTGATGGTCCCGCCCGGCATTGAATTTGTCTCGTGTGTGTTTGGACTCTTCAAAGCCGGAATCGTCACGATCCTGATCGATCCCGGCATGGGCCGCAAGAACATGATCAATTGCCTGTCGGCCGCCAAACCCGTCGGTATCGTTGGTATCCGACTGGCCCACGTGGCGCGCCTGATGTTTCAACGGCGATTCCCCGACTGCAAAACCAACGTTTCAGTCGGAGGTTTTTTCCCTGGCTGCACCAACGCTGCGAAGTTTTCGAAGTTCGATCCCGCTCAATTTCAGTCGATTCCATGCACGCGCGAAGATCCAGCTGCCATCATTTTCACCACGGGAAGCACGGGGCCTCCCAAAGGCGTGTTGTATCGCCACCGAATTTTCATTGAACAGTCCCAACAAATTCGCGACTATTTCGGCATCCAGCCCGGCAGCACAGACGTCTCCGGTTTCCCTTTGTTTGCTTTGTTCAACACCGCCATGGGGACGACGACGGTGTTCCCAGAAATGGACCCGACGCGCCCCGCCCAAGTCTACCCGCCCAACATTATCGACGCGGTCAATCAGTTTAAGGCAGACCAGTCATTTGGATCACCGGCGCTCTGGAATACCGTTTCAAATTATTGCGAAAAACACGGCATTGAACTTCCGACGCTAATGCGTATTCTCACAGCCGGCGCGCCCGTTCCGCCAGCAGTCCTGGCCCGTATTCGAAAAATCATTTCGCCCGCTGGAGACGCGTTCACGCCCTACGGAGCCACCGAATCACTGCCAGTCGCCTGCAATTCCGCCACCGTGGTTTTGAACGAAACAGCTGCCTTGACCAATCTAGGCGCCGGTACCTGCGTGGGCCAGCGATTCCCGCGACTGGACTGGAAAGTAATCGAAATCGATGACGCTCCCATCGCCAACATCGATGCAACCCATGGATTGCCACGTGGGAAAATTGGAGAACTGATCGTTCGCGGTCCTGTCGTGACGGATCAATACGTCACTAGAACCGAAGCCAACGCCGAACACAAAATTAACGACGGAGAGACGTTCTGGCACCGCATGGGTGATGTTGGTTACCTCGACAACCAAGATCGATTCTGGTTTTGCGGCCGCAAAGGGCATCGGGTGCAAACCGAGGACGGCGTCATGTTTACGGTTCCTTGCGAAGCGATTATCAACACCCATGACTCCGTCTACCGCAGCGCGCTCGTCGGCGTTGGTGAACCGGGGCACCAAATTCCCGTTTTGATTGTTGAGCCGAATCCAGAGGCCCGAACGGCTTCCGATACCGCCCAACAACAACTCTTGGATGAAATCAAATCGTTGGCGTCGCAACATGGGAATACCGAGGCGATCAAGCACTTTCTGATCCATGATGCGTTGCCGGTCGACATTCGCCACAACTCAAAAATCTTTCGTGAACAACTACGTGGTTGGGCCGCCGTGCGAATTTAATCGAGACGCCGGATTAATTGATTCAGTCATCGCTCGATCGTCGGATTTATCGAATATCGCGTGCCAAACGACTGTGAAAACGAAACGGCCAACTATACTCATGGTTCCAAGTTCCTGTCCTCCTGAATGACGTTGTCTCGGCAACCTCTCGACAGTGAACAACCAAATTATTTTCAAATTGAAAACGCATGCGAATCAAACCACGTGGCCTCGGGAGTTTCCTGATCCTCGGAATCGTTCTTTGTTCCCCCGACTTCCTGCTCGCCCAACCGGAGATACCGGAAAACCCTCCCCCTTCGCCAGTCGTCGTCTCACGCGTTATTGCGACGGAACAATCGTCGGCCAAGTCGTTCGTGGGCTCACTGGTTCCGCTCCGCCGCTCCACGATTGGAAGCGCTGTTGATGGACGCGTTACCCAGATGTTCGTCGAAGAAGGCGACGCCGTGACCGTCGATCTAAACAAACTCGTAAACGGGATTCCGTTTGGGCAACCACTGGTGCAACTAAAAACCGTTTCGCTCGACATTGAGATCGAAGCCGCCAACGTTGAATTACGAATTCGACAACAGGCGGAAAAAGAACTTCAGGAATCGTTGCCTACGGAAATCGCAGGCGCTCAATCAGCCGTCGCCGAAATCAAAGCTCGTTTGAAGTATTCTAAAGCCAACAACGAACGAATGCAAAACCTGTTTGAAACGGGCGGTGGCGTTTCGCAACGAGAAGTCGACGAAGCCTACTCGACCTATCTCTCCCAAACACAGCTAAACATCGGCGTCGAAACGTTGCTGAAAAAGCTCACGGTAACTCGCGAGTCGCGGCTTCAACAAGCCCACCACAAAGTCGAGGCTCAAAAAGCCGAACTTCGACGACTGGGAGAACTCAAAAACGACTACACCATCCGAGCCCCATTTTCCGGATACGTCACCTCCAAGAACACCGAGTTAGGCCAATGGGTTGCTCGTGGTGAAACAGTCCTTGAAATCATTCAACTCGATCCAATCGAACTCGTGATCCCGGTGCCTCAAACGTATATCCAAGCCCTCCAGGAATCGATGGAAAAAGCTCGGGAGAGCAACTCAAAACTGAAGGCTCAAATCTCCGTAGATTCACTTCCCCATCTACTAGAAGGCGAAGTCGTGCAAGCGGTTCCCCAAGCCGACCTGCGGTCGCGATCATTCCCGGTCAAGATTCGAATCAAGAATCCCAAGACAGTCACAGGCCACTTGCTAAAATCGGGAATGCTGGCTCGAGCGACAATGTTTTTAGGGAACAATGAACGGACCCTGATGGTCAAAAAAGACGCGTTGGTCCTCGGCGGCCTAGAGAAAAGCCTCTACATCGTGTCGACCGATCCGCAGACCAAAATGTCGGTTGCGAAATTGGTGCAAGTCACCGTGGGTGCTTCAATCGGTGACTGGATTCAAGTCATCGGAAACATCCAAGCAGGAGACCAGGTCGTCGTCGAAGGAAACGAACGGCTGCAACCTGGCCAATCGATTAAAGTTGACTCGGAACTAACCGACAAGCTGCCAACACCGATCCATTCGACTAGCTCAACGACAGAAAAATAGCAGCCATGCATCCGATTGCTTCCTTTATCGCGAACCCTGTCAAAGTCTCCGTTGGCGTGCTCTTAGTTGCGCTGTTCGGCGTCTTGGCCATGCTGGGAATGCCCGTCCAATTATCCCCCGACGTTGAGCAACCCACGATCACCATCAGCACGGTCTGGCCAGGTGCCAGCCCGCACGAAGTCGAAAAAGAGATCGTCAAGGAACAAGAAGAACAGCTAAAGAGCGTCCAAGGCGTGACCAAGATGACCAGCTCGTGTGCTGAATCATCCGGGACCGTGACGCTGGAATTCTCGATCGGCACGGACCTTCAGGAAGCGCTCCTCAAAGTCAACAGTCAACTTCAACAGGTCCCTTCGTACCCTCCGGATTCGGACGAGCCGGTGATCCGAACGACCGACCCCGACGCCAACGCGATTGCTTGGATGATGCTCGGCCCCCGACCGGCTGAGCGCGACGTCGTCAAGCAGTTTGGCGTTGACCATCCGGAAATCAATGAACGAATCGAATGGGCGTTGCGCGCTACGAATGATGGCTTGCGCCACAAGCGCCTCAAGGATATCGCGGATGAATATCCAGCCGCCCAGGTCTTGCTGCCGCGTAAGATTGAGATCGCCGAATATCTCAAGTTCACGCGTGACAATATCGAGGCTCAATTTGAACGGGTTCCAGGAGTCGGCAGTGCCAACGTGTTTGGCGGACGAGAACAAGAACTCCAAGTCATCGTTGACCCCAAACAACTCGCCGCTCGAGGCTTGACCATCGGCGACGTTCGAGTGGCCATGATCGAAAACAACAAAGACATCTCCGCCGGTGATTTCTGGGAAGGCAAACGAAAGTACATCGTTCGAACCTTGAGCGAATACCGCAGCGTGGAACAAGTCGCCCGCCAAATCATCGCCAGCCCGAACGGCCAACCCGTTTACGTCGGCGACGTGGCTGAGGTCAAATTGGGTTACAAAAAGCGTGGTGGATTCGTACGTGGCTACGGCATCGAGAATATCGCGGTCAATTGCCAACGCGAAACAGGCGCCAACGTGATGGAAGTCATGACCGGCATCCGAGCTAAAATCAAAGATCTCAACGAGGGCATCCTAAAAAAAGAAGGACTCGTTCTCGAACAAGTCTACGATGAAACCGAGTACATCAATTCCGCCATTGGGCTCGTGAACCAGAACATCATTCTGGGAAGTGCACTGACAGTCATCATCTTGATGCTGTTCCTCCACATCAGCCTCCGAGCTTTGATCTTTATCCCCTTGCTGGCCACCACCGCCGTACTTGCCCTCTATGTTTCGCCCTGGTTCTTCCTGCTCACATTAGGCCTAATCTTGGTCGCAGGGTTTTGGTTTGCTCGTGGAGCACTGGTAGTTGCACTCGCAATCCCGACCAGTATCGTAGGAACGTTCTTGGTTTTGAACCTCTTGGGCCGGTCGCTCAATGTCATCAGTCTCGCAGGCTTGGCGTTCGCCATCGGCATGCTGGTCGACAACGCCGTCGTCGTGCTTGAAAACGTCGTTCGATTTTCTCAAAAAGGACACAAACCGTTCGAAGCCGCCAAGCTGGCGGCGATCGAAGTCTGGGGTGCCGTGTTGGCATCGACGCTTACCACACTCGCCGTTTTCTTGCCCGTGATTTTCCTCGAGGGAGAAGCCGGCCAATTGTTTTTAGACATCGCGTTGGCGATCAGCGCCGCGGTTGGATTGTCGTTGATCGTCAGTATCGTTGTGATTCCAACTGCTGCGGCTCGGATCCTTCAAACTGAATCTACGGAACGAACATCAGGAAAAATTGAATCGCTGTTTATCAAATTTGGTAGTCTGGTTACCAACCTGGTCGTCAACATCAACGCTTGGATTCAGAAAGGCACTCTGCGTCGAATCGGAGTAATCGTGATGCTGTTTGCGACCGCGATCGGCGTGTCGTATGCCTTGCTTCCCAAAGTAGAATACCTGCCGACGGGGAACCGCAACCTTGTCATCAGCCTCGTCCTGTCTCCCCCTGGATACAATGTCGACCAACTAGAGGCGATGGGAATCGAAGTTGAAAAATCACTTGAGAGTTACTGGGATCACGACGAGTTGACCGATGAGGCGTTGGACGCTCCCGCCATCGACGACCTATTTTGCGTGGCGTTCGGCAGCACATTGTTCGTGGGTGTTAGCTCCCGCGATGAAACCGAAGCCGGAAAACTGATTCCGCTGGTTCAGTCAAAATTGGGTGGCAAATTCCCAGGCGCCTACGTTCTTGCGTTTCAAACCAGCCTGTTTGCTAGTGAACTTTCAGGCGGTCGCTCGATCGAAGTCGAGATCACTGGGCCAGAGTTGGAAACACTTGTCGGAATCGGCGGTCAAATCATGGGCCAGACGTACCAACAACTTCCTGAAGGCACGCAAGCCCAGCCGATCCCGGGTTTAGACCTCTCGAGCCCCGAAGTGCATGTACTGCCGAAAGCCCAGCAAGTCAGCGATCTCGGAATTACCAGCAACGAACTTGGCTACGCCGTTAACGCTTTGGTCGACGGCGCTTACGTGACCGACTACTACGTTGGGGCCGACAAGATCGACCTCGTAATCATGGGCAAGCGGGAAAGAACCAACGGCGAGACTGGATCCGAAGACCAATTCCGAGGCAGTACGCAAGATCTGGAGTCCCAATACGTCGCCACTCGAAACATGCTGGAGCCCGTCCGCTTGGGCGCGTTGGCGGACATTCGAATCGCTGCTGGCCCCCAGCAAATCAACCACCGGGAACGAGAACGAGCGATCACGATTCAGATCACGCCGCCTGGCACGATGCCGCTTCAATCGGCCATCGAGACGGTCAATCAACAGATCATCAGTCCCATTCGCGAGAGTGGCCAGCTTGGCAGCGATTATCAAATTAATCTCAGCGGCACGGCGGATAAACTTCGACAGACGTGGGACGCTCTCAAATTCAACGTTCTGTTGGCGATTCTAATCACGTATCTGTTGATGGCAGCCTTGTTCGAATCTTGGATGTATCCGCTAGTCATTATCCTCAGCGTTCCCATGGGTGCGGTGGGCGGGATCATTGGACTAAAAGCTTTGGGGATTTACTTGGGATGGCAGGGCAGTCCGCCCCAAGCCTTGGATGTCTTAACGATGCTAGGCTTTATCATTCTGATCGGAACGGTGGTCAACAACGCAATTCTGATTGTGCACCAATCGCTAAATTTCATGAAGAATGAATCGATGGAACTGCATCCAGCGATCTTGGAAAGCATCCGCACGCGAATTCGCCCGATCTTCATGACGACCTTGACCACCGTCTGCGGCCTGTCACCTTTGGTTTTCTTTCCGGGTGCGGGAAGTGAGCTTTACCGCGGCCTCGGCAGCGTTGTCTTGGGCGGCTTGCTGGTCTCAACCGTCGTGACGTTATTCTTAGTCCCGACTTTGTTTAGCCTCATGGTTGAATTCCAAACTTGGAGCAAGTCATTGTTGGGAATTACAAACGAGTCTGATTCGTAGGATGGGCCAATGTGCCCAGCTTACGTCGTTTGGGCGACACGCTCAACTTGGTCAAGCATCATCGCGGCCACGTCGAGACCTAGGACTTGGCTGATTCCCCGCCAACCGGGCGCGGCGTTGACTTCCAAGACCATCGTACGGTCCGTCCGAACATCACGAACAAGATCGACGCCGGCAAACTCAGCCCCCACCGCGTGGGCCGCTGCAATCGCCAGCTCGGCCTCCGCATCCGACGGCTGATACGACTCGCCGACGCCTCCTTGGCTGATGTTCGTGATCCAATGCGAACCATTGACGCGTTTCATCCCCAGTACACGGTCTCCGATCACCAACAAACGCACGTCAAATCCGCCATGCTCGACAAACGCCTGTTGATAAATCACTTCACCACGTTCAACCAACGACTCAAAACACACGATCGCGGCCTCAAGCGACTCAAGTTTAATCAGCCCGTTTCCCATGCTCCCAAACAACGGCTTGGTCACCACGGCCCCCCCCATCCATTCAAAATCCCGAACAGCCGATTCAACGTCCTGACTCACTCGAGTCTCCGGAACGGGGATCCCGGCACTGTGCAGCCGAGCCAAGGATAGATATTTGTCGACCGCGATCTCAATCGCTCGGGGCGAATTCAAAACGAGCGTTCCGGATGCGGCAAGCTGACCGAGCAAATCCATCCGAAAGATAATCTGCTGCAACGAACCCGATGGCATGATTCGCACGATCACACAATCAGCGTTCAAGCTAAACGGCTGAGCGACCGCTATCCCACCTGAGATGGTTTCGAACGACGCGTGGACAATCTCGTGACGCCCTGCCCCCGCCCGTTTTAGGTCTAGATAATGCCAGGCATTAGACGGTGAAAGGACAACAATTCGCATTGAGTTCCTCAAATCCCAAACGAACGCTTGAGAATATCCGAGCGGACTTCCCCCGCCTCAAACGAATTGCCCGTCTGAAGATTATGAAAAACGACTTTGGCTGGACTGAACAGAAGTTTGTCGATTTTGTAGAAATCCTTGTCGTACTTGTTGAAGATATCCAAAAACGGAACTCCAAATTCTTCCGAACTGCAACTAGGTACCTGATTCACAATTTTCTCGATCACCGAATCATCCGTCTCCACCGTGAGATTGACGCTCGCTCCGTAAAGTATCGAGTCATTGGTCCAGCCAAGGGCCGTCATGTCATCAGCCGCGATGGGAGGCAGCGGAGCCACGCCGGTCGCAGAAACCACGCAGCCAAGATCGAATTCTAATGCGTGCAATTTGTGCATCGCCGTCTCAACACTTCTAGCGACTACCTGCAACGAACCCGGATAACTTGCCGTCCGGGCAACACACAAGCAAACTTGCTCGGCAGAGACGCCGCATTCACTGGCAACCAATTTCACGATCGATTCGTCGGGAATGTGATTGGACTCCAACACGCCCACAGCATGGTCCGCGGAACTGACCAGCCCGTATTCGCTCAGCACTTCTTCCTTGCCGCGAAGCATCCTCATCGGGCCGCTGCCCATTCCAAAATAGTTTTCGTTGGCGACCGGCCAGCCCGCATACTGTGAGCCCATGCAGGCCTCGAGTGGACTGTCCGTCTGGACGTGCACTGGACGCAAATTCAAATCGCCGACCGGATCACCCAGCACGATTTCTCCCAGCCCACCCATACAAATTTGACTGAGCAAGATCCCCGCTTTCGTAGAACCTTCTCGACCCGTCGCAAAATCCAAGACCCGAGCCCCGCCCACGATCGTTTCACGAACGCCGTAAGATTCCGGCGAGTTGGCCGACGACTCGAAAATCTGAAACGCCAAAGTGTTGATCAACTGAGCGTTCATTGCAGTCTTATTCATGATTTCTTCTCCGCGTCCGACTCTCGATCTACGGGGAAATACTCGTCGACGACAGCATGAAACTCTTTCGACGTACTGACTTTGGCAACGTGCGTGCGAAAGTGCCGAGCTCCAAATCTTCCTTGGGCGTAACAGCAAGCGTATCGCCGCATCAGCTGAGCCCCTTTGCTTTCGCCGAAACGCTCGACGATCAAGTCGAAATGATGCAGTAAGCAAATACGCTGTTCTGCCAAGGTTGGATCCTCGGGAATCGGCTCGCCTAACAACGCTGCCTTGCATTGAGCGAACAGCCAAGGCCTTCCTAGGCAAGCCCTCGCAATCATGACGCCATCCACGTTATAGTTTTTAAACGCGTGCATGACTTTCTCAGCACTGTCGAGATCGCCGTTCCCAATCAACGGGATCCGCTTGAGGTGCGGCTTGATCTCTGAAATGCGATCCCAATCGGAATGCCCGCGGAACATGTCTTGAGCCGTGCGCCCGTGGACAGTCAAGGCTGCTGCCCCCGCCCCTTCGACGACTTGAGCGACGTCGATCGCGTTAATGTTATCGCGGGTGCAACCCAAACGAATTTTGGCCGTGACAGGCGTGGGGGCACAAGCTTTCACGACCTCCGAAATGATATCACCCATCTTGTCCGGCGTTCGAAGTAAGTAACTTCCGCTTTTTGCTTTTTCGGTGACTCGTTTGACCGGACAGCCAAAATTAATATCTACGACGCTGACTTGGTAGTCTTCCACGAGCCGCCGACCAACTTTGGCCATCGTTTCAGGTTGGTTGTCCCAAATCTGAACCGCCAAGGGACGCGGCTCATCGCGGACGCCCCACAATCGCTCTGGGTGTTCGGGCGTGTTTTCGTCAAGCCAGACGAAGCCTCGCGCGTTAACCATCTCCGTCGCAATCAATCCAGAACCACCATACTCGCGCACGATTTGGCGGAACGCATAGTTCGTAAACCCAGCCATGGGCGCTTGCAAGATCGGCGGGTCAACCGTTACGTTGCCAATCTGAATCGGGCGGACGTGAGGCAAGACAAATTTCGGGGAATCGGAAGAAAGCGATTCGGTGTCGCTTGGACTCAAATGGGTTGAGTCGTTATTCTGAGAAGAGGCGGTGGCGTTCATAATGCTATCTTGAAAGACATCGTCGTCAGCGCCAATAGCTAACGTTCCCCGGAGCCGTATTTTGCCAATGGAACGCTGGAATTTAGCTGCCAAGTTGTGAAGATCCTTGGTCGTGAAGACCCTTGGTAGCGCAACTCGTCAAGAGTTTCGGCGCGTCAAGAGCTACGGCCGAAAGTCTTGACGACTTGCGCTACGTATGCGTCCCATTGACCTGAACCCATTGAATTAAACCCAAATGTCATCTGACATCGCGCCATTTAAAACTGAACCACCGCGATTCGTGATTCTCGCCCACTCGTTCCCGGCAGGCCATGAGCGACGAAACCATTTCGATTTGATGCTGGAATGGAATGGCGTCTTGCTGACGTTTGCGATCGAGGACGAAATTGTTCCCGGCAAGGTTGTCCCAGCCACACGAATACCCGACCATCGAATCGAATACCTCGACATTGAAGGCCCAGTCTCAGGCGATCGTGGTTCGGTCAAACGGGTTTTGTCCGGGAGCTTTGCAAATCCCCTCGGGACGTTCCCAGACGCCATTGAATCCGTCGAACTCTTGCTTGACAATCAGCGTTGGGAGATCAGGTTTTGCCGAAGCGAAGAGTGCCACGACGATGACCATTCAGATTCCAATCTTAATCCCATCGGGGCAATCGAAATCAAGGGCATCTGATTCGATGCTAGAAGATCCTTTGTACCTCAGATTCATCATAGCGCTGATTCTTCGTAGCGAAAGTCTTGACGACTTGCGCTACGGTAATTTTTGACGCGTTCGTTGTGATGCGTCTACTGGGCCTCATCCTGTTCGGCCTCATCCTGCTTAACTTCTTCCAGATTTTCTAAGATGGCTTTTTTGTGGGCTCGGTCGCCTTGGTAGCCTTTTTTGCGAATCCCAATTTCTTCCAAACGATCTTGGCGACCGTAAACGGACAGGACATCGTCGACTTGTACGACCGTTTGTCCGTTGGGGCTTCCCAGGTATTGACCGTCATCACGATGAATTCCCAGCACCAACACGCCTTCGGCTGACAATGTGGATTCAGCAAGAGTTTTATCAGCCACCCAATCGGCTTCTTTGACCGTGATTTCAAATACCACGTATCCATCGGCTAGATGCAACAGTGAAACGTAATCGCGAACGTCGATGTCGGTGAACGACGTAAGGGCCCAGGCGATAATTGCTTCGATCGAGCGGTCAACCCATTTCCGCGTCGTCACGACCCACAACGTACCGAGAGCCACTGCAACTAGGAGCAGGCGAATCCACAGTTCGGCGTCTTGGTTGCTTTTGCTACCGTTACTACCGGACGTGAATGTGGCCATCATGGAAGCGATCACGACGGCGACGCCAATATTGCCGGTGAGCATCAGGAACGCCAAAACCCGACGTCGAACCGGGTGATTGACGACTTGCTCCGATTCTTGGGTCGTGAAACCGACGCCGGTGTAAGCCGAACGAGCTTGGAATCGAGCGGCCTCCTGCGCCATCCCGGTCAGGGTAAGCGCCACCGCTCCAATTCGAGTGATCAGCAACGAAATCGTTAACGTTGCAATCAGTGTGATTAAGGGGACCATGCAAACCTTCAAGAAATGAACGCGTCATCTCGATTTCACAATCTTAAACGTGCGCCCGTAAACGACAACAGCCCACTCGATGAATTAACATCGAATGAGCTGTTGAATATTTAAGGTCAACCGTCTCCGGCAACGAATGGATCGAGCGAATTCAAACCAAAGTGTTTGCATCGACGCTCAATCGAGTCATTACTTAGACGATCGAATCTTGACGTATTTTTTCATCGGATTGGTGGGCGTCGCCCCAGCCTTACGCTTGCCTTGAACTCGGGTCGCAGCCTTGGTCTTCGCCTTTGGTTTGGCGTACTTAGAGCTCGCACTCGATCCGGTACTTGGCTTGCTGGCGTAGCGATTTTCGCCGTCACGGGCGTAGCGATCCCGCTTTTCACCCTGCTCCGTGCGTTCGCCACTGGCATTGCTTTTCCGCTTGGTTGACTTCTTCGGATACGCCTTGTCACCCGCTGGCTTTTCCCACTTTGGCTTGTCGCCAAACGACTTTTCGCCTTGCGGCTGGTCGTACGACTTTTTCACGTACGGCTTCTTGTCGCCGTAGCTTTTGTCACCCGCTGGCTTCTCCCACTTTGGCTTGTCACTAAACGACTTTTCGCCTTGCGGCTGATCGTACGACTTTTTCACGTACGGCTTCTTGTCGCCGTAGCTTTTGTCGCCCGCTGGCTTCTCCCACTTTGGCTTGTCACCGTATGACTTCTTGGCGTAAGGCTTCTTGTCGCCGTTTTTCTTTTCTAAGTATTTTTTGTCGGAGTTCGACTTCACGCGCCCAGCATATCCGCTGCTGTACCCGCCGCTGTGGCTTGGGCCCGATTTGCGGCCACCCGGTTTGACATACGTTCGGTCAGATTTTGCAATGTCTAACCGCTGACCAGACACATGAATATTCTTCAAGTGCTCGATCATGTCCTGCGGAATGTCGGTTGGCAGATCGATCGTACTGAACTCATCGAAAATATTAATTCGACCGATGTCGGAATTGCTAAGATCAGCTTCATTGGTAACGGCACCGACGATATTCCCTGGCCCAACGCCATGGCTACGGCCAACTTCGACTCGATAAGTCGTCATCGGGCCTCGGTCGCGACCGCCACCTTGGCTGCCACTGGTACTTCCACTGCCACTGCCAGGACGTTCCCGATCTTTTTTCCAATTCGATTTGCCAGCCGAAAGCTCTTTCAGGAGCAACGGCGTGTCGCCCTGAGCCAGGAGTGCCAAGGCACCGGCGAGCTTGTCGAATGGGATTTCTGACTCCTTCTGCATTTCAGAAATCATAGTCGCGAAGTACTCAATCTCCTTGTCACCAGTTTTCTCAATGACGGCTTGCTTGAATTTCTCAACCCGTAGCTTATTGATATCGTTGATCGACTTTTGCTTGAACAGGTCGATCCGCTGATTAGTCGCTCGCTGAAGACGGCTGAGTTTGCCTTTTTCCTTCGGCTCGACAAACAAAATCGCATTCCCGGACCTTCCGGCTCGTCCCGTCCGGCCAATTCGGTGAACGTAGGCTTCTGTGTCGTGCGGAAAATCATAGTTGATCACGTGGCTGATCCGCTGAACGTCCAAACCACGAGCCGCCACGTCGGTCGCGACGACCACATTGATTCGACCGGATTTGAGCTGATTCACCGTTCGCTCACGCTGTGATTGTGGGATATCACCGTTGAGGGCAGAAGCGATGATGCCTCGCTGAATCAAGGTCTCGGTAACCATTACGGTTGAGCTACGTGTTTTGACAAACACAAGCACGCCGTCGGTTTCTTCGGTCTGAAGAATCCGCACAAGTCGTTCAACTTTTTCCCGAGCGTGGAGCATCAAGCAAGACTGTGCGATTGAATCAGCCGTGGCCGAATTCGATTTAATCGAAACGTTTGCCGGGTTTTGCAAGTACTTTTGAGCAATCCGCTGAATCGGCGGTGGCAATGTCGCAGAGAAAGACAGAATCTGACGCTGCTCAGGAATTTGCTCCAAAATCCATTCGACGTCGTCGATGAATCCCATTCGCAACATTTCGTCGGCTTCATCCAACACCAATGTCTTTAAATTACGAAGATCCAACGTGCGGCGACGCAAGTGATCCATGACACGACCTGGCGTTCCGACGACGACTTGAACACCGCGGCTAAGCGAGCGGAGTTGAGTTTCGTAGCTTTGGCCACCGTAGATCGTGACGGCTCGAAAGCCCTTCATGCCGCGTCCATATTTCTCGAACGCCGCAGTGACTTGAATCGCCAACTCACGAGTCGGAGCCAATACCAAGACCTGAGGTTTGTTGCTCTTGACGTCGATTTTTGAAAGCAATGGCCAAGCAAACGCTGCCGTTTTACCCGAACCCGTTTCCGCTTGACCCATCAAGTCGCGGCCGGACAAAATGTAAGGCACTGTCTCGGCTTGGATCGGAGAAGGCGTCTCGTAACCGACCGAAGCAATCGCACTCAAAACGTCCGGACTCAAGCCCATGGCTTCGAAAGGATTCTGCTTGGCTTCCTCAACGGCCTCAACTTCAACAACGTTCTCAGCAGCTTCAACGACCGCTACAACTTCCGGCTTGACATCGACTGAGTCAGCTTCCTTGACAACAGGAACTTTTGCAACGACGTCCTCGGCCACTGCGACAACAACAGGTGTTTCTTCAACCACTGGAGTTTCAACCACTGGAG
>JBLINZ010000001.1:0-60645 GCA_047639375.1 Mariniblastus sp. | reverse complement strand
CATCCCAAACGCCCTGGTACCGTGTCTGACGTCAATGACATTGCCCTCGGCGTGATCGAACTGAAGCGGGCCTTGAACATGTCGCTGGCCCGCGCCGTTCTGATAGAGCTGGGTTTTCCTTTTCTTATTGAACGACCCGAAACCAAGTTTAGCCAGCCGAGCCGCCGTGGGAGGGACGTGTATGCCCCTAGCATGCGGCCGAGGGTCACAGTTAATCGTCGGAAACTGAACACGCCCGGTTGACCATCTGATTACGATTCAACGAGCGAATACAGTCCACCGCCATTGCGTTTCAGCTTCCCTAGTTTCGCTAGTTCCTGCCAGACGGTTTTGGAAAACTGGTCCGGCGGCCTAATGGCAAAGATGCCGGATTGTTGGCCCGAGGATGTTGGGCCATATCCCATTCCGGATTCGTCATCCAAACGTGTTAGCTTGAGCCGCTTGCGGAATGCTTTCATCGCCAATCGGAGCTCCTCTTTCGAGGGAGGCTCCGGCTCGGAAGTGGTTTCCGATTCATCCATAATTTGTTCCATTCGAATTGAGATGGGTGATTAAACGAATCAGAATTCTGAATTTGTCTTACACCAAGGCCAAATAACATGGCAAGAGAATTATAACATGCTGCTGTGGTCGGAAACCCTCATCAGTCTGGCTTGTTGATTTAATGTTGGTTTTGGCGGTAGCGATGGTAACCGGACGCGTCAGTTTTGAATTTGCACGATTCGGCTTTGTGGGAGCGAGATTCTGCAAAATCTGCGGACTTCAGTCTTCAGGAAACCGTCTCGAAATTGCTTCGTCGTGTAGGGGGGGATGTGCATCGGGAATCGTTCAGGGGCCATGCGGTTGAAGCTTTGGCAGGCTGGGGTGCGCTCGGAACGTTTTGGTGTTATCAGGGCGAAGTCAACCCGCCATTTAATTCGTGGCAGCAAGTCATGTCAACTTGCTATAAAACGGATGGCATAGAAGTGTGCAACTTCAAAGCGCGTCAGCGACGACGAACAACCATTGACGGCTAGCCACTCACGAGCAATCGCCCTCGATTACCAACGCTCTGCGTTTGGCACTGTCGCCTGCCGGCAAATCGTTAAGCGATCAATCGTCTCGTAGATTAAATCAACAGGCCCAGTAGAGGTGCTTACCTTCTTCTTTTTGGCAACGACTCTATCGTCACGACGCTCAGTTCCAGGTCTTGGGACGGCATCAGAAAGTGGAGAGAACGAGAAGTCGGAATAGTGTCGGTGAGTTCAACATTGGACTTCCAATACGCAAATTGATTCTCCTCAATATCCTTATTTGCAGTGACCGTCACCATCTGACCGGGCATCGGTGCAGCAGGACTCGCCTTCCCGCCTTTGACAACTAGATTCGCTGGCTGGGAGTCATAAACTGCCAATACGACTTCATCTTCGGCGGGCGTGGTATAGGTCGTATTTCGATTGGACGCGTCAGCAAATTCCCCCTTACTGCCGGTCCACTTAACAAACGTCTTTCCAGCTTTTGATGCGGGCGCCGAAATCTCGACAACCGTGCCAGGTTCGTAACAGCCAAAACGACTATCGTCTCCCGTGAACGGCCGAGGTCCACTGGCAACCTTATCAATGGTTCCGCCGTTTACTCGAAGGACATAGTTAAAGGGAGTACCGTGCTCTTGCGACAACATCCATCCCATTCGCATGCTAAAAAACTTCGTATCATCGGGAGGTCGGCTCAAATGCTTAGCTCCGGGAATCATGGTGAAACGCCCGTAGCCGCCGCAATCAATGTGGGTTTGAAACAACGAGAGTTGCTCGGTGATCATGGAAACGGGGTCTTGAGGGCAATGCAAAACCCACACTGGAGTTTTCAGCGTGTCGCAAGTTTTCGGCGTCGATCCGCGTTTCACATAATTACACCCCCAAGCGCCAAGCGGCATCATGGCTGCAATTTTATAGTTTACATCTTTACCGCATCCCACATGCCAAGTCCCCTGCCCTCCCATGCTGAATCCGGTGACGTAAACTCGATTTCCATCGATGCTAACTTTGCTTTTGACATGATCGTACAGTCGGCTGAATTTCTTGGCATTCCATGTAGCAACTGGCTTCACTGGTGATACGAGAATATAGCCAGAAAAGTCGGTTGCGTTTCGGCTGTAGCCTGCATCGGTTGTGCGGTCGTTGTCACGCAAGGTCATCGAAACCATGTTTCGCTTTCCCAGGTTTGGATGACTCCGACCGTTTCCTCCACCGTGCAGGTAAAATACCACCGGATAGGACTTGTTGCCGTCATAGTCCTTCGGGACATACACTGAATACTGATAATCATTTTTCGGAACATCGCCGGAATCATGAGTATAGTTGTGGAAGTCACCAGCGGTGTAATCGTCCCCAACAACCGTCGAGACGTTGGTTCCGAATATCAAAACGATGCAGATGAAAAATGAGTTTGCTACTGCCTTCATGATGTTAACGCCCAAAGGGTTAGGTGCCGTTGTTACCGTCCGACGAAGAATTTGTCTGACCGTGCCGTCCAGTTTAACATTAAGTTGATGCAATGGAATTGATACATGAAAAAATGACGAACGATTCAACCAGTTGTTTCCAACCGTAGCGTCGCCGGCACCACCACGAATCACTGACACGCCAAATTCAAAAACAAAGAAAAATACCCTTACCTGGGCCGATGCCGAGGCAAGAACCTTGCGTTTTATTAGCTAGTGAGCTGGTTTTATCCTCTCCGAGCCATCATGAATCATTGCAGCAGCCGAAATGCCAAAGCGGATAATGGACAGTGCCATTGACTGACTTGCCAAGCCGATGAAGCCTACAATCAAACCTGCCGTTTTACTTAACCTTTTCTCTCACTCTGCTTGGTACTCAAATTGGAGTTGGTCAGTTTTACTCATCCGTCGTAAAGGTAGCGGACTTTTGCATGTGCATATGCAAAAGAACATAGTCTCGGTAATGGCATCTATTTAATCTGAATGAATTCAGAACTGACCAACAGCCCGCGCTCATCGGTGAGATTGAAAAACAGAACCGTGGCTCCCTCGGGGACGATTGCATTAATCTCGGCAGCAGACGTCTTCGCCGGTGCGGTTTCCCATTTCCGTTGGGGCCAAAGGCCGGAATCTCGTGTATACAAAAGCTGGGACTTGGTGATTTTCGCAGTGGAGACGAAAGATGACGTGACTTGGTCACCCTCGATCTTCGGTGGCGTTAGCTTGGGAAGTGGCAAGCCATCTTTCACAATGCTGTCGGCAAATGCATAAATCTCTGCCGGCCTCCATCCCGCACCGTGTCCATGACTCATTCGCAACTCAAAGCGTAGAATGGCCAGACCGGCTACGGCTTGCGAAGACTTCTGCGTTGAGGGCATTGGGAAGTGCGTGTCATTGGTGCCATTCACCCATAGGGTCGGATAGGTGACTTTGCTGAAATACGCGGAACCATCGTAGTACTTGTTCACAAAATCGCTGTACTCCCCGGGCTTAATTGCCATTCCCTGATTCCCGTCGGACTCGGGAAGAAAGCCGCAACCATAGACAGGAATGGCAAACTTAAATCGAGAGTCCAGCCCCATGATGGTACTGGTGAGCGTTCCTCCCCAACTGATTCCCGTGAGGCCAATCTTGTCGGCATTCACTTCGGGAAACGATCGGATCAGCGAGTGAGCCTGGATGGCTTGGGCCACTGCATGATAGTACCACTGCTGTTCAATAGGATCCTGATAGTTTTTGAAGATCCCTAAACGCTTGAGACCGGGGTTCTCCATGCGGCTAGGTGAGCCCTTCGGGAAATGACCCTCCAAGTCCATACTGATCGCCGCATAGCCATGGTCATTCCACTTTTTGACCCAAACGTCAAACGCAGTACCGCCACCACCGTGCACACAGACCACCGCCGGCCAACCGCCCTCAGGGGCCGTTCCCTCTGGAGAGCGGTAGTAAGCAAAAGCCTGGACCCGTTTGCCACGAACTGGAATCGCATCGTAAAGCAGGCCGGTCATCCCCGGCTTGGCGGCGGCCTGAGTCTTTTCCCACTTGGGAACCTGAAACAATTGCTCGATATCCCACGGGCTGTCGGTAGCCAAACCGATGGCAGCTGAATTGCTGTTGCCAAATACGAGCAGCGCGAATAGCAGCGTCACTTTGAATTGCATCCTTAGTCTCTCCTGAATTTGTTTACCAATCGCCAATTTAAACAGCTCCTTAGCAACGAGAAATCCGGGACCGATCGCATCGATTGCTGTTTTGAGGAACTCGAACCAAAATTCAAGGCACAAGCTTCGGAACGTGCGGCTTCTCAAGCAATGTGAGGAATTCGGATTTACTCAACGCTCCCTGCACACGCTCGAGAACGTTTCCATTGGCATCTGCAATGATCGTGGTTGGAGTAACGTAAACTTTGTATCGTTTCAGGGCCTCCAAAGATGCCCCCGGTTCACCCACGTCTATTAGTATCGGTGTGAATCCTGAATTGACCACCGACTTAACTTCATCATCGGCCCAGACCGTGCGTTTCATGATTCGGCAGGGAACACACCACTCGCCAGTGAAGAAGATAATCATGGGTTTTTCGGATTCCACCGCTAGTTGCTTAGCCGACGGATACTCGTCGGCCCAAGCGATATCGTTTGAGGGTACGTAGAAGCAGTACCATGCATAGGAAAGGGAAACGACGAGCGTGATTCGCCAAAACCAACGCCACAACCATAGAACTATTCCTGGGGACGGCTTAGAAGTACGCCCGGCGTGTGCCTGTGTGTCTTGCATGATATTCCTCGATTGGATTGAAAGTCAGCGGATTGGATTGGATTTCGATCAAAGAAGATCTCCAATCCTTGAGGGCCGCCCGAGCCACAATATTGGCCGCACGTGCTCCTCTATCTTGGCAACCGCTTAATCTCTGAGTTGCCCGACACCTCAATGGAAAAAAGTTTTTCCTGTGAAATCCTGAATGGTCAGAATGCTGAACGATGCTGAACGATGCTGAACGATAGGGAATTGGGCTTGGAAGGCAAAATACTCGGACCTTACTGCGGCGAAAGACAAGGACCACAACTCGTCGCAGAATCATGCCGTGCCCGACAGACAAGTCCAATCGGTTCTGCCAACGCTGCTCTCGATAAACATGTTGCTCGAATTCGCAAAAGTATTCTCACTAGGCTTTGCTTCACAGTTTTGATGTTCGTGCTCACCGTACGATTGTGAGTTCCGCTGAGCCACGCTCCGTCGTTTTACCGATGAATTATTTCGAATTGGTTGAGGCCCATTCCCGTGAGCGAAGAGGTGGCGGATTCAGTTTGAAGCGTCCGGGATAGCCCGGGCGTTTTGGGCTTGTTGATTCATTGAGCCCAAGGCGAAAAAGGTAACCTGATTGCGTAAGAGTATGGTGATTTAAAATGCGAGGCGATAGATCGTTTAACGATTTGCCGGCAGGCGGCAGTGCCAAACGCTGAGCTTTTGTAGACGAGGACGATTGCCTCGTTGATGGCGAACCACCAACGAGGGTTCTTCCTCGCATACGCATTCGGGCTACGATCGCTGCCGCTTAATACGGGCACAAAATAACAAGCCGATCTGGCGTGGGTTCCGGCCGCTGCTTAGCGAGGGTCAAGCCCTCAGTGCGTGTTACGTTGCGATCAACAGAAAGCGAGTTTACTGGATACTGGACGTCGACATCGATGGCTTCTTTGACTGCATCGATCGTGACCGGTTGGTAAAGTTCATCGAACATCTTATCGGAGACAAATGGATCTTGTGCTGGCATCATGTCTCGAAGGCTCGTCCGTTTTTTGCGTCGCGAGAGAAACGACCGTACTACGATTTTTGGCACGAGGTCGAGTAAGATTCGGATTCGCGTTACCTGCGGAATCTATCCCGAGACGGTCGCGGTGTTGGTTTGCATGATCACCATCTCGTGGTATCTCCCGCCAAGTTCCATCAGGGATTGATGTGTGCCGACTTCAGTGATTCTACCATTCTCTAAAACAACGATTCGATCGGCACTAGCAATGGTGCTAAGTCGATGGGCAATGACGAAGCAAGTTCTGTTTTCCATGAGCGAGGCCATACTGGATTGAATCAGCTTTTCGCTTTCAGTGTCGAGGTTACTGGTCGCTTCATCCAGGATCAAGATCTTGGGGTTGGCTAATACGGCACGAGCAATGGCCAGTCGTTGGCGCTGACCACCGCTGAGTCTAACGCCACGTTCTCCGATGGTCGTGTTGTAATCGAGGGGCAATTTGTCGATGAACTCTGCGGCATTAGCGATTTGTGCAGCGGTGCTTATTTCGTCAAACGTGGCTTGGCGATTGGCATAGCCGATGTTTTCAGCGATTGTTCCATCAAACAAAAATACATCCTGCTCGACGATTCCAGTCAATCGCCGATAGCTTTCAACGTCGACTTCAGCCAGATTGATACCATCGATCAACACTGTTCCGCTAGTTGGATCATAGAAGCGCGCGACAAGGTTACAGATCGTTGTTTTTCCCGCGCCGCTCGGACCGACCAAAGCGATGGTTTCTCCAGGTTCAACTTGCAAGTTCACGTCCTGCAACGCGAAACCATCTGCCCCGGGATAGCTAAAGCTGGCATCCTTAAACTCGACCGAACCAATGAACTCCGTTCGCTTGATCACAACTGTCTCGACATCAGTTTCCATTTCCAGCGGTTCATCCAGCAGGTCCAAAACACGATCAAATCCTGAGAGACTGTTCTGGAATGCTGCGGCGCTTTGCGCGAGCGTCGCAAGCGGGGCCAGCAGCATCAGCATGTAGACAAGAAACATCATCAGGTCGCCCATCGTGAGTTGGTCTTGGAGGACTCGCCACCCGCCGTAGACCAGTAAACCTGCAGTTGCCAACGGAATGACGGTTTCCCAAACAATCTCAATCGTGCGTGACCACCACCAAGCGTAGAGTTCCTGACGTCCCATGACATGATTTCCGCGCATGATGCGATTGGTTTCAGCATGCTGACGGCCGAAGGCGCGAACGACCCGTATGCCGCCGAAGGACTCCGTTGTTAGCGAGTCGACTTCTTCGCGTTGAGCGCGTACACGCCGAAATTGCGGCCGAATACGATTGATCCAAGTTCGGTGTGTGAAATAGACGAGAGGAACAATGCCAATCGCTCCGATCAATAAACGCCAATCGACCCAGGCGAGAATGAAAAAGCTGCCGACCAGTTGAATAACTGCGCGCCAAGGGTTGTATAACATGCCAAAAACAAGGTCACCAACACTACCGGCATCTTGACGCAATATGCTGGCTGCTCCACCAGACTTCAGTTCCTGAATTCGGTGCAAAGGTAATCGGGCCGCATGTTCAAAAACCCGCTTGCGGATCGACATCTGCAGCAACTTGGTGACACGCGTGGCGTGCCATCGTCCCCAGATGTGAAAAGATAATTTGACAAGCGAGATGGCCAGAACGACGCCAACGATCAACAACAACAAGGGCCAGGGTTGCCGTGGAATCCAATCGGGGAAGCCTGCCGGAAGCGGTTGATTCGTCAAGACATAATCGACAACCAGCTTAACTGCGGCCGGAGGAATCAAGGCCAGAATCGTAGCGATCGTCAGCGTCGCCATCGAAAAAATGATTGAGCCTCGGTGGCCTCGAAGCAAGCCCAAGAATTCACAAACGAGCGTCCAGCTCGAACGGTCACGCTGTGATTTTCGTTGGTGTCTTTTGTCAGATGAATCCCGATCCTTTTCTGAAGCCTTATCCCGATTCAGGAATTCCAGTTTGTATTCTTCAAATCGCTGGCGACTCGACAGAGGATGTTTGCTCATAGACTATTGTTTTGCTGGCGGAGTGGCGACCGACCGGTAGCGTCACATTTCCGCGCCCGTTGGGTAATCATACGCATCGCGGGACCGTTCAGCAAACGATCGCATTATGGTACTCGGAATCCTTGGTCATTAAACGTTGTAAAGCGGTTTCTGGGACACTCGATCGCAGATTTGGCCGTTTTGATCATGTCTGTTCCGACCTAACGAACGTTTACCGCGACCATGGTGCGGCACGGACAAGCGAAAACACTCAGAACTTCGAATCCTTCGAAATCGTTGGCAATTGGAGCCCTCGCTACCCATTTGGATCCGCGCCAGTATCCAAGGCCAAGTCCGGCGCGTAAACACGCATCCAAATGCTTCACTACGAATCGATTCGTGGACAGAACAGCAGGCCATTGGGTTTTAAGATCCCCAAAAAGGTTTTAAGATCCCCAAAAAGTAACCGAACAAATTACAGCAAATAAACACCACCGTTTGGATTACAATTCTTCTCAGTCTGCGAAGCCAATACGAATATCTGAGAGGAAGAATAGCGAATGAATAAGAGAATACTGGGAAAGAATGGTATTACCCTAAGTGAAGTGGGGCTGGGCTGCTGGCAGTTCGGTGGCGATTTCGGCCGGATGGATGAAGCAACCGCATTTGAAATTATGAATGCCGCCGTGGAAAGCGGCGTTGATTTCTTTGATACAGCCGACGTCTACGGCGCGGGCATCAGCGAGGAATATATCGGTCAGTTCGCGAAACAGTGCGAGACGCCTCTAACCATCGCCACGAAATTTGGCCGAGGGTCGGACTTGTTCCCCGACCACTATACGAAAGAGAATGTCCGCAAATCTATCGAGGACTCACTGACGCGTCTGCAACTTGATCAACTGGATCTGATGCAAGCCCACTGTATTCCCATCGAATGCCTTCGAAAAGGCGATGTCTTTAATTGGCTCAGAGAGTTCAAGCAGGAAGGTTTGATTAAGCATTTTGGCGTGAGTGTTGAGACGGTCGAGGAAGGACTTATTTGTTTAGAGCAAGAAGGGTTGCTCTCGTTGCAGGTGATTTTTAATGTTTTCCGGTCGAAGCTGGTCGGTGAGCTGCTACCACAGGCCAAGGCCAAAGGGGTCGGCATTCTTGCTCGCCTGCCTCTTGCCAGCGGCCTGCTGAGCGGAAAATACAGCAAAGAGACTTTGTTTGCCGAAACAGATCACCGGAACTACAACCGCGACGGCAAGTTTTTCAATGTGGGAGAAACCTTTGCTGGCCTGCCGTTTGAAAAGGGGGTTGAACTGGCTGATCAGCTCAAGCAGATGCTGCCTGAAAACATGGGTATGGTTCAAATGGTATTGCGCTGGATTCTCGACCACGATGCAGTCTCTGCGATTATTCCTGGAGCAAGTCGACCGGAACAGGCCCAATCCAATGCCGCTATCTCTGATCTGCCACCGCTGCCGAAAGATCTGCACGCAAAATTAGCCAGGTTCTATGAGCATGAAGTGAAACAACACATCCGGGGGGCATACTAATGAACCTGTTTGTCCACCATAAACACACTCAAAATTCAGAAGTACAAAGAGAGTCGTATGCACAACATCATCACGAACATCGCAATCTGCAATTCATAGATAGCTGCCATAACGGGAGTGGGCGTCGCATCAGTTGAGCAAGCACGAACCGCCGCCGACAAAAATTTGTGTTTGAAAAACCTTTGTCTTTTTGCCTCCAGGGCTGCGATCCGCTTGGGCATGGCCTACGGCCCGATGGAAAAGTGATAAAGTGTCTGTTGCGGCGAAGCTGGCCGTACCAGTTCGCAGAGGTTGAAATGTTTCAAAAAACAGGAATTGCCAAATCATGAAAACACTTCTCAATATCTTGACGATCACATTGGTGCTGGGCGGTGCTGGTTTGAAGGCACAAGACAAGCCCAATGTAATCGTCATCATGGCGGATGACATCGGGTTTGAATGCTACAGCCACAAAGGGAGCGAGTTTTACCAAACGCCAAATATCGACCAGCTGGCAGCAACCGGCGTAGAATTCACACAGGCCTATTCGCAACCCATCTGCACACCATCCCGCGTCCGAATCATGACGGGACGATACAACTTCAGAAACTACACCCGGTTCGGTGAACTCGATCTGACGCAACCAACGTTTGCCACGATGGTCAAACGCAATGGCTACGCAACTGCGATTGCCGGCAAGTGGCAGCTTTCACCTGGCGATTTGGACGGACCACACAAAGTCGGCTTTGACGACTATTGCCTCTGGCACTTTTCCCCTTCTCACGGACGAAATGATGGGAAAGCGCCGTTGCCCGAAAAATTCCTAAATAAAGGGTCGCGTTTCAAATCTCCGCGACTGTTCGAGAATGGCAAACTTGTACCGGACACGGAAGGCAAATACGGTCCGGACCTGGTTTCCGATTTCATTTGTGAATTTATTGAGCGCAAAAAAGACGAGCCGTTCTTCGTCTACTACCCCATGATCCTGACGCACTCACCGTTCGTCCCAACGCCGGACAGCGTTGACTGGAAACTGAAAGACGAAAACCGTGAGCCCATCGAACATTTCCGGGAGATGGTGAATTACATGGATAAGGTGATTGGCAAGATTGTGAATAAACTCGATGAGACTGGATTGCGAGACAATACGCTAATCATCGTGACTGGCGATAACGGAACCAATGTCAAGCTGACTTCTCCCTTTCCTCCAAGAGGCCAGATTCGTGGGGGCAAGGGAACCATGCAAGACGCAGGCAACCGTGTCGCGTTTGTCGCCAATTGGCGTGGCGTGATCAAACCGGGGACCATTGTCGAATCGCCCATTGGATTTGCCGATGTGCTGCCTACCATGGCTGAAGTTACCGGATCGACCGCGCCTGCGGGCACCGACGGACAGAGCTTTTTACCAATGATAAAAGGCGACTCGTCGAACGCTCGTGGCTGGATGTTTCAATCCTATTCAAAAAGTGGCAATGCGCCGTACCGATGTTTCGTCCGGGACGCGAATTGGAAACTGTACGCTGATGGTTCGCTTTTCAACGTTCCAAATGATTGGCTGGAAAAGTCTCCTGTGACCGGGCCAGAAGGCGAAGCCGAGCGCAAGCGTTTACAACCGGTACTTGATGGAATATTAAAAGACGCGCCACCCAAGTTGATTGATCGCAAAGTAACTTTTACCAAATAGCTGCCTTTGGGGCACTTTTTGAAAACGGAAGCAGCCGCGGATGGGTTCACGAAAGATTTGCCCCACTTTCTCAGAAGAAACTTGTCCGAGCGTTTGATAAAGATTACGGTCCATGGAGGTCTCCCCGTCGGTTGCACCCGACGTCAAAGTTGAATATCTCGAAGGGCGACATTGTCGCCTTCGGGAGACCGCTTTTCAACCTTTAACAATCTTGGGGACGCTTCCCGGGTTTGTCATTCACCGTCGTCAGGATTCTCAGGATTTCGCATACTTAAATGCTTCTTTGCGTCGAAGTAGATCCACGCAAAAAACGCCAAAATTCCAACGGTGCCGAAACCAACGATAGGATGGTAGAATCCAGCGGCAACACCAACGGCCACGATGATTGGGACGATGACGAATTCGATTCTGGTCAGCGTTTTATGGATCTGAAGTAGGGAGCGGAGGATTCCTCCGTTTTCGTTTTCTCGGTCGCTTGGCATAGCGCGGAATTCGACTTCTTAGGTAGGCGGTTGATTCAAGGGCCCAACGTAAAGGCGTCTCGGCGTTTGTCCAACGCCATGGTGCTTCACTTGATTTTATTGGCTACTCAATCCGCCGTCAAGTTTTTAGAGATGGCTGGGTGGCGTGCTCCCCTAAACCTGTTTCATGTGTTTTGAGAGTCTCATGAGCCAATGATGGCAAGGAGATTTTGATGACGAAGAAGAAACGAAAGCGGCATACACCGGAACAAATCGTGAATAAGCTTCGCGATGCTGGGGCGATGCTCAACGCTGGCCAGGAACTGGCGGCAGTGCTTCAGTCTCTTGGAGTGAGCGAGGCGACTTACCATCGCTGGCCGAAACAATACGGCGGGATGAAAGCCAGCGCGGCCAAACGATTAAAAAAACTTGACGGCGGCCAAGACGCAAACCGATATCCATCGTGCCAACTACAACAACGAGCGGCCTCACTGCTCACTCGATTACATGACCCCCGCGGAGTTCGCCCGGCAGTGTTCCGTCTCAGTCGCAAACGTTCCTTCAACGGAACACTGCCGGAAAAAAGAAGCATGTCTTAGCCAACCCGTACTCTCATAACCCCTGGTACAGAAAATGGCGGCAGACCACGAGATCGGCTGCTACCCATTGACCGTGTCTCGCCGCCGATTGACGACTCTGTATAGCTCCCCTAGCCCGCACCGTTTATAAGTGTTTGAGGCTATCAGACGGTTTGCCAATTGAAAGTGAAATTTTTTTTCACTGTCAGGATGAGGTGTCGATGAAGGAATGCAATCTTGATTGATCCAATAGTAAACTGGTTGATAGACACAGTTTGTGATTGCCAAACGTTGGTCTTTGGTTTGACTGAGCTTTACGAAAATGGAACGAAAGAAATTTGAGATGAATCATCAACACGTTTTTTTTAGCATCGCATGGCGCGACGGGACCAAGCACGTGCCCGCGAAATTGATCGTTACTGCGCTATTGGGAATAGCCGGGCTTTGGCCTTCTCTGTCATTCGTCACGGGACGTCCGGTTAGCCCTCGATGTCACTGATTGGGTCAGAAGCAAGGCGTCGCCAAGGAGTGCCAGCGGTCGAATGTTTTTTGACTTGGTGCGACTCGCCATTGCGCGGCGAGTCGATGCGAACTCCGTGCTCAAGAAAACGTGGTCTAGCATTTCCCAACGACCACCGCGTTATTCATGCTCCATTGTCGGATTAACCGGTCCAAGCCAGCTCCGGCTCTTGGCGAACCACGAGAACCACAGCAATGACGCTGCGAAGATGATGACCATCGAGGGCATGACTAGGCTCGATGGTCCCATGACTTGCATTCCGCCGCCAATGATCATGGTGTAGAGCATTTGGACGATCACCGTCGCAAGGCAGATTGCGAACAGCGCGACGGTCCAGCCGTTTCGCATGAACAGGCCAATGCTTCCCGCCACACCGGTTGTCACAGCCACGCCGTAGACGAAATAAATCCAGCCTGGAATGGATCGAGCCCACTCCTTTTGTTCCTCCGTCCAGGTTTCCATCATTGCTTCCTGGGCGAAAATCTCAGTTCCGAAGGCGGCACATCCTAGTAGGTTCCACAGTAACGCTACAGCAGCGATCGCCCAGTACCAGGCAGGAACCCGTGGTTTTGATGTTTGATTCATTTTCTTCCTTTGCGGCGACTTTCGATTGTAAGCCACCAATCCATGTCAAGTTTCATTTCCAACAGGCCCATGCTCCGTCGGCGGACGGATTGGAATGAGCGGCCAAAGCGAAGCTCAACGGTGTTCGGGTAAGTATGACTGTTCTCGATTATAGCGACCCCCTAATCGCCACGCTCGCATTTTATGCGCAGGTGTGCGTTCCGTCGCTTAATACGGTGTCGATGAATAAGGGGGGGCAATTCGCTCAAAATCGCGTTTTCGTTATTATCAAATCTGGCGACTAGTTTCCTGCCTGGCAATTGCTGCGGTGTGCCGGAAGAGTGGCACATAGATATCGCGGTAATCAATAATGATGGTTGCCGTCAACTAACTCGATTGGCGGAGCACCATCACGAACCGCTTCTTGCGTGAACGTGCCGGCTGGCAATGAGACGTGTTTTTTCAATCAATTCGACATCGACAAAATCTGTCACTACGGTCAAGAGTCCAAATTTGCTTAACTTTCAACTGCCGCGACTCGCTCTTTTAGTTTGCGTCAAACGTCCCTTGATCTTTTTAAACTCTACCGAGGGGGCGACCGACTCGGACGCTGGAAACCACTTTTCGTTCTCCTGATGCAATCGGGCTACCTTCGCCTTACTCACCAGCGGGTCTGATTCTTTCTTAGCTTCAGGCTCAGGTTGCGGTTTGGGTTTACGTCGCTTGAGTTTCTTCTTAGCCATCGTTGTTCCTTTCAAGAACTAGTTTGGTGTCAGGTCATCACCAGCCAGCTTGACTGACGTTAACCGTCACCCTTACTTTAGCACGGACATCGACTTCGCAGCACCAGGATCTCCGTTGATTTTGTCAAGCCTGGAATCGTGGCGGGGAATACGAAAAATCCAATTAGGCTATCCGCAACGGCGGTTTTGAAGCTCAAACCAAATTACCACTTCAACCCATCTCATAGCAAAATACCATCGAGCTACAGGGCTTTCATGTGCCCCGCAGGCACGATTGTTCAATATCGCCTCGGTATTAACCGAGGTGTTGAGAGTTGATGTCTCATTGGGGGGAAGGTCCATGGAAGCCTTTGCCAAGTGTCCCAGACGCGGAGACCAATGAGAAATGACACTCGAAATTGGCAGCTACCGAGACAGAGCGTTCTTGTGAGAGCTCGCCCCGGGTCGGATTCTAGTGCCGCACATAGTGCAAAATCAGACTGGATTTCAATCTGGCCAACCGGAGAGGCTTTGACTGATGGTATTTTTGACACAGCTGCAATTGAAGTTCTCAATTTTTCAGATAACCATCCAACCAACCGCGGGATGCTTGGGGGGGAATAGGGTCAGCGACATCGGTGCCGTCAGCCAAGGTAAATGAAATACCCAGTGGAAACTCTCCTTGGGGAGCATTCTTGGTGTATCGTCCTTCTCCCAGGAATTGGCCCATTGCCACCACGTCAAATCGAGTGACTTTGCCATGGGACGTCTCCACATAGCCGTAGAACTTACAATCAAACGTTCTTGAGCCATCCTGCGTGGAAAGTAAAGCGTCACCCGTCAGTTTCCCATTTTCGATTTTCATGTTGATGGATTTGATTTCTTGATCACTCCACATCGGCGGCTCGCCTCGGGTGTTATCAACCAAATGAAATCGAGCGATTCGACGTTGTACAATTGCTGGGATGACTCCATTCGCGACCGACTGATGTTCTTTTTGAGTCATCCACAGATTGTCCCGAGAAAGCGCAGAATGAAAAATCTTTTGCCACTTGTCATCCGAGGGTGCGTATCCACCAAGAACCTTGGCCTGAACACGAATCATCAAACCACCTTTTGGCAGATTCGGGTGGTACCGACGATCAATTTTTTCGGACTTTACCGATTCACTGCTGCTCGGCTTAAATTTAGCGAGCGCTTCCGCGATAAATTTCTTGACTCGGTCAGGACTACGATGGTTGGTGTATCCCAGGTATTTCCCACTGGGGGTCGCGATGTAGAGCCCCTGTGTCGTGCCACCGTTCGCCCCGTCACCTCGCGGGCTATCCTTGGCAATACCTCGATAGAAATCGCCCTCCGTATCTTGCTGGCGACGCTGATAGGCTTGATCGATCGCGACTGATACGAATTTTGTTTGTAATGTCTTGATGATTTCGGAATCTGCGAAGGTCGACTCACGGTCGAGCACACCATTGTTTCACGTACATCCGAGCGGGTGGCCGTCCATCGCCCAAATGAAAATAGGCTTCTCTGATTTAGCTGCGATGTTCTGAGCGTCCAACAGCGAAATCTTCCATGGAATTTGCCGCCAAGGCTCATCGGCTGACGTTTGCAACGATTGATGAAGTTCCTGAAATTTCGCTTCATTCAATTCATCGCTTGCTTTCGAAGCTTGCACACCTGTGTTGGCGACGATGAAAATCAAGATAAAACTGTAAACATTGAATCGGCGATGCATCTCAATACTCTCAACTGAAAATGTGTGTTAGGCCCAATGGGAAACTCGACTTGTGGATCTATTTTTTTGGATCTTTCATCGTCTGCTTTTTCAAAACCGTTTTGCAGCAGTGTTTTCCAGCTGGCTTTGATCGGCCGCAAATTATCTCAAAGCGACGGTGGATTTTTGGCAGCCTTTTGGTCGCGAATACGCGATCTTTGGTAACAGTAAACGATAATCTCATCATCGGGCAATCCCGTAGCCGTTGTACGCGTCGGTGCGAAACGGATCTTGCTCCACGAACTAGCTTTGCACCCTCGAGATGCCCCGCGTGCCAGGCTTGCTTTTTGCCGACATCCACAAGGACCGCTTTCTTTCCTTGGTGATTTTAACAGAACCAATTAAACGATTCAAATTTCAAAACGTGAATTTCTCTCTCCTGATCTTGCGGATGGTTTTGGGGGGAATGACAGACTGATAGGACGCTTTGGGTTTTGCTGAACATCATTTACGCCAAGATTCCAGGCTGACAAAGCACAATTTCCCGAAACCCTAAATCAGAGCTTTGCGATGGCAAAGGAGTCGGCCCAGAGAAATCGTTGCGGGGCCTTTCGATCGTACAACACGCGTACCGGTTGATCCTCTCGGTGTAGTCTGATTGCTTCCTGGGCGACTTCTCCGTAGATGTTGCACGTACTTGTGCGTTCATCAAGCCCGTCAGGAAATCGGACTTTGAGCCGGTATTGGCGTTGGTTGTTGATGGATGTGTCGGTGCGTTCCACGGCTTCGATCTTGCCCTCGGCCACGATCCCATGTCGCAAAAGTCGATAGTTGCGGTGGCGGTAACGAATCGCAAAAAAAGCTGTCAACGATCCGAGCATGAGAAACATGGCTCCCATTCCCATCACCATAATCCGGTCTCCAAGTAGGGGCCCTGTCATGCCCAAGAGAGCGATGCAGGGCAAGACGATGCCGGCGGCGAGAAAAACGCACCCGAACACCGCCAAGATCAGCGAGCCTTCACCCATTCGCTGTCGCAAGATATTCTTCGGTATTCTGCGAGGCGTGGGGGCGGCCAGGAATTGTTTCAGTTCGACTGGCGAGACCAGTATCGATTGGATCATTTTACCCAACAGGCTCGGCAATGCCTCAATTTTATCAGCTTGAGATAGTGGCTCACTCTCGAGTGCTGCATCGTCAGCATCTTGCGCAGCGTAGGAAGCGGCCATGAACAGAGAAAACGTTTCCATGGCTTCCTGGATAAACTCATCAAAACCCGATGGGTCGATTTGCGTGCCTGGTCGGAACATGGCGAGCGAGTTGTTGGCTGCATTCAGATGCCAACCAGGATTCCCTGTGAAATGCCGCAACAAGTCATCGTCAAATAGAGCGCGGACTGGCTGCGTGTTCCAGCCGAACAAGTGATACTGTTTCGAGAATTCAGGGTAGTCGTCGAAATCAATGTCCTTGATGCCGGTGATATTACTGAAAAAGGTTAGCAATTTTCTTTCCGGCCTCAATTCGAAGCTTGGGAACTGCAGCTGGTCCGAGCTAAAATAAGCGACCGTCTGATTCGAAGCATTCGAGTTCGAGTCGGAAGTTCCTCCCTCATGATATCGCATGTCGGCGATGATAAGCCGAGCGGAATCCACAGTGCGGTGGACGGCATTCGTAAGCGTAACTGAATTGTTACCACCAAACAAATTGTCGAGTTCATCTTCGAGTTCATGAGTGACATCGGTCGCGTACTCAAGGCCGAGTTCGTCAGCAACAGCACGCGTTGCTCGCTTACGACGCATTTTCGTGATGCTTTTCGTAAACGCCTGTACTCCGCCGACGCCGGCACCGACCAAGGCGGAATACCAGTGCAAGTGGGGTGGGTTGGCTGGCCAATTCAAGAAACTCGACGCGAACCTGTACAGCATGGCCAGGAAAATAGCACCAAAAATGGCTCCGAGTATTAGCCCGCCCACCGTGATGACCGCGACCGTGGCCCGTTCCCCATTTTTTTCACTCAATAAATGCGTCTGCTCCACGATCAGGCTCCTGTTGAGGCTCACTGATAGAAATGTTATCCACAACGTTGTAGAAGAATGGCCGTAATTTGAGCGGTTGTCAAACGTTTGGACGCAAGCTTTTGCCGCCGAATCGATCTCGCGTTGCTCGTGCGGGACTGGCAATTGGATGCTGGACTGTGGGGAAATCATAGAAATGAACCATCGGTTCCAGTCCGCCGCTAAAGGACCGCATTAAAATCTTAAGCCCCTGAGGATCACCAGACTTTTCAAGGTTCAGCTGACTACTTGTTGGTAGCGACCGGGTTACAATGATCTCCAACGTTGAACCATACACTGTCCCGGGAAGTTGCATTCATGTTTACGTTTTACCGATCAATGCGAGTTGCTTTATTTCTGTTTTTGGTTTCGGCCGCGACGAACTCGCTGGCTGATGTCAGGCTTCCAGCCGTCCTCGATAGCCATATGGTGTTGCAGCGAGAAATGCCGGTGCAAGTATGGGGGTGGGCTGATGCTGATGAAGAAGTCACGGTGACGCTGGGTGAAAACTCCATGAAGGCTGCCGCGGATGAAAAAGGCAATTGGAAAGTCAAGCTGCCTGCGATGAAAGCGGATGGCAAGACTTACTCGATGACCGTCAAGGGAAAGAACACGATCGTACTCGAGGACATTTTGATAGGCGACGTTTGGGTCGGCTCCGGGCAGTCGAACATGGAGTGGCAGCTCAAGAATACGAACGCGTCGAAGGAAGCGATCGCTGCCGCCACACATCCTCAGATTCGATTGTTGCACGTCCCCAAAACCCAGTCGAAAGTTCCCGCAACTGATGTCGATGCGAAGTGGAAAGCTTGCACGCCGGAAACAGTCCCGAATTTCTCGGCGGTACTTTATTACTACGGATTGAAGCTCCATCAGGAAGTCGATGTGCCCATCGGCTTGATTAACAGCTCGTGGGGTGGTTCGCCAATCGAACCATGGACGATCGCGGATGGAAAATCGGGTGGAATGTACAACGGCATGATCGCGCCACTGCAACCATTCGCTATCCGAGGCACGATTTGGTACCAGGGGGAAACCAACGTTATCAATAAAAACGGACTGGCATATCACAAAAAGATGAAAGACTTGATTGATGGCTGGCGTGAGTCATGGGGGCAAGATCTAGCGTTCTACTTTGTCCAAATCGCTCCTTGGTCCGGACGCTACGAGCCGGGACAACTGCCAGCCTTATGGGAAGCTCAAGTCGCAACGTTAAAGACTCCAGGAACTGGCATGGCAGTTACCACTGATCTCGTTGACAACATCGGCGACATTCACCCGCGCAACAAGGTCGACGTTGGCAATCGCTTGGCATTGTGGGCGCTCGCGAAATCGTACAAGCATGAGGATGTTGTTTATTCAGGTCCACTTTTCAAATCGCTGAAAGTCGAGGGTGACCGTATCCGTTTGCAATTCGCCCATGTTGGTGAATCGCTCAAGACTCGCGATGACAAACCGCTGACCGAGTTTCAGATTGCGGGTTCCGATGGCGAATTCGTTGAGGCCAAAGCCGAGATCGATGGAAAAACAGTCGTTGTTTATTCTGACCAGGTAAAGGAACCCGTTCACGTCCGATTCGGGTGGCACAAAGTTGCCAATCCTAATCTCATCAACAGTGAAGGATTGCCCGCTTCGCCCTTCCAGACCAATAACTGGACAGGAGGAACGGGAGAAGAAGTCGCGATTCCTGCCGCCAAGGCCGCGCCGAAACAATTTTTGCCAACCCATGCCAATGTTTCTTATGGGCCGCACGCCTCGAATGTGGTGGATTTTTGGAAAGCGGAAGGTGATGGGCCGCGACCGTTGTTGGTTTACATCCATGGCGGCGGTTGGATGGGCGGTGACAAGAAACGCAACCAAAAACAAGTGCAGCCTTATCTCGACGAAGGAATTTCCTTCGCCGCCATCAACTATCGCCTGACGGGCGAGGCATCGCTTCCTGCTCCAGTTCATGATGCGGCTCGCTCCATTCAATTTATTCGATCGAAGGCTGTCGAGTGGAACATCGATAAAAATCGAATTGCACTGACTGGCGGTAGCGCCGGTGCTTGCACATCAATGTGGATTCTGTTGCACGATGACCTGGCAGATCCAAGCTCTGATGACTCCGTACTTCGTGAGTCGACTCGCGTTTGCGCAGCTGCGGTCGCCGGAGGTCAAACGTCGATCGATCCGAAAGTCATCGAGGGCTGGCTGGGGCCAAACGTACTAAAACACAACATGATCAATATGGCCGTCGGCGAGCAGACGATCGAAGGTGCGATCAAAAATTACGAAAAACATCGTGGACTCTTCGTGGAGTTCTCGCCGTACAATCACCTTGACGGCACGGACCCTCCGCTGTTCATGTCGTATGGGAATAACATGAAGCTCCCGTCCGAAAATGCCGGGCACGGGATACATCATCCTGTCTATGGTGTGAAGATGAAGGAAAAAGCAGATCAGGAGGGACACGAATGCCATCTCCTTATCAAGGGTGTTTCGGAATCTCCAGAGTACGCGACGTCGGAGGAATTTCTGAAGGCAAAGTTGTTGGCTCGTTAACGGCAGCTCAATTGAGATTCCAAGACAACTGGATCCAATTCAATTTTGAATCAATGCACCACCCTTGAATTCGTTCAGGGTGCTTTACGCGTAATTTGACCGATCCAATGTGATTGGTATTGTCGTTGTTATGGTGAACATTCAGCTGAACAAGGGCATGGGTGACCTGGCTCGGGGGAACTGCTTGTTTCGAACGTAAACAAGACGGGCCACGCGACCGCTAACGTCGTTTCCGCGAAAGCAAACACGATTCGCGCAGCATTTGGGAACTAATCAACGGCTGAAAGCCACCGCGACGAATACAGACCTGTTTGTGCTGCGACTCGTTCCTAATCCAGGATTTGCTTCACAACGCGGGCGGGTTCTTCCACGCCCGTTAGTCGCTGATCAAGTCCCTGGAATCTGTACGTCAGGCGTTGGTGATCGATCCCCAACTGATTAAGGATCGTTGCGTTGAGATCACGAATGTGGACGCCGCTGTCATCGAGAATGTTGTAGCTGTGAGCATCAGTTTTTCCGTATTCGAATCCACGTTTGACACCAGCTCCTGCCATCCAGACGCTAAAACAGCGACCGTGATGATCACGTCCGTGATTGTCCTTGGTCAAGTTGCCTTGCGAATAGATGGTTCGACCAAACTCGCCCCCCCAGACCACCAGCGTATCATCCAACATTCCATGTTGTTTCAGATCTTTGATCAGCGCTGCAGCAGGTTGATCAATGTCCTGACACTGGTTTCGCAGGTCACGAGGCAAGTTTCCGTGCTGGTCCCAACCACGATGGAACAGTTGAACGTAACGGACGCCTTTTTGAACCATTCGTCGGGCAAGCAGACAATTGCGTGCAAAGCTTCCTGGCTTTTCAACATCGTCGCCATAAAGTTTCAGAACGTGTTTCGGTTCTTTCTCGATGGCCATCAATTCGGGAACTTCGCTTTGCATCCGGAAAGCCATTTCGTATTGCGAAATCCGCGCTTGCGTCTCAGGATCGGCAAATTTGTCATAAGCGACTTGGTTCAATTCATTCAAACCATCCAGCATGCTTCGACGTGCTTGACGATCAATTCCCGGAGGGTTGTTCAGATACAAAACCGGCTCGCCGCTGCTTCGAAGCTTGACCCCCTGATGCCGAGCTGGAAGAAAACCGGAACCCCAAAGCCGATCATAAAGTCCCTGTAAGTTTCCGCGGCCGCGCGAGATCATCACGATGTAAGCCGGCATGTTATCGTTTTCGCTTCCGAGACCGTAACTTAGCCACGAACCGAGCGAAGGTTTTCCCGGTTGCTGAACTCCGGTGTTAATGTAGGTGATCGCGGGATCGTGGTTGACGGCTTCGGTATGCATCGATTTCACAATCGAAATGTCGTCAACAATGCTCGCGGTGTGGGGAAGGATGTCCTTATTGACCCACGTTCCGTGTTGCCCGAATCGCTCGAACTTAAACATCGGTGCAACGCAGGGAAACGACTTTTGTCCACTCGTCATTCCCGTCAAACGCTGTCCTTGCCGCACCGAATCGGGAAGTTCCTCACCATGGAACTTATGCATTTCCGGTTTGTAATCGAACGTATCGATGTGGCTTGGCCCGCCGGCCATGAACATGTAAATGATGCGTTTGGCTTTGGGAGCAAAGTTTGGAAACTGCGGCATGCCCGGATGCGATCGCTCGTCGGCTGCCGCCGTTCCGATCAAGCTTGGATCCATCAGCGTGCCAAGCGCCGCCGCACCCACTCCGAATCCTGTTTTTAACAGGAAGTGACGTCGTTGTTCGGTTTGATTATTCATGTCGTTAGCCCCGAGATAAAGTCTCATCCAAATTTAAAATGATCTGGGCAATCACTGCCCAGGCGGCATGCTCAATTATGTCAATCGACTCGTCGCGTTTTGAGTCTCCCACTGCAAGAAACTTTTTCGCGCTTTCTGGGTCGGTCACAAATCGCTTTCGCTGGTCCGCCAACAGATTCAACAGCACTTCAAGTTCGCGTTGGGTTACATGCCTTGCCGTCGCCAGTTGGTACGCCAGATCAATTCGTTTTGACTCGTTGGTTTCCGTTTTAATCAGTCGCTGAGCGAGTGCACGGGCGGCTTCGACAAACTGTGGGTCGTTAAGCGTCACCAAAGCCTGCAGCGGGGTGTTGGTTCGGGCCCGTTGGACAACGCATTTTTCGCGAGAGGGCGCATCAAATATCATCATGTTTGGCATGGGGGCACTTCGCTTCCAATACGTATACATGGACTTGCGATAAAGCTTCTCACCTTTGTCCTGTGTGTAACGGAGCCCTTTGTTAATGCTGACTTCATTCCAGATGTTAACCGGTTGGTACGGTTTGACGCTCGGCCCACCGACCGAGTCGAACAGCAACCCGCTCAGCGCGAGTGATTGGTCTCGAATGAACTCGCCTTGTAATCGAAATCTCGGTGCACGAGCAAGCAGTCGATTGGTTGGATCTTTTTCAAGATGAAGCTTTTCCTGCCGTGAGCTTTGCCGGTACGCTTTGGACATTACGATCTGCTTGAGCATCCGTTTTACGTCCCACTTCGATTCGACAAAATCGACCGCCAGCCAATCAAGTAGTTCCGGATGCGAAGGTGGCACGCCCTGCGCCCCAAAATCACCAACCGTTCGTACCAAGCCATTTCCAAACAGGATCATCCAATAACGGTTGACCGCGACGCGCGCTGTCAGTGGATGGTCAGGACGGACAAGCCATTGGGCAAGTCCCAGTCGGTTTTGCGGCGAGTCCTCGACAAGTGCCGGCAGGGCAGCAGGAACACCTGGCTGGAGCGTTTTTTCTTTGTTCGGCGAATCGTACTGCCCCCGGTCCAATACATAAGTCATCCGCATTTTGTCTTTTGGATTATCCTTCATGACCATCGTGGTCATTGGTTTCGCATTAAGATTGGCGTGCTGCTTGGAAACGTTCGCCAGCGCCGTACTCAGTTTTCGATATTTTGTGTCCTCGTTCGCAAGAAAATAATTGCGTAGCGTTTCAACTTGCGATTCGGTTCGTTCCTTCGTGGCGGTTCCCAGGATGCCACCAATCACATCACCTTTGGCAAGTGAGACTTCTTCAGACTGCAACGACCGATCGTAAATCCGAATGTCATCGACTTCGCCTTTCCAATTGGCTCCTTCGGAGCGACTCCCGATTTTGAAAGGCACCTTGGCGGTGATCGAACGTGTCAGCGAATCTTGTTCAACTTTGTTTTTTGAAAGCTTGCCGTCAATGTATATCTTCACGCCATCGGCTTTGGCACGCCCGTCATAGGTCACCACCACATGCTGCCACGTGTTGGCTTTGAGCGCGTCCGTTGATACGACTTTGAGCGCATTACCGGGCCAAGAGTTGATGATGTGAGTACCAATATTGGACCCTTGAATCCACAAGTCATAACCGCGATGGTTTTGGGCGACATCCATTTTTGAAAAAACAGCTCCACCTGATTTGCCGTCGTACTTGATCCAGGCGGCGAATGAGAAAGGATTGTTTCGTTTCAGTTCCGGAACTTTTTCAGTGCAAAGAAAACTCGTTCGGCCATCGAGCTTCAACGTCTTGTTGCCCTCACGCTCGCCTGCTGTCAGTTTTCCTTTTTCCAAAGTCGCAATTGAACCGGTGACTTTGTTCTTGAGCTCTTTCCCATCCGTTTCGTCAAGTGGAAACCAGTGCGTCAACCCGGTCAATTCTTTGACAGGATTGTCATCAGCGGTGGCTTTTTCGGTCGCAATCTTCGCCCATGCCACAAACGTCGTCTCAACGGAAGCTTTGTATTCGTCTCGTTGTTTCTTTGTCGCCTCGATTTTCGTCATTAATTCCGCCAGTTTCCCGGCGCGGATCTTGTCGATCACGTCCACGGTTGGAGACTGATTGCCGTTGCGTGTTTGCATCCCCGGGTCGGCTGTGTTGTTGAAATAGGCGAAGAACTTGTAATACTCTTCCTGCGAGAGCGGATCGTACTTGTGGTCATGACACTGGGCGCATTCCAAGGTCAAACCTAGCCAGACCGTCGCAGTCGTTTGAACGCGATCTACAACGTAGTCAACTCGAAGCTCCTCGGGGAACGCGCCGCCTTCGTCGCTGGTGGCATGATTTCGATTGAATCCGGAAGCAATCTTCTGTTCCACCGTTGCGTCGGGGATCAGGTCTCCGGATAACTGCTCAACGGTAAACTGATCGAACGGCATATTTGCGTTGTAAGCGTTGATGACCCAGTCGCGCCATGGCCACATGTCACGTGGGCCATCCGCGTGCATCACGCTTGTGTCCCCGTACCGCGCGGCGTCCAGCCAGGCCAGTGCCATCCGTTCGCCATAGGCCGAAGTAGCAAGCAAGCGATCAACGACTGCTTCAAAGGCAACGTCCACGCCTCCTGCAGTCGCGTCTTTCAAAAATGAATCGACCTCTGCCAATGTCGGCGGCAATCCGGTTAAGTCAAACGTGACGCGCCGAATCAACGTTCGCAAATCGGCTTGTGGAGAAAAGTTCAAGCCCTCTGCGTGCAACGTCTTTTCGACAAAATGATCAATTGATTTATCAGAATCGAGTTGGGTTGATTTTTGCGGAGCCACAAACGACCAGTGCTCTTGATATTCCGCGCCTTCGGCAACCCACTGTTTGAGCAATTCACGTTGTTTGTTGGTTAGACGTTTGTTCGAATCAACCGGCGGCATGACGAGATCTTCGTCATCGGAATAGACTCGCTCCACGATCTCGCTTTCATTCGGTTTTCCCGGAATCAGCGCTCCCGAATCGACCGCTGCTTCCCGAACGTCCAACCGCAAGTCGGCTTCGCGTGTGGATTCTGCTGGCCCATGACATAGAAAACAATTGTCAGAGAGGATCGGACGGATGTCACGATTGAAGTCAACCGTTTTGTCTTGTGCAAAACTTTGACTTGAGATGCAGCTCGTTAATGCTGCGATCAGAAATACGTAATTTAACGTTGGAAAGTGCATGGCGCTGAATCGAACTCGTGATTAATCGCAGGCTTAATTAAGGCAACCCTCTATGATACCATCATTTGACTGCTTGTTGGGTCCAATCCCTGTCAGTTCATTTTGCGAATACCAAGATTTCGTGGACAATCGGGTAACCTATTTCGTGAGACGAAGCGTGGGGGGGATCTCTGCGTTGAAATTGAATTGATCGCCTAAACGTTGCTTGCCGGTTCGAGTACAACAAGCAGATCTTGAAATTCATTCAATCCGTTGTTGAAGCCGGCTATTAAGTCCTACTGATAGGCGACGTCAAGGTACATGCTTTGCCGTTCCAGCGAGTCAATTGCAAAGGAGAACCGATGCCTTGGAAGGAAGTTTTGACGTTTTGGTTTGAAGAGATAGAGCCAGCACAGCACTGGAAAAAGGATCCCGAATTTGACAAACTGATACGTGACCGGTTTGCTGGAATTCATGCCGCCGCGACCAAGTGCGAGCTATTTGGCTGGCGAGATCGGCCGGAGGGGCGGTTGGCCGAAGTGATTGTCCTGGATCAGTTTTCGCGGAATTTGTATCGGGACCAGCCAGCGTCGTTTGCCAACGACTCGCAGGCACTATCGCTTGCCCAAGAAGCGATTTTGGTGGGTGCCGACAAGGAACTTGGGGATAAACAAGTTGGCTTCTTGTATATGCCTTTCATGCACAGCGAATCTGCAATCATCCATCAAGTCGCTCTTCGGCTTTTTGAGGGCACAGGGAATTTCGACTTCGAAGTTCGGCACAACGCGATCATCGAACGTTTCAAGAGATACCCCCACCGCAATGAAGTCCTGGGTCGCGACTCGACTCCCGAAGAGATCGAGTTTCTCAACGAGCCAGGATCGTCTTTTTAGCCCTTACCAGCGATCGCGAAGTTGCCGCAGTCTCAAGAAAACGTCCTGACGGGTATCTGGCATGTCCGGGAACGATTCACGCAGTCGGTCGACCAGCGTTTTGCTTCCAAGTCGCAAGAATGGATTGATGGCACGCTCCAGTCCGATCGTTGTGACCAGCGGCTCATCGGGATCATAGGATTCGCCCAATTGAGCTAACAGTTTTTTGACTTGCGGGTTGTCCGGTTCACGGTCAAGGCTAAAGGCCAGGTTGTTTAACAAGTATTCATGCCCCGGGTAGACGCGGGTCTCGTCGGTCAGATGTTGAATCTTTGTTTCGATGGTCTGAAACAGCACTTGCGGGTCGCCACCGTTGTGGCAGTTGCCAACACCGGCGTTAAACAGCACGTCACCACTCAACAACACCGGTGGCTGGGCTGTGGACAGAAGCGCGAGGTGGCACATCGTGTGGCCTGGTGTATCCAAGACGATCAGTTCGACACTGGTGCCCACGTTGACCATATCGCCGTCCTTGAGTCCTCGGTCGACGTTCTTGATTTTTTGGCCGGCGTTTCCGGGCGCCAGTAACTTGGCTCCCGTCGCTGCGATCATGGCCGCGTTGCCGGCAACGTGGTCGCCATGCTCGTGCGTGTTGACGATTTGGGTGATTCGCCATCCTCGTTTTTCGGCGGCGGCCAAGCAACGGTGGTGGTCAACTGGGTCAATTGCCATGGCCTCACCGGTTTCATTGCAGGCGACCAGGTAGTTGAAGTTGCGGGCCCGATTGGCCGTCCAGATTTGTTCTACGATCATGGTTGCTTGATTTGATCTCCACAGGCGATTCCTGCCAGACAGTAGGTTCTGCGAGAGAGCTAGGCACGAAGTCCGGTTCCGCGGTTCAGCATCCACAATGCCAAAGAAAACAACGCGATGATGAAGACGACAATGATTCCAAAGGCAACGCCAATGTTGATGTCAATCACAGCTGGATTCAATTGATCTTTGAGAATGCCGTAACGAAAAGCGCTGACCATGTAAACGATCGGGTTGAAACGAGAAATCGTCTGCCAAGGTTCCGGAAGCAAGGCAATCGCATAAAAAACACCGCCAAGATAGATCAGGGGCGTCAGCACAAAAGTCGGGATAATCGCGACATCATCAAACTTGCGGGCCAGCAATGCGTTAATGAACCCGCCAATGGAAAACAGCGAAGCGGTCAGCAGGGCAACCGTGAAAGTGACGGGAATGCTGTAGATGGATATTGTTTCGACGAAAAACATACTCACTAAAAGGACAATGGTGCCGATCATCATCGCGCGAACAATTCCTCCCGCCATAAATCCCAACAGGATGACGCTATTGTGCATGGGGGAAATCAGCATCTCTTCCACGTTCCGCTGGAACTTTGATGAGAAGAATGAAGAGACAACATTGGAGTAGGAGTTATTGATGACGCTCATCATGACCAGGCCGGGAACGATGAATTCCATGTAGGAAACTCCACCCATTTCGCCGACACGAGACCCAATCACTTTGCCAAAAATGATGTAATACAACGTCGTCGTGATGACTGGCGGCACGATGGTTTGCGGCCAGATCCTGAGCAATCGTGTGACTTCCTTGATCACAATCGTCTGTAGACCAATCAGATTGGCTCGCAGACGAGAGTTTTCATCTATAACTTTTTCGCTGGCAGCTTTCATGACCCGTTTCTCAAGTGCTCGTTGGCTTCGACTAAATTAATAAAGAGTTCTTCCAAGCGATTCGCCTTGTTCCGCATCGAGACCACTTGAATGTTTTGGCTCGAAAGGATCGAAAACACATCGTTGAGTGAGTTTTCCTTGGAGAGGTCGACTTCCAGCGTGGCGGTATCAGTGAGTCGATGCTGGTAGCTATCGAGCCGTAGATCATCAGGGGCCGGATTTTGCAAATCAAAAATAAACGTTTCGACGTGCAGTTTTGCCAAGAGTGATTTCTTGTCGGTATTTTCGACGATCTGACCGTGATCGATGATCGCAATCCGACGACAAAGCTCCTCGGCTTCCTCAAGATAATGGGTCGTGAGAATGACCGTCGTTCCTTGACGATTGATCTTTCCCAGTAGTGCCCAGGTCGCACGCCGTAATTCAATGTCGACACCGGCGGTGGGTTCATCGAGGATCAACAGCTTTGGTTCATGAACCAATGCGCGAGCGATCATCAAGCGTCGTTTCATTCCACCGGAAAGCATCCGCGAATTGGTAAATCGCTTTTCCCATAGTCCCATTTCGCGAAGATACTTCTCGGATCGCTGACGGGCCAGTGCCCGAGGGATCCCATAATAGCCAGCCTGTTGCATGACGATCTGGAAAGGGTGTTCAAACTGGTTGAAGTTAAACTCCTGAGGCACCAACCCGATCTGCCGCTTGACACCGGATGGATCTCGATCGAGGTCAATTCCAAAGCACCCGACCGTGCCGGCACTCTTATTGACCAATGAAGTGATAATCCCAATCGTGGTTGATTTGCCCGCGCCGTTGGGCCCCAGCAAGCCAAAAAACTCGCCCGCTTCAACATCCAAGTCGATTCCGCGCAGGGCTTCGGTTCCATCCCGGTAGGTTTTGGTAAGATTCCGAATTTCAAGTGCGTAGGATGTGTTTGACATGAAGCCAATGGTACTTGCTTTACATTTTTTTAGCCACGGTAGGGATACAACCGATAGCCCGCAGCGAAGCCCGCAGCATTGCCGGCTTGTTGATCTAGTTAAGTCGGGACGGGTGAGCGGCCGGCCATTCCGCCTAGCCAGGTGCCCAAGGTCAAGGTTGCTGACTTTGCATCTTTCGGCTCAAGCGATTGACTCCCGCACGCCCCACCAGATTGAGTTGGCAAATCGCTCACTCAAGTTTGGATTCGATGGCGTCGAACATTTGCTTGGTGATTTGAACATCAGCGACGCGCTCTAACTCTCGGATACCGGTTGGGCTGGTGACATTCAATTCGGTCATGAAGCCTCCGATCACGTCGATGCCGGTAAATAGCAGACCCTTTTTTCGCAGCACTGGGCCAATTTGCTTGCAGATCCAGATCTCGCGGTCCGTAAGGGGCAGGATTTCTGTGCTGGCACCGGCGTCCATATTTCCACGGTGGTCGCCAGGAGATGGGATTCGCGCCAGCGCCAGTGGAATCGGCTCACCATCGATCAAGATGATTCGCCTGTCGCCCGAACTAACGATCTCAGGTAGATACTTCTGAACCATCGCGAAGCGTGTGCCCCAGTGGGTGATCGTTTCAAGAATGACATTGTGGTTGCCATCGTTGACGTCAGTGACAAACACGGAACGGCCGCCCATCATGTCGAGCGGTTTGACCACAACCTTGCCGTGCTCTTTCATGAACGAACGCATTTCTTCCAGCGAACGTGTAATCATGGTCGGCGGGGCGCAATTCGGAAACCAGGCCATGAACGCTTTCTCGTTGGCGTCTCTCAGGCCCTGTGGGCGGTTGACGACCACGGCGCCGCGGTCTTCTGCACGCTCCAAAACGTAGGTCGCAACGATATAGTCCATATCAAAAGGTGGATCTTTGCGCATCAGAATGACATCCATGTCGCCCAGTGGAGCCACCGCCACGTCGCCGAGTTCGAACCAATTCGCCTCGTCGTCCGCAACCTGAAGTTTGGCCAGACGCCCAAAGGCCTCGCCGTCGCGCAGCCAAATGTCGCTCAGCCCGCCGTAGTGAATCTCCCATCCACGATGCTGAGCTTCCAACAGCATTGCCAAGCTGCTGTCCTTGTGCGGTTTGGCAGATTCGATGGGATCCATGATCACTGCCAGTTTTCGAATGCTCAAAGCGAATTCTCCTCACACATGGCATGAACCGCGATATCGATATCTTGGTGCCACTCGTTTTCGTAACGTTGTAAAAGTTGTTCCGCAAAAGTTCGCCCCGTCTGTGCGACTTCCTGAAGAGGCGCGAGGTAGCAACTTTCGTCTTGGCCTTGGTGGTTCTTCCGATTGCGCCGTTGTAAGCCCTGCTGAGACAATTCAAGTATCCACAGGCAGAGATCTCGCACGCTACCGTCGCGAAACGGCGTGTTGAATCCGTGTTTGGCAACGCCGATGTCTAGCGAATGGTGCTCTTCGGGCGTCCACGTCCTAACTCGCTCCCACGCCGCATCCAGCGACTCAGAATCATACAACAGTCCCGCCCACAACGCGGTTAACGCTGGAACGCGTGCTGGGAAATCACCGGCATCTGCACCACGCACTTCCAAGATTTTCTTCAAACGCACATGCGGGAACACGGTCGACAGGTGATTCACCCAATCATCAAGGACCGGGCGCTGGCCGGGGAGAACCGTGAGCTTGCCAGCCAAAAAATCGCGGAAGGACATGCCACTGGCGTCGATGTAAGCGCCATCTCGGATCACAAAGTACATCGGCACATCGAGAATGTAATCCGTGTAACGTTCGAATCCCATGTCTTCCTCGAACACGAACGGAAGTCTGCCACATCGATCGATATCGGTGTCGCTCCAAATGTGGCTGCGGTAACTGAGATAGCCGCTAGGCTTTCCGCCGACAAAGGGTGAGTTGGCAAAAAGTGCAGTGACCAGCGGCTGAACCGCCAATGCGACTCGGAATTTCTTCACCATGTCTGCTTCGGTCGAGAAATCCACGTTGACCTGCATCGAACAGGTGCCCTGCATCATGTCCAGACCCAGTGAACCTTGTCCAGACATGTAGTCGCGCATGATGCGATAGCGTTGTTTTGGCATCCAGGGTAGTTCATTTCGCGACCACTTAGGTTGATGACCCAGCGCCAGGAAACGCAAGTCCAGTTCGTTTGACAACGTGCTGAGTTGCTGGAGATACGTGCGAGTTTCCTCCATCGTGCCATGCACGTTATTCAATGGAGCACCTGAGAGTTCCAACTGGCCGCCAGGCTCCAGCGTGACCGAACGACCTCCGTGGTGAAGCGCAATCGGCAAGCCGTTTTCATGGATTGGCTCCCAGCCGAACCGCGTCATTCCTTCAAGCAGTGACCGGATCCCAGCTTCCGAGCCGTCGTAGGCCGCGGGGCGCAAGTCGTTCGCGCGATAGACAAACTGCTCTTGCTCGGCGCCTAGTCGGAACTCCTCCGGAGGCTTGCAACCCGCCGCGATATATTCCACGAGTTGAGCTTTGTTCTCGACGGGAATGGTATCCGTGTTGTCGCCAGCAGAGTGCTGAATTGTTTCGTTCATCTTCAGTCCGTCCTTCAGTGTCATTGCTAGGCGTCTTTGCCTTGAAGCAACGGCTGCAGCTCATCAGACTGGAACATCTCTACGACAATATCACAGCCACCTATAAATTTGCTGTCCACGTATAGCTGCGGAATGGTAGGCCAGTCGGAAAACTCCTTGATGCCTTCTCGAATTTCCATATCTTCCAAGACGTTGACGCTGGCAAACTCAACGCTGAGATGCTTGAGGATGTCCACGACCGTCTTTGAAAATCCACACATGGGAGCTTCTGGGATTCCTTTCATGTAAAGCACAACGCGATTGGTGTCGATGTCTTTCTGAATGCGTTCGGCGATCGTCATAGTGGAATCTCTGTTTCGTCTTGTATAAAAAAGCAGATTAGTAAAAAAATCAAATTGTGAACGCGAGCTAGTCTAGAGTCTTGGCCCACTTTTCGGGTGTGTAGGTCTTCAGTGCCAGCGCATGAAGTTCACTTGCAAACGCATCCTTCAGTGACTGCATCACCTGCCGGTGTTGCTGAACAAGCGGCATTCCCACAAAAGAATCGCTGATTACCGTCGCCTCAAGATGTGCACCGTCGTTCATGGGATCACGTACGATCACCTGGGCGTTGGGGACTGCGGCAATAATAGTCTCTTCGATTTGTTTCATTAGATCGCTCATCCTGCATGTGCCTCCAACCAACTAACAACATCAGCAGATTCGTAAAGTGGCTTTCCGTCAATTACCAGGCACGGCACCTGGCCTTTGCCGCCTATTGCCAACAACTCATCTCGGGCTCCAAGCTCGGTCTGAATATTCCGCATCGGAATCTCGAGGTCCAGTCGAGCCAAGCAATCCAAAACCAAACGGCAGTAAGGACACGATGGAAAATAGTACAGCATCAATTCGGGCATCCCGTCACTCCTGAAGCTCGGAAAATTGGATACTACCCATGATTCCCTCACTTTTCAACGCATGAGGGGTCTCGTGGGATTCTCCTAGTTAATTAGCGATGGCTCGGTTGGAAAGTACATTGATTTAATACTTAGCGGTATCGTATCGTCAGCCGAGCCGATGTTAACAATTACAAATACCGATTAGGTCGCAAACATATTCCAGCTCGTTCGACGAAACAAATACCCAATAAACGCTGTGGATATTAATGTTTTCTAGGTTTCGAATCGGCAGATCGTTGCGCAGTGAAAAATCAGTAGATAAAATTCGTACCGTGCGGTACTATATGTCCAAGGCCGTGACATCGTCAAGGCATGAAACACCGATCGGTACGAAACATGAAGGAAGAACACAAACAGCGGACGCGAGGCAGGCCGAAAACGTTCGACCGAGAGAAGACGCTCGTCGTCGCGATCGACAGCTACTGGCGAGAGGGGGTCGAAGAGGTCTCGGTGAACGAGATCTGCCGCCGCGCGGGGATCTCTAAGCCTGGGTTGTACCGAGAATTCGGCAACGAGGATTTGCTCATGGATGCGGTGCTCACACGATACGGCGACACGGTGTTAGCGTCAGTGCTGGGCATGCTCTCAAGCGACTGTCCCTTCCAGGAAACCTTGGAATGCCTGATCGCCTTGATCACAAGCGAATCGGAGTCGGCGACACCGGCGGGCTGCTTATGCGCCAAGATGACAGGATCCCAAGGGCGGCTGGGCCCCGTTACTCGGAAACATGTGCAACGAATCCGCGAGCAAACGGTCGCAGCCTATTCGGACTGGCTCGAAAAATCGGTCGCCCGAGGCGAGATTGCGTTGCCGGTATCCCTCGAGATCGCGGCAACCTACTTGTACGCCCAAATCACATTGCTGCTGACCCGAATGGCCGCAGGCGAAAACCGGGAGATGATTCGAGCACATGCCACCCTGGCGTTTGCCCCGCTGACGTGCGCGCCTGTCGTCGACGCATAGGCTCTCGCCAAAGGGACCAAGAACTCGCAGGGGAATTATTTCCAGAGCGATTCAATACTTGATTTTGAATCGAAGGCTACCTGCTAGTCCAGGCCCAATCAGTCCCAGCCCAATCCGATTTCGGAAAGTTCCTGACAGAGCAAATTGAGATCCCTAAATATGATTTTGTTTTGCATTGTCCCCGCAGCCAGAAAGCGTCCTGACGGACTGAATATTGTCATGGGCACTACATCTGAACTGGGGCTGGAAAATTGCAAGCTTCAGTGATTTGAAGCTTGGCTATCAGCGAGAAATCTTTGATTGAATGCAGTGCCACAAAGTCCTTGTCGGCGGCAGCAAAGTTGTCGTCGGAAAAGGAAGCGTATCCGAGCCCTGTTTTCTCTGGTGGAATTACGTTTAGAAGCTTCCAATCACCCGTTGAGTAGAAATGGAATTCTCTCGACGTTGCAACTGCATAGAGTTTTCCGTCTTTGGAGAACGTCGTGAGGCAACCAGTACTTGATTGGACGAGCCAATTTGCGTTAGTCAAATCAGGAGTGAAAACAATTTTCTTTTTTTCAAATCAATGACATTGACTTTGAATGAGTCGTCTCTCGAGACAGAAGCGAATCTTCCATCTGGTGACACGCTGGCACATTTAAATTCATCGAAGTGCTACGGGAGCTCGACAATGGCAAGCTGTTTCTTTCTGGCCATGATCTCCACTCGAGATGATTGGTCCCAACGATGGAAACGTAAATTTCGTTGGTAGGCGTAAAATGAATCATGGGTCCGACTTGTTCAGATCAAAATTGTTTTTAGCGAGAGCCAATGTTTTTGGCAGACCAAAACCAATTTCGGAATCCCCAATTCGGTAGGTGTTGATAGAGCCAGTTCCGCCAAAACAGATTGCGAGGATTTCTTCAAGATTTTCAGGGGCAAACTGTGCCGAGCGTCGAACAGCGGTTGCTGGGAGTAAAGAAGCTTTGATCGCGCCCGTGTCGACATCGATCAACGCTAACAATCTCTGTTGCGAATCCACGGCGACAATCTTCGAGCACGTTACGATGACTATGTTTTGGAATTTTTTCAATCACTCAAACCACGATTCTCAATGGAAAATTCTCAAATACGCCAGCTTGCTTCTGGTGTCCCTGCATCAATCCCTTTGCATTTGGGGTTCCAGTAGACCTCTTCTTCGCAGTTGCTTTCGATTTGCTTGGATTGAGAGGTCCTTGATCTTCCTACATGATATTAATTGGTTTGTAATTTACCAATTTCTATAAACGAACTTTTGTTCAATGACCATTGGAACTCAGTTGTGAGGAAATCAGAAGCCGACAACAAATTGGAGGAGTCCGGTCCGCGTTTTCCCGGCTTGACCGTGTCCTTTGACTTTTAATCCGATAGCATCATGTATTGAATGCGACAATCGAGGAGTTGATCGCGAAAACGCTGCGACGAGATGCAGGTGATGGCTTCGTTTTGTAGTTGCTTCGGTTATCTCGAGGTTTCCGCAAATCGTTCGTCACGGATGCCAAGCTTGAGTTTCCATTCTTGAACCGCACAGAATAAAACAGGAACGACAAGCATCGTCATGATCGCGATCACCATTCCACCGAAACTTGGGATCGCCATGGGAACCATGATGTCCGAACCGCGTCCGCTCGAGGTTAGGATCGGGATCAAGGCAAGGATGGTTGTCGCGGTCGTCATCAAGCAAGGCCGAACACGACGTAAGCCAGCAGCGTGCGTTGCATCGCGTGCATCCTGAGCCGTTTCAATGCTTGATTTTCGTAGGTTTTGATCCAAGTAGGTCGCAATGACCACACCATCGTCGGATGCAATTCCGAAGAGGGCGAGGAACCCAACCCAAACCGCGACACTCAAATTGATTGAGTGGACTTGGAATAGTGTCCGCATGTCGGTCTCGAAAACAGAAAAGTCCAAGAACCAAGATTGCGAATACATCCAGAGCATCAAAAAGCCGCCTGCCCATGCGACACCAATCCCACTGAAAACCAAACTGGCAGTGGCGACGGATTTGAATTGGAAATAGAGGATGATGAAAATCACGAACAACGCGATGGGCAGAATCAAGGCGAGTGTCTTCTGCGACCGAAGTTGATTCTCATAGTTCCCCGCAAACTTATACGAAACGCCCGGCGGTAAAACCAGTTCGCCACTTGCAATTTTTGCATCCAAAAACGCTTGGCATTGTTCAACGACGTCAACTTCCGCGTTATCCGGCTTCATGTCAAACAAGACATAGCCAACCAGGAAAGTATCTTCGCTTTTGAGAACTTGAGGGCCACGTGTGAACTGTATCTCAGCGAGCTGTTCCAGCGGAATCTGAGCACCCGTCGCTGTCGGAACAAGAATTCTTCCGATCGTTTCGATTTCGTCTCGCAGCTCGCGCTTATATCGGACTCGAACTGGGTATCGTTCTCGACCCTCAACTGTGGTCGTCAAGCGACGCCCACCGATGGCGACTTCAATGACATCCTGGACAGTTCGGACGTGCAGCCCGTATCGTTTGATGGCGTCGCGGTCGATGTCGATTTCAATATACGGCTTGCCAACAATTCGATCTGCGATCACAGCCGCGGGTTCGACGCTGTCAACCTGTTTTAAGAGAAACTCGAATTCAAGGGCGACTTTCTCAATCGTCTCCAAGTCGGGCCCGCGGATCTTGATGCCCATTGGGGCTCGCATTCCGCTTTGCAACATCACGATGCGGGCAGCAATCGGTTGCAGTTTGGGAGCGGACGTGGTGCCAGGGATCTCTGCCGCCAACGTAATCTGTTTCCAGATATCATCTGGTTTGCGAATTTCGTCGCGCCATTGCCGGTAGGGTCTACCACCCGAATCTTCCATCAGCAAACCACTCTCGTCGCGAACGAATTCATTTGCGGAAGTATCAAACTGATACTTGATCCGGTGTCCGTCTTGGTCGGTTATGTATTCAGATTTGTAGGAGATGATTGTTTCGATCATGGATATCGGGGCCGGATCGAGTGGACTATCAGCACGTCCCAGTTTGCCGACGACCATGTCAACTTCAGGGATTGAAGAGATCAGTTTGTTTTGAAGTTGCAGAACATCTGTGGCCTCACCAATCGACGCGTGTGGCATTGTTGTAGGCATATAAAGGAACGATCCTTCATCCAGTGCAGGCATGAACTCCCGCCCCAGCCCTGGAAAAGTCTCGCTTGCCAATTGCCAGGGCCTGCTATCTTCGATCGTTTCTCGCGAGACGCCGACTCTCTGGGCGACGGCGGGAACAAAGTTGAAGACTGTGCCAAACCCCAGCCACGCACAGCCTCCCAATACCAAAATAACAAACGGCACGGTCAAGAACATCAGTTTGTGATTTAGGCACCATCGCAACAAAGGCGAATAAATATATCGTTGGAATACTTGGAAGAACGAAAGCAGCCCGCCGATCAAGACAACCACGAAAATCAAGTTTCGCAAGACGCCTTTTTCCGGGCCGAGCGGCAACCACTCGGTTGTTAACATGACGACGACAAACAGAACAGCAACGATACTCACAATCGACGGGGCAAATCCGTGAATAATTTTTGGCAGGCGGTCACCTAGTAAGACGAACAAACCACTGCCACCCAGGATCGCGCCAGCCCACCACCATGAAAGCAACAACGCTACGGCAGTTCCTGCGGCAAGCAGTGCATAGCCACCAATACGTTTCAGCTGTTTGGATTTCAGCTTGCCGCCGAACAACACATGCGCAGCGGGAGGAATGATGGTGATCGCTACGATTACGGATGCGATCAACGCAAATGTTTTCGTAAACGCAAGCGGCTGAAACAGCTTCCCTTCCGCACCAATCATTGTAAAAACTGGAAGAAAACTGACCACCGTGGTCGCGACGGCCGTTAAGACTGCACTGCCGACTTCTGCTGAGGCTCGGAAAACGACATCCAGTTTGTTGTCTTCGGGCGCAGCCTCATCCAGCTGTTTCAAGATGTTTTCGCAAAGCACGATCCCCATGTCGACCATGGTCCCAATGGCAATCGCGATCCCGGAAAGTGCAACGATATTCGCTTCGATGCCAAATACTTTCATGGCGACGAAACACATCAATACGGCCAATGGCAATAAGCCGCTGATCAGTATCGAACTGCGAAGATGCCAGACTGAAATGATGATGACGAGGATTGTTACCAGGATCTCTTCGTATAGCGCGGTACTGAGAGTTCCGAGCGTTTCGTAAATCAGTCCCGTTCGGTCATAAAAGTCAACGACTTTGACTTGGCTGAGATTGGCCCATTCAGGCCAGTTGTCGCGTTCCATTCCACGTAGGTGTTTTGACCAAGCTTCGTGATTCGGGACGATTCCTGTAAAGGCTTCAAAATTGCTTAGTCGCGCGTAATCGTTAATTTGCGGTCGCGATACCGCGTCGTAGTTGAAGACAACGTGAGTCGGCAGTCCTTTCTCAATTTCCGCAATCTGAGTTTTAACGTTCTTGATTGCTTGCAGTGGATTGAAGCCGTACCGGACAACAACAACGCCGCCAACCGCCTCTGCGCCACCTTTGTCCAACACCCCGCGCCGCAATGCCGGGCCAAGAGAAACTCTGGCGACATCTTCGATAGTAATCGGCACATTGTCCGTGACTTTCAGGACTACTTTTTCGATGTCTTCAAGTTCTTCAAAAAAGCCCAAACCGCGGACTACGTATTCGGCTCGATTGAGTTCTATCGTTCGTGCACCCACATCAACGTTGGACATGCGAACGCCCTGGAAGACGTCTGCGAGCGTTACCCCGTTGGCCCGCATCGCGTCCGGGTCGACGTCAATCTGATATTCTTGAACAAATCCACCAATCGAAGCGACCTCACTGACTCCTTCCGCCGAAGCCAGCCCGTAACGCACCGTCCAGTCCTGGATCGAACGAAGCTCATGCAGTTCAAAACCGCCAATCGGGTTCCCGTCGAGATCGTGTCCTTCAAGCGTGTACCAAAAGATTTGACCAAGCGCCGTGGCGTCCGGTCCGAGTGTTGGTTGAACTCCCTCGGGGACCGTTCCTGCGGGTAAACTATTGAGCTTTTCAAGAACCCGAGAACGGGACCAATAGAACTCGGCCTGCTCGTTGAAGATCACGTAAATGGATGAAAATCCAAAAGACGAATAACTTCGAATCGTTTTGACTTCTGGAATACCCAACAATGCAACGGTCAACGGATAGGAAATTTGATCTTCTACATCCTGTGGTGAGCGGCCCATCCACTCGGTAAAGATGATCTGCTGGTTTTCACCAATGTCCGGGATCGCATCGACGGCCACCGGGTTGCGGTCGATGCTGCCAACTTTCCAGTCAAATGGCGCGACAAAAATTCCAGCGGCAATGATGGCAATGATGAAGAGGACAACAACCAGTTTCTGCATCAGGCAGAAGTAGATTACCTTCTCGAGAAGCGACGTGGGTTTGGCCGTGCTTGGCCGTTCAAAAAGACTGCCTTCCGCTGGCGCATTTACAGGTGATGTCCTGTCGGTAGTTTCACTCATGCTGATGCTCTCCCTGTTTGGCATCAGCGGATTGGGCGGAGTCCAATTTCTGTACTTTATCAGCACAGGTTAACATGCTTGCACCGTAATAGGGGTTCTTTGTCTGGTCGTTGTCTTGCAGCCAAGTTGCTCCTCGACCGTCAAAAGCCATGGGACAATGAAGCTCGTAGATATCGCCGGCGCTGGTGACGCCAAATTTTTGAACGACGACCAATAACTCCTCCGAAAGCAGAGCAAATTCAGAACGAGTGGAAGCAATGTCTTTCGCGTCGTCAAGTCGCTTGAGGATCTTCTCAAGCTGCTGCTTTTCTTTCGTCCAGACGGTCATTGAGTCTTTGTCCAGCAATTGATCGTCTAGGGATGCGAACGATGTCTGGACCGTCCCAATTGCTGCATCCGCTCCTTTGGCATCGTCCGCCGCCAAGGCCGTTTGTAATTGAACGTAGGCATTGAACAATCCAAACAGCTGTGCTTGGAAGGCATCTGGAATCGTCAGGTTCGCCATTTCCGACATAGCTGAATCATTGTGTGCTCCATGAGTCAGCATGAACTGTTCTCGCATTCGGCGGATGTTGTTGCTGAGTGATGCCTCAACTTTTGAAGCCAACTGCAGATCAATGGCATCGGATCCTTCGATTGCATCGTTTCCGAGCAACATCAAGAACTCCTTCCACAACATTTTTGGATGGTCGGCCAGACCATCGGCATTAACATGGTTTAGCGACTGCAAGAAATCGGCAAAAGACTTGCGAGTTTTTTCGATATCGTTTGTCTTGGCTTGCAAAGAGACCCTCTGGCTTAACTCAACTAATTTGTGGAGTTGCCCCGTGAACCCGTTCGGCAAATCCATTCCCATGGGTGCTGCCGCACTGTCTTTGGCAGACGGCTTTTTTGAACCGCCACCATGATCGTGCCCGCCGCCACCGCCGCCTTCCGGCGTCATCATGGTCGGTTTGGCTTGGATTTGTAGAGCGCTGTCGATTTTGAAATTTCCGTTCGTGACGACCATTTCGCCTTCGAATACTCCGTTCCGAACGATGTAGTAATCGCCAGCTCTAGCTCCGAGCAGTATTTCACGGCCCTCGTAGGTTGGTTCTTTGGCTCCGTCGACTTCGACATAAACGATGGCGCGAGTCCCGGTTACCAACGCGGCTGTTGCCGGAATAACAAGAGGTTTTGTGGCAGGGTCGTCTTCCGCAGCTACGTATCCAAGCGTTTCTGCACGGACGAGTGGCATTCCGCAGATGTCGCAGTTGCCGGGTTGGTCTTTGATGATCTCGGGATGCATTGGGCTGATCCACTTGCCTGCCAGTTTTGCATCCAACACACGTCCGCCCGCCGCAACATTTGAGCTGACAACGGCTCGAACAAACATTTCCGGTTTGAGACGACCGTCGTGATTGGGGACATTGACTCGAACTTTGACGGTCCGAGTTTCACTTGAGAGGAAGGGGTCAATGAACGCAATTTGTCCGGTAAACTTCTCACCCGGATAGGCTTCCGTTGAAAACGTCACGTCCTGCCCGTATCGCAGCCAAGCCAGGTCGGACTCGTAGGCGTCCAACTTCACCCAAACCTGATTGAGATCGGCAACGGTATAGATCCGGTCGCCTGTTCGAACTCGATCACCTTGTTGCTTGAGTTTATCAATCACGACGCCGCTGGCCGGCGCGTAAATCGTGACGTGATCTTCGGGTTTATCTCGCTGTTCTATCTCCTTGACTTGCGCTTCGGTCAAACCCAACAGCCGAAGTTTTTCGCGAGCGGCTTTGGCCAGATCAAGCCCACCCGATCGACGCGACGGGTTTTCGCGATTGAAACGAATCGTGGATATCAACTCTTCTTGAATTGAATACAACTCCTCGCTGTAGATGTAGACCATGTGGTCGCCCTCTTTGACTTGGACTCCCGTATAGTCAACGTACAGTCGATCGAGACGCCCTGAGACCCAGGCTGTAATGTGAGCCAAACGGGTCTCGTCGAATTCGACCTTGCCGACCATTCGCACATCCGCGGTAACGTATTTTCGTTCGACGGGCATGGTCTGGACCTTCATCAACTCTTTGACAGAAGGTTTAATGGTCAGCCTCCGCATCCCGCCGGATGAAGGCTTTATTGGCACCAGCTCCATTTGACAAATTGGACAGTTGCCTGGTTTTTGCTGGCGGATTTGCGGGTGCATGGCACACGTCCACCATTGAGGCTGACTCTCGTCAGCGCCGGCATCGGACGCACCGTGTTGATGGCTGGCAGCGGATGAACCTGACGATTCGGTAGACGTCGTGTTAGCAGTTTTCGGAGGAAATAAAGTCCGGGCGGCAAACGCCCCTGCGCCGAGCAAAAGAATTGCCTGAACCAAAAAGATTTGCCACCAACGACGTTTTCCGAACTGTATCCAGTCCTCTTTTCGAAACGGGTTCATGGCTACTTCTTTTCAGTTCATTAGGTTATGAATTCTCTTCGAATCGACTTACGAGTAATTCGATTTCCTCCTCGTCGCGAACTCCCAGCAGTGTGATATGCCGGTTTCCTTTTTGCCAGGTTACGGCGAGTCGGCTGTTCAACTCAACGATTTGGCACGTTTTGCCACAGCATTCCGACTGACGTTTGATTTGATGCTCGAACCAGCCCGTATCTTCATTGTCATGTTCATAAATAAAGAATCGCGTGTTGTCGGGGCGTTTACAAGCGGTTTGTGTACATTTGCAACATGGCATGTTGAGAACCTGCATGCCCTCTACCGAATATCCGGCGGGAAGGCCCCTACTGGCGATTGGTTGATAACCAACCTGTCTGATCGCTTCATTCGCCGAAACCTCGCTGCCCCCAAATTTGTTTAGCAATAACGTCGTTGCGCCATCGGCGTCTAGATCGCTGGCGACTTGTTCCATCGCTTTGGTCATTCCCTCGTGATTATGATCTCCGTGGAAAAACAACTGGAATCCAACGAATCCGATCACCACAGTCGCTGCCAAAGCAGCGGCATACTTAAATAGTGCGTGGCGGCTCATTGAAACGGAACGAGCGACAACTCTTTGCTCTGGTTGATTCTTGTCCAACTCCTGAGCTACGGCAGACCAGATAGCCGTCGGAGCCACCGGCGTGCCCAGTCCAGCAGCCAAGGAACTCAAATGTTTAAATCCTGCCAGCTCAGCTGCGCAGCTACTACAGTTTTGCAGGTGCGCGTCGACATTTGCCCCCAACTCCGCCGATAGTTCATCGTCGTAGTAAGCGGAAATCAGGTTTTGGATTTCAGAACAGTTCATAGTTATTGTTCCCATCCGAGTTCAATCAGATGTTCACGCAATTGACTGCGAGCCCGATTCAATCGCGAACCGACGGTGCCTTCTGGAATATTTGTCGCCTCGGCAATTTCCCGGTACGACAGTCCTTGCGATTCTTTCAACAGAAAGATCGAACGCAACAATGGCTCCAGCCGCTCTAGTGCCGCCTCCAACACATCCGTGGCTTCTCGCTGTCGAGCCAACGACGGTCGTTCATCGACTGGGTCATGAACAAGCACTTGTTGTTTTCGTTTGTTCTTTCGTCGGTGTTGCAGTGACTCGTTGACTGCCAACCGGTACAACCACGTTTTGAATTTTGACTGGCTTTTAAACTGGTCGATCTTGCGGAAGACTTGCATAAACACCTGCTGAGTCACATCAGCCGCGTCCTGTCGGCCCACCATGCGGACCATCAATCCATACACGTCTTGGTGGCACGCTTCGTACAGTTCTTGTTGAGCATCGCGCCGACCCGATTTACAAAGCTGAACAACGTCAGCCAATGGATCGGATTTCGATGTTTGCTCAGTACTCATCGTCGAGTGATATCCTTTGGATGCGGTTGGTCCGGAGTTTCTTCTCGATGAAACGAACATTTTTGTGATTTCGTCGCACGCAAGGTTGGTTTGAATCGCCCGTGGGTGTGATTTGGAGTGACTACGCCATACAACGGCTTCGGGTACGAATCAGTTTCGAGGCGATTCGCTCACATTCCGCTTTTCGAGAAGAAAAGGCAATTGATTTGCATTAAAGCAATACTATTCACGACGACGCATGTCGTAAGTCGCTTGCGGCAAAAATACAGATTGTCGTTTCGCATTGTTTAATAATTTGCTGGAATTAAAGATGGCAATTGACCCATGCTGCAAAATGGAAGTCGATGCCTCGTGCTTCTTGTTGTTTGCAATGCGTTCAAAAACGTGGGTCGGCAAACTCGGAACACGGCGATTGATTTACTTCTCCTGAGGCAATATCTGAATCGTTGTCGCCACCAAGCGTCCGCCCTTGATTTCACCCGTAATTTTTGCCTGGCGGATGCAGTTGCAAAGGCCGTCGTCGCCGTGGGCGTCGCCGTGATCGTCGATGGAGCTGCCGTCGACGAAGTAGGTCTTGCCGTCGATACGAACCGCCAGGTCGCAGCCGTTGCCATCCATTCCAAGCTGGCACTGACCGCAAGACGCCCCGACGATCTGATCGGTGAACTTGATCGCCGTTGATGTTGCGACCGGCTTTGTGGATGCAGCTTCCCGTTCCTTCTTACTGAGATTGGTCGTCTCAGATTCCGAGCTGCAGCCAAGTGAGAAACTCAGGCAAAACAATAATGCGAGCGAAAAAAACGTTTTCATTTTTTGTACCTGTTTAATTAGAAGCGATTTATTTGTCGGTTGATTGGGTGCTGTAAGCGAATTTTCGAAGGAGCGTACTGGCAGCAGCAACTTCAAATTTTGTGCCAAGCAATTATTCCAAACGGGGAATGTCTTCGTTCAGGCCAAGTTCGCCAAGCAAGTAGATACCAATGATCTTAATGGAATCGTCGACTGTTTGCTTCGCTGATTGTTCAACCCATTTTCGAATTTCTGTTAGGTGTGCGGTTTCGCCCGCTCGCAACAAGCCGCGGTGGGTTACCAGCACCGTTATTTCGTCGTCTTCCCTAGCATCAACAATGATCTTTCTGAATTCGACGACCGACTGCTTGGGAGCCAGATCGGCCAGCAAGGCTACGGCAGAGTAGCGATTCGATGATTTTATGAATATCTTGATGTGAGGCAGCGCCTCGTGCAGATCTTCTTCCGCCCACAATCCTGCGGCCTGAACGCGAACAAATGCCGGAGCTTTGCTGACTACGATGGATCGAACCTGTTCGGCGACTTTGTTGCCTTCTGCCTGCAAGGCTCGAAGGGCGGACAACTTGGCTTCCCAGTCGTTCTGATCAAGCTTGTTAAATTGTTGCTCCGCCCAGTGCGAGACTTCGTGTTTCGCTTTTTCATCGCCCAGTTTCATCAACAAAACAGCTCTCTGGACCTTCTCGGTCGAGTTCTGTAACGTCATTGCCTTCAGTGATCCAATGATTCGATCCCCGAACTCCATGGGCGACTTTTCCGCCAAGACATTTGCAGCAACGAATCGAACTTGAGAATCTTCGGCGCCAAGACCTTGGACTAAAACGTCTCTAACAGCCTCCACGGGAACGAGTCGAGCATGAGAGGCGTCCAAGCATGGCCATCAGTAAAATTTGTCAAAGTTTGGCAACCCACGATGAAGAATGATCGAGTTGATTGCATCCAAACAGGAACAGCTCTCGGTCAATTTACCGCAGACTGAAGGACTGACAGGAAATTTGGTTTTCGTGACACAACCTTAAACCATAAATTAACTCGGAGAGATTTAATGAGAATTCTATTCGCGTCGCTTGCAGTCATCGCCCTGCTTTCAGGTTCGTCGATTGCACAACAAAATCAAGAACGCCAGCAGCAAAGCAACGCTCAGCAACCGAAAAGGGCATTGGCCACCGCCGATCACCTTCAAATCGCTGTTCAGAAAGTCTGTCCAGTTTCGGGTGGTGCACTTGGTGCGATGGGCGAACCGATCAAAGTCAAAGTCGGTGAACAAATTGCATACCTATGTTGCAAAGGCTGCCAGGGTAAGGAACTCAAGGCTGAGCATTGGAAGACGATTCAGGCAAACATTGCGGCCGCCCAGGGCACTTGTCCGATTATGGGCAAGCCCGTATCCGCCGACATGAAATCTACGGTCGTAAACGGACAGCAAGTGTTCGTTTGTTGCCCTCCATGTATTCCAAAAATCCAAGCAGACATCGAAGGTTCTCTCAAAAAAGTGAATGCCAGTTACGTTTCTTTCGTAACTGCGGAACGTCAAGCCAAAAGCGATCTGCTGCACGCTGCTGCCCAAGGGATCTGCCCCGTGTCTGGCGGTGCACTTGGCTCGATGGGCGCTCCGGTCAAAGTCAAAGTCGGTGAAGAGGAGCATGCATTCCTTTGCTGCAAAGCTTGTGTTGGCAAGCCGTTGAATGCCGACCATTGGAAAACGATTCAAACAAATCTGGCAACTGCACAAAAAGTCTGCCCTGTCATGGGCGAGCCGGTGGATTCCAGCATGAAGTCGACGGTTGTCAACGGCCGAAAGATTTTTGTTTGCTGTCCTCCATGCATCGAAAAGATCAAGGCTGACCCTGCCGGTTACGTCGCAAAACTTGATGCTCAAATTTCTGGTGCGGCGAGCGGGTACGAAAAAGGCGATGGCCACGATCATTCGGCTATAAATCACGCCGAACACAAACAGGGTAAATAACGGGAATGGGAAATGTCGCGTTGGCAACCTTCGTCGAGCCGCGACTCTTACTTAACCCAGTCGTAGATCCTTCTCGATTGAGACGCCATTGAAGAATGAAAAGCGGCAGATTCTGCGACCTCGCTTGAGCCGCCCCACGAATCTTGCGAGCCCTCCCGTTGGATTGGGAAAAGAAAAATGAGGGAGGAATAGGGGCGGTTTTAGTTTTTGATTTTCGGGATTAAAATGGTGCGATGCCTCTGAATTGCTCCTGCTAGATTGATCGCCAGGCGTACTGAGCAAGTCGTTATTGGGAATCAAGGACTGGTTGAATCTGGTTTCGATGATTCGTCAGGACGTTGCTGGTTTGCAAGGATCCGCAGGGCGACGGCCAGGAAAACCAAAATTCCGAATAGATAAAGGGTGACCAACCAAAGACTGGTCCCTTCGACCCAGGCGCCAAATAGCAATCCGGCCAGCGTGCTGAAAAGTGCGACAAAGCCAACGTATACCCAGGCCTTTTTTTTCCCGATGATGGAAGCGGTAATCAAGATGCTTTGCAGGCTGAGTTCGGGATCGGAGATTAGGTAGGCCAATAGCGGGCCACGGTGCATTCCCAAATCCAGAAACATTTGGGCGATGGGGACTTCAACCAATGTCGGAAAGTACATGAAAACCCCGAAGATGACTCCGACGAAATTTCCCAGAATCGTGTTCTTGCCCGCGACTGCCTGAATCCATTCTGGTTGAATCAAGCCACGGATCACGCCGACCAAAAAAACGCCGCCGATCAATAACGGGAATATTTGTTTCACGAAACGCCATGACTCCCAGAGGAAATCGCGTGTCTCGTCTTCGGTCAATTGGGTCTTCAGCATCCAGCCAAGAAGTACAACGAGGGCGGAAACGCTGAGGAACTTGCCGCTGAACATCAGAGTCACGCCGTTTGCGTGTGGATCTATTCCGAGCGATGCAAATGACAAGGTGGCTCCGAACAAACCGACGAAGCCCCAGGTCCAAGCATTGAATCCATCGAATATGCTCTCGATACCACGCCATGCGGTGATACCGATCAGTACCAATAGACCGATCAGGGTTGCACCTTGGGCGGTGACGCCTTCTTCGCCTTTGGCCGCGTCAAAGGGAACGAGTTAAAGAAGGAAAGTCTGAAATTGCTCGACGCCTTTCGCCGGAAATTCAAATTGAAAATAGACTCGCTTTAGCAACTCAATTTGAAACGTTCCCGCGATCAGTAACGCGACGAGCAAAAACAGAAAGTAGAAAACCGCACGCCGCATCGAGGATTGACCGGCGAACATGAGATCAGTGTTTTGCTCATGTTCCAGATCTTCTTTGTGAAAAATGCTGGCCATGATGAGGCCGATTCCAATTCCGAAGACAATCGAAAGAACCAACCTAGCAATCGCTAGATCCATCCCGATCACTTTGCCGGTGTACGAGATCGCCAGGATGTTGACGGCGGGGGCGACAAACAAGAACGTGATGGCGGGGCCAAGTCCGGCCCCCTTTTTGTAGATGCCTGCAAACAGTGGAATCACGGTACATGAGCAAACGGCTAACAGGAATCCGGCTGTTGCAGATGCCGGGTACGAAATTATCTTCGGACGGTCGCGTCCAAGAAAACGGATGATGGTCTCTTTGGGGATCAAGGCCGTCATCGCGCCTGCAATCAAAAAAGCGGGCATCAAACAAAGCAGCACGTGTGCGGCCAAGTAAGCAGCGAGATTGCCCAAGCCGCTTGCTACAAATTCAAGAATTGTTTCCACGTTCGAAACTTCATTCGATGTTCGTATAACTTCCGTGGAACGCTATTGAATGGTAGCGACTGCCGAAGTTACGAACTCAATCAGCTCCTTGAGTGACGGAACTCGACCGCTGCAAACTGTTTTCTCCTCAATCACCAATCCTGGAGTCGCCATAACGCCATAATCCGAATACTGAGTAGGATCCATCACCTTGATGATTTTGGCTTCCACAGCAAGTTCACTCAGAACCTTGGTTGTGAGTTGTTCAAGGCGTTTGCAGTTTGCGCATCCCGATCCAAGAATTTTCACGGTTATCATTTATTCATCCAGTAACTTGTTGGGTTGGTCGATTCAAAAACGTACGAGCTAGTGTTCGCACAGTTCGTGACCGAAGTTATTGCAAACTCTATGCCTTGAGAAAGTGTTTGGGCGCTTTATGCCAATTAGGTGCCTGGTTCTTGCAACAAGTGTCAGAATGGGGGTTTTTACCACTGCGGTGTGCGGATCCGCGCAGGCACAAGACCTGCTTATTGCACAATACCCGACGCCGAATATTGCAACCGATCTCCAATCCTCGATCACTTGCGAGTTCACTTCCAAAATTTAATCTGCCCATTACCAACTGAGGATGTGAGATGTCGATCGTTAGCACACCAAGCTAAGGGGCGAATGTGCTGGCCGGCTTAAGTCTCACGATCAAATTTCCGTTGGATTAGTTCTCCTGCATGCTATCATCGGTGGACGGAATGACGACCAATCCATCAGCTGGATTCCGTTGCTGCCCAACTTGCCCATCCTTTATACAATTGACTTACCAAAATGCTAACGCAACTCATTGCGACACGCCCAAACTTATTTGTGCGTTGGTGCATTCCTTTCTTCACGACCGCAACTTTAGTTGTGCTGGCGTGCCTCATTGGGTGTCGATCTGAAAAACCGGCCTCCAGCCGAACGAAGGCGCCAAGGCAAAACGCCGCACCCATTAAGCAAGTGGATGTGAGCCCTGCTGACTCCAAGGTCGAGAGTGTCACAGCGGCGGACGCACCGGTAAAATCGGATACTCCGGGACGCGTTGTACTCAAGCGTCTGGCGTCCAAATCGGTCGGCCCCAAACAAGCGTTTACATCAATCTCGCCAAAGGAAAGCGGAATTGATTGTGTCTGCAGGTTGGATATCCAGCACTCCATGAAGCGGTTGTATCACGGTGGATTTGCTTGCGGTGGTGTCTCGATCGGAGACATCGATGGCGATGGCCGGCCTGACATATTCCTGGTCAATGGGCCTGACCAAAACCGTTTGTTTCGCCAAACAGCATCATTCAAGTTTCAGGACATTACCGAATCGGCCGGACTTGGAGGAGGTGAAGATTGGGGAGCTAGCGCGGCTTTAATCGACATCGACAACGACCAAGATCTCGACATTTACATTTGCAATTACGACACAGCTAACGCGTTGTATATCAACGATGGAACCGGCAAGTTTTCTGAATGCGCCAAAGCGTTTGGTTTGGACTTGGTTGACGCAAGCCTGTCTCCTGCGTTTTGTGATTACGATCGTGACGGTGATCTTGATCTTTACCTTTTGACAAACCGTTACTATCGAAGCGGAGGGCGCCCGTTAAAGCCCCCTTTCGAGCTTCGTGATGGGAAACCGACAGTCCTCTCGGAATTTCAAAAGTTTTATGCCCTCGTTGACCACGGTAATCGACAGTTCACGGTAGAAACCACGGGTCGTTCTGATCGCGTCTTTCGCAATGACGGGGCGGGCAAATTTACAGATGTCAGTGCAGATGTCGGCATCACTCAACCGGGCCATGGCTTGTCGGCCACCTGGTGGGACTGCAATCAAGACGGCTGGCCAGATCTCTATGTGGCAAATGATTTTGATGACCCTGACCATCTCTATCTCAATAACCGAGACGGAACGTTTTCAGACGTCCTTGAATCCGCATTCCCACACACGAGTTGGTTTTCGATGGGTGCTGATTTTGGCGACCTAAATAATGATGCGTTGTTCGACTTTTTTGTCGCTGATATGTCGGCAACGACCCACTACAAACAAAAAACAACCATGGGGGCAATGAATGCCAAACGATTGGCCCATGTCGCAGGTCCGCCACCACAAATCATGAAAAATTCATGTTTCCTCAATAGTGGTACCGACCGTTTCTATGAAGCTGCCGAGATGATGGGAATCGCCGATTCGGACTGGAGTTGGGCGGTCAAGATCGCAGACTTTGATAACGATACTCGCAACGATTTGTTTATCAGCAATGGCATTTCACGGAACTTCAACAATTCGGACAAAGCGACAAAAGCCCAAGACTTAGTTGGGAAAACGAATTGGGAGCTTTATGAAGATGACCCCAGCCATCCAGAAAAAAATCTGGTATTTCAAAACCGGGGCGATTTGATGTTCGAAAACAATAGTTCAAATTGGGGTCTCGATGAAGTCTCGATGAGTTACTCCTGTGCTTATGGAGATCTCGACAGAGATGGCGATTTGGATTTGATTGTCGTCAATCTTGACAAACCACCTTCGTTGTACAGGAACGATTTAGATTCGGGTAATAGCTTGCTGGTAACGCTTCGCGGCACTCAGAGCAACGCGATTGGAATTGGCGCTCTCGTTGAGTTGGAAACCGAATCCGGCAAACAGATTCGTATGCTATCGCCCCAAACTGGATTTCTTTCAGGCAACGAGCCTGTGATTCATTTCGGTTTGGGAGATGCGGAAATTGTCAAAAAGGTTACCGTCCGCTGGCCCAGCGGCGAAACACAATCGGCTTCCAATGTGATGGCTAACCAGAACATTGAGATGCATGAGCCGAACAGTGGTTCGGTAACAAATTCGTCGCTAGACCTCGCGATTGCAAAGACACGACAATTCCAACCTCTGGCGCTCCCAAGAGCGGCCAAGCACTCGGAATTGCCATTTGATGATTTTGCGGCGCAACCCTTGCTTCCTAACAAACTGTCGCAACTCGGGCCCGGAATTGCAGTTTCCGATTACGACGGCGATGGCGACGAAGATTTTTTCGTCAGTGGTGCCGCAATGACGGCCGGTCAGTTGATGGTCAATGATGGCAGTGGCAACTTCCAGCCGCGCCAGCTACCTGCGTTTGCTGCCGACCGATATTGCGAAGACATGGGGGCAGTCTGGTTTGACGTTGATTCAGATGATGATCTCGATTTATACGTCGTTAGTGGCGGCGTAGAATCGCTGTCCAAGCATTATCGCGATCGGCTGTATCTTAATGATGGGCAAGGTAACTTGAGCGCCGCTCCAGACGGATCGGTGCCTGCGTTGACCGAAAGTGGAAGCTGTGTTTGTGCCGCTGACTTCGATCGAGATGGTGACCTGGATTTATTTGTCGGATCGCGAGTGACGCCGAATCAGTATCCAACGGCGCCACCCAGCCGAATTCTGGAGAACCAAAACGGGAAATTAGTCGACGCGACCCAATCGCTGGCTACTGACCTGCTTGCCGCTGGCATGGTCACCGGCGCCCTTTGGTCCGATGCCAACAACGATGGTTGGGTCGATCTTTTGGTGACGACCGAATGGGGGCCTGTACGGTATTTTGAAAACCAGGCTGGGAAAAAATTAGTTGAAAAAACTCATGACGCGGGATTGAGCCTACGGACGGGTTGGTGGAACGGTATTTCCGGGCGAGATCTCGATGGGGACGGTGACATGGACTATGTCGTGACGAATTTTGGCTTGAATACGAAATACCATGCCTCCAGTAAGAATCCTGTCATGATTTACTATGGCGACTTCGATGGAAGCGGCGCGAAGCGGTTGATAGAAGCAGAGTATGAGAACTCAACTTTGTTTCCAATTCGTGGGAAAAGCTGCTCGTCGAATGCGATGCCGCACTTGAAAGATAAGTTTGACTCCTATCACAAATTTGGGCTGTCCTCGTTGAACGAGATTTATTCAAACAAATGCTTGGAGGAGTCAGATGAGTTCGCTGCCAACACACTGCAATCGTGTGCGTTGATCAACAACGGTGCTGGACAATTTGAGTTGCGCCCGCTTCCACGTCTGGCGCAAATCTCACCAAGTTTTGGCAGCCAATTGACGGAGATTAACGGCGATGGCATTGCAGATTTGATTTTGGCTCAAAACTTTTTCTCTGCTCAAGCGGAAACCGGTCGAATGGATGGAGGCATGTCGGCCGTCCTGTTGGGGACTGGCGACGGATCGTTCGAATCGATGTCTCCCACAGACAGCGGGATTGTCGTGTCGGGGGCGGCGATGAGCGTGGCCTTGCTGCAGCCAGTAGATTCTTCTGGCGATGGCGTGATTTTTGGAGTCAACGACGGAGACGTCGTTGGTTACCTGAACCAATCAGGTGCCCCGCCCCGCTCCGAAAACTCCAACGGGCGTCTCAGAGTGATCCTGAAAGGCTCGACTGGGAATCCGAATGCTGTCGGGGCCCGAATCACAGTCACGACAAATGCCAAAAGTCAAACCGCGGAGATCCACGCTGGCGGAGGGTATTTGACTCAATCAAGCCCCCAAACCGTCTTTGGCTTGGGAAATTCGACGGAAGGCTTCGTTAACGTGCGGTGGCCTGATGGGACAGAAAACACCGTAAGTTTCAACGACCAATCAATAATTACTGTGAATATCAAGGGAGACTAAAGGAGGCGAATTGAAATCCAATTCTCCGTTGAGGCCCCGACCGGCGTTTGCTTTCACAGCAAAGCTAGTCGTCAAATCAAAAAAAATGCCACCCCAATGGGATGGCATTCAATATTCAATCTAAAGCGAGCTAACTTATTTGCGGCGGCGTAGAACGCAAGCGATTCCGGCCATTGCAATCATTCCGAGTGTTCCAGGTTCTGGAACAGCCGTTGTTGTGTCTACGATTTGAAATCCGGCAACTGAACCACGAGTAGCGCCGTTTCGGGTTTCCAATGTAATTGAAAGTGAGCTGCCAGATAATCCGCTTGCGACCCAAGTTCGAGTGGCATCAAGATTTGGATTGGCACCGTACAGATCCTTGGTACCCGTTGTTGAGTAGACGTTGCCACCAATGGTTGCATCAACGTAGCCACCACCAGCGGTGTCAGTCGATCCAAACATGATAATGTCGTAGGTTCCGTAAGTGATGCCACTAAGGTCAATCGACACGCCAATGCCATCCGAAGTACCACCGATATCATCAGTATCGTCGAGATAGCCGCGCAACATCATTGCGTTGCCGATGCCATTGTCAGCGTCGACGTTTGCCGTAGCGTCTCCCCACATACCACCTGAACCCCAAGTGACCGATACTCCCGTTGCCACACCGTCGCGGTCGTTCAATGATCCTTGAGAGCCGTTTAGCAATGCCACGTTATTCCAGTTGCCGGCGTCAACTCCTAATCCGCTTCCTGCAAATGTGCCTGGAGTGAGTGTCTGGTTAACACGGTCAGCGGCTTCCGAAAAATTGACGCTGATAACATCAGCGTTGAGGGGGGCGGTCGCAAATAAAGCTGCAACTGCCAATAAACAAAAGATTTTTTTCATGATGCTTGCTCAAAAAGATTAAATGTCTGAAAGCGAAAGTCAGCGCTCTCGTTAAACAACGAAACATCACTATAAACTCATCAATTAACGAAGTTAGGACTCAAACCTCGAATTTGGCATTTTTTCAAATTTAACACCCAGCGTTTTGTTAGTCTCAATCGGCAATTCATCCTTAAGGTATCCATTCTGGTATTTTTGGGTAATGTTTTGTGCGGACTTGGTACGCAGCGTAGTGAGAGACATGTAGATTATTTTTCATGTCGGTTGGAGGGTTTTCCGCTATGCTACGAATACGATGGCTGATCTAGTGAAAAGTTCGCCATCGGCTTGTGTTTTAAAACTACTTTTTTTCCGTCGGAATTGACTCATGAGTTCCAGCCCCGCCTTTGACACTTCGAGGTCCCGTCTCGCGTTTACTTTGGTTGAACTCCTTGTCGTCATTGCGATCATCGGGATTCTGATTGGCATGCTTTTGCCTGCCGTTCAGTCGATTCGTGAAGCAGCTCGACGAACCCAATGTGCTAACAACGTGCGACAGTTTGCACTTGGCATGCACAACATGGAATCTTCTCATTTGCATTTCCCAACGGGCGGCTGGGGCTATTTCTGGGCCGGCGATGCTGATCGTGGGTTTGGTCGAGAACAGCCGGGCGGTTGGGTCTACAATTCACTGCCATTTATTGAAAAGCAGAACCTCCATCAGCTTGCATCCGATGGTGACGCGAACAACATTACGTGGCCTCAAAGAGAAGGTGCCAGGACGATGGTCACAACTCCGGTTGCGATGTTTCATTGTCCTTCCCGCCGCGCGGCTGTGTTGTACCCGAAAGTTGTTGATGGGAGTTTTATCGGGCACAACGTCGCATACTCGGCTGCGGGCCAACGTTTTCTGGCTCGCACAGACTACGCGATCAATATTGGCGAAAGCATTCCCTTCGTGGATATTCCAGGCCCTTCATCGCATTATAGTGAGTCTCAGATTCCAGATTTTAGCACTCGGTTCAATGGGATTTCGTTTCCTCATAGTGAAGTTCGAATTGCGCAGATTTCCGACGGAACATCTAACACCTATCTTGTCGGTGAGAAGTATATGAATCCTGATGACTATGAAACGGGTCGGTCTTCTTCGGACAACGAGCACTGGGCTTCGGGCTTTAATAATGATTTCTATCGATCGGGTAGGTTTGCTCCTGTTCATGACACAAGAGGTCTCAGCCTTTCGTCGAACTTGCATTTTGGAAGTGCCCATCCAGGTGGGGTGCAAATGGCTAATTGTGATGGATCCGTTCACAACGTTTCGTTTCAAGTAAGTCAAGAATTGACGCGCGTGATGGCGAATCGGCAAGACGGGAAGGTCACGCCCAAATGAGTCGCTTCTCCATCAATAAAGTTTACGTGATGGCCTGGGTATTCGACCGTCACGATTTGAAGTTCAGGCGACTGCAGGCATGCGCCGCCTTTATGGGTTTGTCCTGTTTGTTGAGCACGGGGTGCTCGAGTGGCTCGGACCGCGTTCGACCTCCCTCGATTGGCGCCAGCATGGCTGGTGAAGCGGCGGTTGCCGAGTTCGATCAAGACGGCGACCAACAGCTTTCGGCCAAGGAGCTCGAGCAGGCCCCGGGAATTCAACTCGATTTACTCGACCGTGACACGGACGGCTATTTGTCCAGTGGCGAAATATCGGATCGAATCAATGAGTGGCAAGAATCCGGTGTCGGTCAGCTTTCTCATAGCTTAAGGGTGAAGATTGACAAAAAGCCTTTGGCAGATGCTGAAGTTACGCTGGAACCCTACGCGTTCCTTGGAACCAATGTCCTGAAGGCGACCGGAGTGTCTGATAGTGATGGAGTCGTGGTTCTCGCAATTGAAAAATCTGTCAGGGCTGCTCCCAACGTTCCAACCATGCAATACGGATTTTATCGAATCCGAATCTCGAAGAAGTTGGGGGATAAGGAACTGATCCCGAAACGCTTTAATCTCGAGTCAGGCCTCGGCTGTGAAGTGGCGCCAAATCAACGCAGTTCAACCAAGGCGATAAGTATTTCCAGCAAGCACTGATGCCCGGCAATGTCGACGAGTCGGCGCAAGGAGACAAGAAAGTTCAAAGCGCCGAAAGTAATAACAAGAAAAAAAAAGTTTGCGTTTCCAGACAGCGACGGGGGCGAGATCATGAAAATCACAGTCTAGAATAACAGCAATTCCATCGACATCCCGCTGGAGTCAAAAAAGTAGGAATCAGACTTTTGAGCAGATAGACCGGATCGTTCATCGGCGAAAGCGACTTTATCTATTGCTTCCAACGCTTCATTACTGGTCGTCATGCTCTCGAATTTTTGCGATAGAGAATTCCACGTTCTTTTTTTCGGCAGCCATGCCAGTGCCACTTGGCGTTTTGAATTCACTAAACCAATCGTTGATTTGTATGGGTGTCACGTTCTTTGTGTGGCAGTTCGCCTTGGAATTTCAGTGGACAACGTTGGTTTTCCGATGGGCAATTGCTAGATGCGAATCTAGCCGGCGTGGCATTAGAACTCAGCTTGAATTTGGGTGCGAAACAGTGTGCCGTTGTCGCCGACCAGAATGTCAGATGCGGTATTGTTGAGTGGACTTCCGTCGAGAATCGTAACATCGAACGAACACTTAAACTTGTGGCTGTTTTCGAGTGGGTACCAGTTCAATCCGCCCGCATACTCAGAACCGCCGCCAACGAGCCCCCGGACTTCCGAATAACGAAAGTTAACTTCCAGCTTTTGCGGTACGATGAACTTTCCGCCTTCCACATAATAGCCACGTTGCATCAGGCTATCGACGGGAAGCGGACCATCTGCTTCTAAGTCGTTCAGCCACCGCATGAAGACCTCGGAATTCATACTCCAGCCACGCCATTTGGCCGCGAAGTCGACTCCATAGAACAACACGTTGACACCAGAAACTCTGACTCCCGGACTCAATGCTCCGACTTGGTTCAGTCGTGTGCCATCCGTCAGGCGAAGGAAGTTGGTTTCGGTTTGTGGACTGCCCAAGGCTTCCGAGGTGATAGGTGAGTACACGAAGGAATGACCGAAACGGACCAGCGGGTCACAGGTATTGTCGAAGTCAACGATCTGACTGCCATAGTCACCATAGGGATCGACGTATTGAGTGAGCGCGAACGTGAATTGATCGTCGGTGGTATTGTTGGGAAGATTGCTGGTTCGGTAGCCATTCCCAATCATCGCTTCGTAATGCCCATTGGCTCCAATTTTTCCGATGCCAAACAATCCGATCGTTCGGTCAGGGCGAAAGAAGTCGTTTGAAATGGGGCGATCAATAAAACGAGTGCGCCGTGCCCCCAGCAGCCATTGGCGGCCGGCAGTCACTTTACGCTTGCCAAATTGCAGGCGGAATCGATCACTGAACTTCCAGGACCACCAATAGTCAAAGAAATCGACGCCGTGCAAGCCATCCGTGTCTCCATCCAATTGATAGAAGTAAGTCAAACGCTCATCTAACGCAGTCCCCTTGAAAGACAATCGTGCGCGTTCGATGTCGAAGGCGTTTCGGTTGCGAACGGAGCGGTTGACGCCGGCATTGTCGGTCCAGCTGGTAACGTCACGGGCGAAGCCGTGATGCCGAAATTGAATCCAACCGTTGATCCGTAAATCAGTGGGATTCTTTTTTTTGTCGTAAGGCAGGATTGCGAATCCTTTATCATAGGCCGCGTAGTACTGCAGCTTTTTGAACTCGTCGTCCGAGGCTTGCTTCCCAGGTTTAACGATCTCTTCAACCACGACGGGCAGTCGCCGCGTAGCTGGCTCGGTACCTTCGTTAGTCTCGCCGGCGCTAAGCCCGGCGAAAATCGAGAGGTAGGCAGACGTCTCCGAATCTTGATCGGATTCATCTTGCAGGTCGGTGAGATTCTCTCCGATGGAAGGGATCCCGATCCGACTCGCAGTACGAGTGCCACTCCCAAAAATCAGCGACTCGGTTTGACCCAAGACGTTTGACTGAAAGGACAGCAACAGGACTAACAAAGCTAACAATTTTAATCGCATCAGTTTTCTCATTCAAATGAACAGAATAATCGGTGCAAACGCTAAAGATTCACCAATCAGCACATTCCTATCTGTTTTTAGTCGACAATTCGGAGTGCAAGCTCAAGCGATCTTTGTCATGAGCGATCAAGTTAAGACAATATGATGGTGAGATGTGTTAGCGAATTCTCGGATTCGTTTGGCTTTGGGGCAAATGGGTGGAATACGAGGAAGTCCTGTGCTGTGGCTAGAAGCGACTTCAGGAGATGACGAGTTACTTGAAATGACACGGAGTAGACGCCGATTTCGAGTTCCATCGAAATGACCAAGGGCCACGACGGTTCAGCCATTGTGCTGATCTTGAACCCACCACCGGCTGGCATCGAAATGTGTGCATTGACAGCCGAATTCACCAAGAACTGATCCAAGTGGCCCAGGTCGACTTTGGTGCCTGTTGGGTCATCACCAAGGTTTGCAGGTAAGGATCGCTCGATCAATAAATGTCCGATTTGGATGTAGCGCGACTGGCAACAGTTCGGGATTCGCAGATGGATCTACTTAAGTCCTACGACTCCGGCTCCGACAGTAGTTTGTCGAATGGCCCTGAAGATATCGGATAGCGATAACGGCTTGTCGATTTAATCACCGCCGGCAAACCATTTGACTATCGGGCTGCCATTTTTGGGCCATGTGCCGAGCTTTCGTGAGCCGTGATGCGTAAGCGGCCGGGCCCCCCTGGGACACTAGGATTGGCGTTTAAGGAATAGCGAATCGGCCGATGTTTTGACCATCCATTGAGAAGTGGAGACGGTTTTTGGCGTTATTTCGAAAGGAATCCTCTCGACCGATTTTCGTGCATTTCCCCAGTACTTCTTGTTTTGGCTGACTTGAAGATGCATAAGTCGCCAAATTATCCGTGTCTGTTTTGTGGATTTATTGATTTCGCCCCCACAATGACAGCATTATCTGATAAAGTTAGCGTCTAGTTGGGCTGATTTGTACATTCTGTATCAAGCATAGTCCAATCAACACTCAACAGGAATTGAAAATGGCTGAAGGTAAGATTAAGCGACTCACAGACAAAGGTTTTGGCTTTATTGATGTTGGACGAGATAAAGACTTGTTCTTTCACTCTTCCAGCGTCGAAGGCACTAGCTTCGAAGAACTTCAAGAAGGACAGACTGTCCAGTTCAACGAAGCACAGGGTCAAAAAGGTCCTTGCGCCGAGAACGTCCAAGTTGTCTAAGAGTCGACAGAGTCCATTTCAAGACTGATTTTTTCGGAGCGCAACTATGGGCGACAAGGGTGGTAGCAAAGATAAAGGCAGAAAAGAAAAGCAAAAGAAGGCGAAGCTAAGTCCAAAAGAAAAACGAAAAGCTCAAAGAGTGAAGAAAACGAAAGAGTGATTTGTCTGTTTCTAGTGATTGCTAGAAAGACGCAATCTCACTTAGTTTTTTTTGTCAATTAGAGCCCAAGTGCAGCTATTCGTTTGCTTGCCATTGTATTGATTGGATTGACCGAGAGGTTGGCAGAAGAAGACGTGAGTGCAACACACAGCCCAACGGCTCGTTGTTAGCACCACACATTTTCGGATGACGAGATAAAGGGCGACCTGTTCAACAGGGAGTCCCGTAAAAACCGATGTTGTCGACAACGCGAAAGCGTTGGGCAGCATCGTTTTTTTTTGTCCGATGAGCGGACACTGGTTTTCGAAATCAGCAGCTCTCTGACTTTCAGCCCTATAAATCACATTCAACGTAGCGCCGAATTGCCAGAGTGGTCTATCTCGATTTCATTATTAGATTGGCTGGAATGCGACGTGGATCAAATTGACTTCGGGGTGGGTTCAACACAGGATCTATTGGTTGCCTCATTCAATCCAGTTGCGATTATTGTGGGGCAATTTTTAGTTATCTCAGTTCGAAATTTGGCTTAAGGAAATACAATGCGGCCCACGACTGTGTTGTTGCTGCTTTTTTTGACTGGTCTCTTCATCGGATGTGGGGGGCCGGAAGGTAACGGTGCCTTAGAAGTCAAAAAAGTTGAGGGTCAATTGATCAATGATATCGGAATTGCTTCGTTTCCTACTCCCACCGGTTGGTTGCCAAATCGCTCAGGCGGGCTGACGTCAGTGATTCTCACGCGTGAAGGTACGGACCCTAAAACGGTAGAGGATATGATTTCGATTGATGTCGGCGAACCCTTATCCGAGAGGGTACAGGACTCTGCAAACGCGCTGGCGAAAAAGTTTGGCGGGACGACTGCTAAGCTGCCCTATTTGATCGATGGAGCTGAAGCGTATCGAGTGTCGATTCCGCCCAACTATGAACAGCTGATGCCACGAGAATGCATTGCAGTCCACCATGGCGAGCACCTCTGCTTTTTGTTGGGTGCCTCTAAGTCCAATACGGAAATCTGGCCGGTGGTGGAAGAGATCGCGCAGTCGTGGAGCTGGAATTAGCGTCACGCTCGATTTGATTCTTGCACCAGCTTTGATTAACGCACTCGAGGTGCGTACTGTCTAGTTGGCTTTGTCGTTGTTGAGTGTTGTCGAGACGCAAATAAATTGGATCGTGCGATTGACCAAAATGCAAAATCCTTATGAATCGCCGAATTCGCATCCGGCAAATTTGGACGGTATGGAAAAGCTTCGGGCTGACCAATGCTCTCGGTTAAAAAAGGGTCAATGTTGACAAAGTTTTGAATTCAATTTTTGACTCCCGCTGTTCTTGTGGCTGAAAACTTCGTTTGGTTTTGCCATTCTATCCGTACCGCATTGCAGTTCTTGTAGTCGGCGCCGTACTGTTTGTCTGTTCAATTGTGTTCCGGGATCAACACGACATTGGTTGGCTGTTTTCGCTTGCGAACATCGTCCTGATGATTGCGTTCATTCTCTCGACTTCAAAACTTGGTAGACTTGCTGGGAAGTAGAGAGGCTAACCACCTGCCCGCAAAGTAAGTATGACCATGTCAGATGACGTAGAAGAATTGCTCGCATTAGCCTTCAAGGCTGAAAAGTTTGGTGATCGGAACAAGGCGCTCAGCTTGTATCGCCAAGTGGCGAGTGGTGGCTCCGAGCATGCGAGCTACGCCCAGAATTGTGCTGAGACTCTTGAGCAATTAGGGGTGCCTGCTGAAGCGAAGCCGCCAGAGCTTGTTTCGCCCAGTCCCGGCGCCCCTGGTTCGGGGTCTGGCAATCCTTTTGAATCGCCAAGTTTTGCTCAGCCTCGCCAAGGAGCAACCGAAACTGGATTTGACACTATCCGTCGGATTCAAATTACCACGATGATCGTCAGGAGTGTCTCGGTATTCTGTGTGCTCGCGTCACTGTATTGCTTTTTATGGATCTGGACTGACTATGGCCATTTGTACAATACAGACAATTGGAGTCGCGTGCGAATTTCTGCATTGCTAGATTTCTCGCTTGCGATCACGTTAGTTGTCGTTGTCTGGATGGGGGCTCGTTACGCAACGGCGCTTCAGCGATTGTTGCCCGTCTCAGAAAAGAGCTTTGACACCTATTCAAAACGTCAGTTGAGTTTGTGGGTTGGGGTTGGTTTATTGGCAGCTCTTCGCCTCGCCCGAGAATTAGTGTATTTCCTGTACGTTTGAGGTCGCGAATGTCATGTGCAACGGACAACTAATAAGCGAATACGAAAAACATGAAAAACGATTTTCGGAAGTTCAAGATCAGACCGATCAGGACATTCTGAAGAAGCTTTCCGCCGAATGGAAATCCGAAATAGGGGATTACATTGGGTCACCCGCGTCGGATTTCTTGTCGCCATCTAGGCTTGGGGCCGGAGACAGAGCAAGTAACCTGCGGTATTAAGTATTACCGATTTTCGGAATGCCTGGCCTGAATCTTGCATCAAGATTCGGCCGAACGAATATGATACGTCTTGCGCTGACGTAATGATGCCTGAGTCAAGACTCTACGGTCATCACCGCTGCACTCATTCACCGTGGGTCGCATTACACGATGTCATTACAGAGCCCGGAGTCCTGAGTGTTGCCTGGTGGCGAATGCATAAGCCACATGGGCTGCCCTTGAGCAGTCTTTTTGTGACTTTTTGACAACGTGCTGGGATTGAAAGTGATCGAAAGTGATCGAAGCGCTGCGGTTAATGCATCGCACCTCGCGGCGAGCTGGCATTGCTTGACACCATGCAGGATAATAGATTCTGCGAAAGTACCCTGTTGGATT